>CAZZAW010000024.1:1447-17713 GCA_964652405.1 uncultured Ramlibacter sp.
ATTGTTGGGAGTTAAGCCGGTTCGCGATTGCAACTGACCGTTTGAGCGTTGCCGAGCACGCGGGCAATCCGCAAATCGGCTTTGGGGAATTGTCGATGGCGCTGATGACCCAGGCTTGGCACTTTGCACGGAGCAGAGGCATCGAGAGGTACGTGACCGTCACGACAGCGGCCATCGAACGGTTGCTCAAGAAGCAAGGATTGAGTGTCCATCGGCTCGCGTCTCCAATCCGCGTGGGCGCCGTCTTGACGGTAGCATGCTTCATTGAGGTCGATGAAGTCACGCGTCGCGCCCTGCGTGTGTGAGCGACATGGGATCATCCGCGTTCGCCCGTTTCGCTGATTCCTCTTTTGGCCGAATACTCAAACTGTCTGGCGAGGACGACCTTCGGCCGCGACTGCGGGCGAGCCCCAAATTCCGTGAGAAGTGGGCGCAACTCCTGCGCCAACCGGGCGCCCCCCGATTGCCCTTGTATCACCGAGCGGGCTACGTCGCGCTACTTGATGACGACCCTTCCTTCCTGGAAATGCTGCAGCAGGTCGTGCCTCGAGCATGGGAGGCGCGGGTATTCCTGAACGCTGATTCGTGCGTAAACGCGCTTCAGCAGGAGCCGCCGCTCTGGGAGGCTGAAATGTGGGCCCAGCAAGAGATGGTTGCGCAGTGGCACCAGGGCCTCCCCATCATTCCGCTCGTGTTGCGGCATTGGGCTACGCGCTCTAGCGTTTCGCTGGCCACGGTGCTGGTTGCCGATTACTTCATGCCTGGCAAGACGGGCCTAGACGCGTTGAGCGAACTGCTCGACTGGCCCGGTGGTCGTGTCCTCTTGAGCGGTGCGTTTGAAGAAGCCGTTGTGACGGGCGCGTTCAATTCAGGTCAGATCGACAACTACCTGCCCAAGCAGGACGTCGGCTTTCTCGGAAAACTGGTGCAGGCAGTTGAAAGCCTCCGCTGCGTTCCCAACGACCGCTTCCATCAAATCTGGATGGGCACGGTGAGCCAGGAGCAGGCGGCGCTGCTTCGTGGGGAAGGGGTTGTGGAGGATCTGGTGCCGTTCCTGTTTGAGAATTTCCGGGAATGGGTGCTCTTGGGCGATCCGTTCGGCGTGCTTTGTCTAGATGCTGCTGGCGCGGCGCACTGGCTTCAGCTGGAGCCGCGGGCCCATCTCGACGAACTGGCCCAGCTGTCAACGAGCTATGGATTGCCAACGGAGGCGGCCGCGCGTATCAGGGACGGTGCGCTGTTGTCGAATGTGCAGCTGCGGCAGGCACTTTCTGCGCCTGGTGCTGGCACGGTTACAGCCCACCCGCTTGGCGTCGAGGGTGAACTTCTCGTCGGTCAGTCTGCTATTCACGTGACGGGCAATCTCGCGGACCGCAATTTGCGGGCACTCGCTACAACCGCGACTTGATAGGCGATTATGGGATTGGTCTTGTTCCGCCGGCCTGGCACAGTAGCCGTCTTGGATGACGACGAAGACTTCCTGCAGATCGTCGAGAGCGCATTGCGCAAGCGCTGGCGCACGCTGAGCTTCTCCTCTGCCCAGGCACTATTGGAGCACGCCAAAATGGAGATTCCATTCGATGATGCCGACTTGTGGATGCAGCAGGAATCCATTGCGCGCTGGAGGTCTGGGGTCTCGTCGCTGCCAGCTGAGATACTTGCGTCTTGGGCACGCAACTCAGAGCGGTTCGCGCTCACTCGCGTGGTGATCGTGGATCATCTGATTCCCCCCACGACAGCTCTCGAGCTGCTTGGGCAAACGCGCGACTGGCGAGCGCTTCGCGTGATGCTGACCGGCTACTCGGACTCTGCGTTGGCGATCCGCGCTTTCAACGCTGGCCTCATCCATCGTTTCCTGTCGAAACAAGACGATCAGATGGCAGAGCACCTGCTTTGGACTGTTGCCGAGCTTATGGAGGCTCCTGACTCACGCCTCGAAGTGCTTTGGCGCACGACCCTCTCTCGGGAACAGGCGGCCGCCCTCAATTCACCAGGAGCGGCGAGCGCGCTTGAACAGTTCTTGGCGGAACTCTTCGTCGAACACGTGGTGACGGCTGAACCCTTTGGATTTCTCGGGATCACCCAGCATGGCCTTGTCGGCTGGGTACCGCTGTCCATCGGCAACCGGCCTGAACGCGTCACTGATAGAGCGATACTCGCGACCCTTCACGCCAATGAAGAACCACGAACTGCGAAACCAATCACGTTCGAAGATGGGGTGCTCTATGGCGGCTGCTTCCACATCGACAGGCTGATAACCGCGCCGCCCAGTAGTCATTCAGCCTGGCGCCGGCAGAACTCCCAGTATTGAACCTTTAGTTACATTTTCCGGAGATAATCTGGCCTAGATGAGCAGGCTAGATTCTCAGGATCCGTTGTTCGGCCCCCTGGAGGTTGTCAAGGAACAATCCCGGGTGAAAAGCCTCGTCTTCGCCGGCGCGCTCGTTATCGGGCATCCCGTTTACCACTGGGCATGGACTCATCTCAGTCCGCAGCCCTACGACGGCTTTGGCTGGAGGATCGTCGCGGCGATCCTAGGGGCGGTTGCCCTCTTCGCGATGCTGCGTTACGGAGTGAGCGACCGTCGAGCTGCGATTGCTTACGGGGTTGCAGCCGCGTTCGGTACAGTCGTTCTCTCCGCCTGGTTCTACGTGGCGAATGGCGGCAATTTCGTGTGGCTCGCCTCACTGACCGCGTTGACGATGCTGTACTACAGCTTGACCGACTGGCGGATCGCAACAATTGTCACCGCACTTTCATTCCTCGGCGCCTATCTGCTTGTCCCCGTGTTCCGAGTCGGCGTCTGGGACGACAACTCCTCCCCGGCCGTGTTCGACGTGACCGCATGGCTTGTTCTTGCCTTTGCGATCGGGATGTCGATCTTGACGCGCTACACGGACATGAGTCTGCGAGCAGTGCGCATGCGTAGCCAGATGCGAGCATTGGCCATCACGGCACATGAAGTGCGTACTCCGCTCGCCAGCCTGCAACTTCTCAGCCAAGGTCTTCGCGATCGGCTTCATGCTTACCGGCCCGGAAAGCTTCCGAACAGCCGTGATCTCGAAGACCTCCAGGAGCTCGCCGACGACGTCGTGAAGTTTTGCGAGCATGCGCATGCGCTGATCGAAACGCAGCTGGCAAATGCGAACCCATTCAAGCCGTTTGCCCAACGCCACCCTGTCCGCATTGGCATGGTTGCGGAATCAGCGGTTTCGACGTTCATCAGGGGTCGCGGAACACGCGAGGCGCTGGCAACTCTCTCGGTGAAGAGGGACTTTTGCATCACAGCGGAAGAAGGGGCGCTCCAACAGGTCGTGGTGAACCTGTTGAACAACTCTTTGAAGGCTGTCGTTCTGCGGCACCGCACTGCCCTTCCCGGACAAATTGCAGTTTCCGTCGACTTCGACAATGGCGGGAAGTTGACCGTTACGGATAAGGGCTGTGGGATGCCGAAGGAAGAGGTGTCCCGAATCTTTGAGCCGTTCTACACCGGCGACCCCACGCACGGACACGGACTCGGGCTGACATTCGTGCGGTATGTCGTGGCCGGCTATGGCGGCTCAATTGACGTGCAGTCCACACCAGGTGAAGGCACCCAGATCACCATCACCTTTCCCAAGGCGACCCTCGTATGAGCCGATTCCCCCTCGTAAGGCTACCGAAGCGTGTGGTGTACGTCGATGACGACGGCGCCTTTCTCGATGCGCTGCGCAAAACGATGCCCAAGAACGCTCGCGAGTTCCGTGACTCGCCCCAGACAACGTTGGAAGCGCTCCGCGGCGAGACACCGTATTGGCGAGCGATCGAGCTCCTTCTGTCAAACGCCCAGGAGGCACGCGACACACCCGGAGGCGAGGCGGCCCTCTACGTACAACGATACTTCCAAGACTGGCGAAGATTCCACCTGACAGGGGTATTGATTGTCGACTACAACATGCCCGGTATGACTGGCATTGACCTGGTCCGCGAGCTTGAAGACTGCCCTGCCCGCCGCGTGCTGCTCACGGGTGTCGCGGATGCAGAGGTGGCGGTCCGTGCATTCAACCAGGGCCTCATCCAGAAGTTCATTCCGAAGAGCACGCCGAACCTCAATCGCGAAATAATGTCGTCGGTCGACGAGATGCATCGGAGTGTTTGCGAGCACCTGGGCCACCTGATGCGCGGGACGATCAGTGCGGAGCAAGTCGAGCTTCTGCACGAACGGTCGGTGGCCGATGGGCTCGCCAAGAAGATTGAGGAGCTTGACTGGCTGGAGTACATCGTGGTCGGACAGCCGTTTGGACTTCTTGGGCTTGCGCACGACGGCCCGTTGCAATGGCTGCAGTTGGAAACGCCGCAGAGTCTTTCTGATCACGCCGAGGCCCTCGCTGACTACGGGTACTCTGCGCCGGATGTCGCGGCCGTGAGGAGTTGCACGGCACTATCGGCGCACGAGATCCTCACCAAGCTCGGCCTTCCTGCCAATAAGATGGTAATTGACGCAGAGTCGATTGCTGTCGTACCGGACGTGTACGGCGCAGTGGTCGATCTGCCACTGCAAGTCAGGACCGCGAGGGCGCATGGAATCGACGACATCCTGAGTGTTGATGAACTGATGCGTTCGCTCCTCCGCGACGTCGTCGTGGCACACGCTGGGACCACGAGGAACGCGCCCAATGAGGACGCTGTTCCATCGTTACGGCAAGCTCTCGAAAACCTTGCGCGAACTGCAGTCGGATCGGAGTTCCACAAGCAGGCTCTCCACGCCGCGATGGCTCGCCCCATCATCGATGCTGAACTCGCGGCTCAGATCGAGATCGCGATAGTGCAGGCGCGTAGAAAGGCCCCCTCAAATGGCCGGCGGTAGGCACGCGGAGGACATTGCGGCCAAGCCCGAGGTCCTGAAAGACTGGTTGGGCTCACTCGCCGAATTCAAGGCCCGGGCGGTGCTCGTGCTGGGCCCCGACCCGAATGTGGCTGATGCTGCAAACGACAGCCGGAGCGTGGTCTCCGTCTATCCAGGGGAGTTCCGCGGCGCGGCTGCAAGCCTGGCCCGGTCGGATGCGTTCGGCACCGCTTGGCGCAGAGGCGGCGGATCGTTGGTCGCGTGGAAGAACTTCTCGGGCGGCTCTGGCGCGGATGAACGATGGATCGGTGAATGGATGAACGTCGGCGCCTTGTCGATGGTGCGCGCCGAGATCCCGATGCCATTCCAGCACGGCTTTGAATGCTTCGTGTTCTGCCAACGACAACTGGCGAACAAGGCGGAGGCGGCCAGCGTCGCGTGGGCTGCACTGAGTGTCTGGCCCCTCATCAAGGAAGAGATTCTTGCAGGGTACTTCGACATCAGCGCGCGCGAGCGGCAGGTCCTAGCCGTGATCGCCGAAGGATTGACGACACGGGACGCGGCCAAGCGCATCGGCTGTACCGAGCGGACCATCAATTTCCACCTGACGAACCTCATGGCGAAGCTGAAGGCGGACAACAGGCCGGCTGCGATTCAGCGCGCGTGCGCCCTGGGCATCCTCTAGACGGCCCGGTCAGGCCGAGGTCAGCTCTTCCACCGACGACCTTTGTTCCACCCTGGTCGCTTTATCTTCTGCCAGGCGTTGCTCACAACCCCCGGCAAGTAGAGGCTCGATTTCTCTTTGGCGACCACGCCTTCAAGCTCTGCGCCGAGGACGATCTCGCGCCATACGGATGCATCGGCAGGTAGGTAGCCGACGATGACCAGCTTGCCTTTCAATGGCGCGAGCAACTCGAACAGTAATGCCTTCCGCTCTTCGTAGGTGCGGTCCATGACCGAAACACCGTCGTGAACAAGAAGGTCAAAGGCGCAGTAGGCCACCGGATTGAGAGGGTCCCATCTTCGTTTCGCGGCGCGCGCATGCATCCGGTTGAAATCGCTGCGTCCAATGTCGTCGAGGACCGCAGCTTCACCGTCGAGGACATGCGGCCCGCCCTTTAGTGCGGCCAAGACCTGGCCGATTTCCGGGAACCACTTGCTGCAGTCGGCACCATTTCGAGTGCGGAGCTCCGCCCGACCGCGATCGGCCCCGGATAGGCATCGCCACCCGTCGTACTTGATCTCGTAGACGAAATCCGCATGAGTGAACGGCGTGCGCCGCTCACTTGCGAGCATCGGACGAATGGCGTCGACCCAAGGCGCGGGGTGGGTCGCTGCCTTACCTTCCGATAACACGCTCGATCTTCTTGCGCGAATTGCCTTGCGACTTGATGGCGCGCTTCACCTCGGCCGCTGAGGCACGAGTCTTACCGGCTTCGTACCGCACCTCGTGGGCCTGCTCGCCCGCGACCAGTGCTCGATCCTGCTTTCGGCCTCGCGCGGTGTTGCTCTTCTTTGCCATGACAAACTCCATTTCTGATGGCGCCTGCCGTTGACCCGCTGTCTTGAGCCCGGCGCTGCAGGGGATGCTAGGCCGGACTCACTGGCCATGGTGTCGGAGAGGTGCGGAGGCCCCTGCCCGACAAGCTTTATCTACTGAACCATTGTCGCGTCCTTCGTGCTATCCTTCGCGCACGTTTGGCGCTTGCGTCATTCGCAGTCCTTGTGATTGCATTCAACTGGCGGCTACCGCAGGGTTTCCGCCCTCCGTCCCCAAAAGACGGAATCTTCTAAGCTGCGTCCCTGTGACCAGCCTCCCTGGTGTCCAGCACTTTTCCTGAAGCGAAAGCTTGGGACTCTCCCGCCGTGCTGATCACCTTGCTTCGTGGGCTCGCCATGCGAGCCGGGCTACATCGCCCTGTGTGGGCTCTCTCGCGAGAGTTCAGACAGGGCGATGTGCCCGGTTTCAGATTGGAGAGTCCCATGATTGCCACCCTCAAGACGAGTTGCCCGAAGGGCCCTGCCCTTCTGGCGAAAGCGGGTGTCACGCTGTCCGACGCGCCCTGGCTGATCCGTCAGTCCCGCGCCGGCGCCGTGGCGATGGACACCGGCCGAGTGGAGCCGATTCGCCGCAAGGTGGAGACGTTTCTCGCGACCTCTGTCGCACCTGCTCGCGGCGCTCTGGCCTTGGCCTGACACCGCGTTGAACATGCATAAACGAAAAACGGGGCTGCGATTGCAGCCCCGTTTTGCTTTTTGGAGATCTCGATTTTTTAGGTCGGCCCGCATGAATCGCCGAACGCTCCTTTCGGGAGCACCCATGGATCCATGAACACCGGGATGGTGAATTCGCGGCTGTTCGCCACCTGGACCCAGCGATGCTCAGCGTCACACGGCGTACCGCGATCGGCGCGCTCTTCCACCGACATCGTACGATGGATCGTGACCTTGAACTCACGTTCGTATGCAGCGATCGCCCTGAATTGCTGTGGAGCTATTGCCTTGACAGAAGCCCACTGGTTGTTTGAGCCGAAGATGCAGGACCTGCAGCTGCAGCGGGACCACCCACCGAGGTAATAGGCCGGGTGCGCCACCAAGCGCCAGCGGCGAATGGTTTCCCAAACTTGATGCTCACTCCAGCCGTGCACAGCGCGCCACACATCGATGTGTCGTGGGACGCGCTGACTGGCCCGCGTGTCTGATCGGTGTGGCTCGAACACCGCGTAGTTCGCTCGTGACTTGCTTTCCTCGGCGCGCTCGCCTGTCAACACCAACGTACGCTTGCCGAGGAACTTCGGATGGTTGCGCAGGTACGCGCCCATGAGCTCGATCTTCAACGAAGATGAGCACCAGCGTGTCGAGAGCGAAGCACTCACCTGCGGAAACTTCATGCGCGTCCCGATCGGACCGCGCCCACCGACCGCAGTGTGGCCGCCGGCGACGTTCGGAACCATCATGGGTGCGGTCGCACGTCCATCACGTGTCATTTCGCCCTCGAAGCCATACTTTCGCCAACTGAATGTGATGGCTACATTCAGAGCGGCGGCGATTGCTTTGCAGTAGGCCTCGGTAATCGGCCAGTCCATCAGTGTCGAACCCTCGCGTCCGTCGACCAGGTGGTGATGGAGCTCGATGCGTTCACGCGGATAGCCAAGATCGATCAGGCGCAGCAGCAGAGCCAGGCTGTCCTTTCCGCCGGAAAACGCGATGAGTGCGATGTCGTAGGAAAGCAGATCGGGCAAGATGTCATCGACGTCTGCCGCAGCTGGAGCTGAACGCTCCAGAGCGGCGAGGTCGAACCCTTCTCTCTCGAGCCAGAGCCGCGCGTCCAGGGCGTCGCCGGTCATGCTCACGCCAACTCCCGCTCGCGCAGTACCTTCGTGGCGATGCATCGGGCGGCGCGGAGCTGCGCATCGACCCTAGCATTGCGGGGAGGGAGCGCGGCGCCCTGCAACTGCATGGAGCTTCCGATCTCCACGTTCTCGATGAGCTCCGGGCCGACCCACTGGTAGCCGGTGGGAAGGCGTGGCAGCAACGCTGCTTGGCGCGCTTGAAGAAGTTCCCGCAGCTGCGCGGTGCTCATGTCTTGGAAGGGGCTCGCGACAAGCGCGAACGCCTCGGTCCGGTTGAGCCGGTACAGCGTCTCTAGGTGGAAGTACCGACTGATGCGTCCGCCGGCGGTGTATGCCATCCAACCGAAGGTGACCGGCGCGCGCCCGTGGTCGCTGTTCGCATTCAGCCGCGGCAAGAGCCCCGGAAATGCTGACGTCTCCGGCCGCGGTCGCGCGGTCTTGAGGTAGTTCATGAAAGTCTCCGGTATCACGGGCGAACCGGAGCCCCGACGGGCAGGGTCGCCCGAAGGGTGATGAAGGGATGCGCTGACGCGCGTCCATAGCGCGGAATCGCGTTACGAGGATCATTGTCGTGGCTCCCTTCTTCGCGCGCCAGCGGTGGCGTCCAGGACCTTGCATCAGCTCCGACGGCTGCTAAGCTGGCACCAAGGACCGGCCGACGAGGCGGTCAGGAAGGACGAAAAATGATGCTTTTGGAAAAGGGTCGGATCGAAATGACGGCCAGCGAATTCGAGGTGTTCGCCATCGCGACGTTCGCGCCGTGGAAGCCCCGGACGATTGCCGAGTTCGACGCCATGTGCAAGCTGGGCGCAGCCCGCCATCTCGTGGACAACACCGAGGGTGCCGGCTTCATGTACGCCCTGGAGGCTGAAGGCATGATGTTCGGTGAGGACGGCCAGGCGAACTTCCCGATGGACCAGCGCAAAATGGACTACCTCAAGAAGCACGGCACCTGGCCCAGCGATGCCGAGCTCCAGGCCTTTGTCGAGGCCGCGAGCGCGAATGCGGACCGTCCGAAGCTGTCCCTGGTGGGTGGCTAGGTAGAAGGCAAAAAAGAAAAGGCCCCGTGAGGGGCCTTGAAGGTCTTTGCGGTACTACCGCCGCAGTTCCGGACCTGACACGCGGAAGAAGTTATACGCGCGGCCTCGGGCAGGATCACCAACCGTCGCAGCGATGAACTCGCGCACCACGTCGCGGTTGTCCCAGCCGATCGTTTTGCGGTCGAAGCCGCCGTTGCCTCTCGGCTTGCGAATCTCCGGGACCGCGTACACATGGCCATCCTTGAATCGGATCGATCCTCGGGAGAGGTCATGATCGCGCGCGCTGGCCAGAATCCGACGCGCACGCGAGATGTAGGTTTCGGGCCGAACGTCACCGCCCCGGTAGCGATCGAGCTTCAGCGTTCCTCCTTCGAAGCCGCCGGCAAGTCGAATCGCATCGGCGATGACGTCGTGTTCCGTGCCGAAATGCAGGGCCTCCCAACTGCGTGAGCGGCGGCCGTTGCCACCGCCCGGGGCATATTCGTAGCAGTTGCTCTCGCCGATTTGGGCGGCGATCAGGAACAGGTCCTGCGAGAAACCGGTGAGCGCAGGCGGAAGCAGCATCCCGACACTGTGGTAGATGATGCTGGAGCTCATGCAGCCTCCGCGAAGAGATCCGCATTCACCGGCGTCTGTTCGCCCTTCGGCTGCTGCTCGACCCGCAGCCGGATCTCCCTCTTGAAGGTCGGGCTGTCGATTTCCGAACCCCAGTAGACGCCGCGCAGCTGGCCGGCGAGCACTAGGTGGTCTGCCGACGCATCGAGCGGTACTTCCCATGTGGAGCAGGTTTCGTCTTCGCCCTTGAGGAACGGGGAGGCGTACCAGGTCGAGGCATGTTCCTTGGCCTTGCAGACGTGGGTCGGAAGGGCGAGGTACTGCACCGGTGTGATGCCGGCGGCGATCAGCTGCTCGATCGACAGGGACTCGCGTTCAGCGATTCGCCAGAGCGCGAGGTACTTCTCGGCTCGAAGGTGCTTGCCGTTGACCAAGAGCCGCCCGAACTCTGCCTCCACAGCGCGATCGCTGCACAGGTGATCGAAGAGTGAGTAGCTCCATTGTGCGTCTCCGATCACGCTGTAGGTGATGGGAGCGCCCGTCGCCAGTTGGTCGCCGGCGATGAGGATCCGGGTCTCGCGACCGAACGGATAGAGGCTCCGCTCGGACTCCTGATCCGGCATCAGGTTGTGAAAGTGCGCCACGATGCGGCGAACCTCGTTCGTGTGATGAGTCATGTGCTTTTCGGGCCCATGCAGGGCCACCAAGTGAAGTAGCGTTAGGCCAAGGCCCATTCGCCACGTTGTTCGGATCGGAACAGTTGCGGGTGCTGGTTGAGCACTTGTCGCACCTTGTCCCGCCAGTGCGGATTGGTTGCAAGCTTCTCGGGCGCGCCTTCGGCAATCTGCGCGTAGATGGCTTGGAGCGATGCCTTGCCACCGAGAGTGGACAGCACGCATCGCACGATGTTCTTCCAGGTTCCCGTAAGGCGAGCTTGCTGTTCTCGCGCCATTCCGGACAGCAGCACCAGGAGCGGGGTCGTGGACCTGCGAAACACCAGGAGGTATTCGTGGACAATTCGCGGAAAGGACATCGGCCGATACTGCCGCCGGTCGCTAGCGGTGTTGTGCTGCATCTTGATCAGCACGGCGGCGAGTTCGCTGCGCGGCATCCGAGCGATCACTTCAGCCTGGTAGCTGCTGTAGCGTCCGTCGCGGCGCCAGTCGCCGATCAAGGTGGCGTAGTGGCCCCCGGCGCGGGTGGCCTCTCTCTGATTGAGCATCACGAGCGCCATCTGCTCGTTGAACTCGTCGTCCTCGAGGTGCGACAGATCGCGTTCATGCGGCCGGTCGCCCCAGACGCTGCCGGAGTACTGCAGCAGCTTCCCGTAGGGGGGATGCGAGCACGTCAGGCAGACCTCATGCCCAATGGCCTGCAGCAACGACATCCGCGTTGCGTCGAAGCCAGAGTGCAGATCGAAGCCCCACGCCTCGATCCCCAGTTCCCTGGCGACCTCGATGCTCGTTCCAGAGCCGACCATAGGGTCGGCGAAACTTCGCGGCTTGGTCTGCGCGAAGAGCTCTCGGTAGACGTGGCCCGAAGCGTTTCCACGCCAGGCCGGGTTGCCCCAGGGACCGCGGGATGGGTAGCTCAAGACGCTTCCTTGCATCTCTCACACTCCCGTCTTCGGATCCATTTGGCACAGTCGACCAGGAGCGTTCTCTGCGAAGTCCAGTTGGAGCAGTGACGGTGTGGGCTTGACGATCGACGCCGAATTGCACTGGGCGCACTCGGCTGCCAGTTCCAGGTGAGCGTCGAAGCTGCCGTGGCGGCCCATCGTGAACATGCGGAAAAGACCATGGCCACAGTTGCCGCATGCCATGCGCTGCGCGCCGGTGATCATGGGCGTCCTCGCGATCCGCGTTGAAGCGTCAGGGTGACCTTCTTCGCGTCGGTTGTAGCGTGTGTGTCGTAGTTCATAGGGTCAGGTGAAACGAAAAAGCCTGTGTCCCCGAAGGGAGCACAGGCTTTCACGTCGCTGCAGTCTTAGTGCAGCTGTTGCAGGAACAGCGCGGCCGTCGGGCGACGGTTCCCGTACAGGAACGTCTCGAGGCGGTCGCGCACCCATTGCGGGAGCGAGGGCGAGTTCAGCGCCTGGACGAGCACCTGGCGGTGCCCGCGATCCATCACGGCGTCGAACAGCGCTTGCACGGCGTCGGCGCCACCGAAGTCGATGGCGAGCTGGAGGGCTCGGCCGGGACGTTCGGAAAGCGACTTCACCATGAAGTCCATGCGCTCACACGCGGTGTTGTATTGGGCAACGTAGGCGGCGTTCGTCTTCATCTCAATCTCTCCTGGAGGAAAAGTTGAGCGGAAAGCCACCTTCCCCAACGGGAACATGGTTCCCGCAGGGCTGGGTTGAATGTCGTCACATGGACGACGATTGCCGGATCACTCCGAAATCAGGTTCGATTGCAGCAGAGCCGATGAATGGCGTCAACCGATGCCGTCCAAGGACGCAAAAAAAAGCCCGGGGTCACCGGGCTTGAATGCGGTCTGCTCTCGCATTGCCAAGACCGCCGGTCCTTGGAGAACCGCATGAAGAACCTGGGTTAGGTTTGTCTACTGACTTGCCTTGTCCGGTGTGCTCGTAGCGCGCATGTGAGCGTTGTTCTGCACTTCCCGGCACTTGGCGTCCCTGAGCAGCTGGGACCTCGCCGCCGAGAGGTCTCCGCCGAGAAGCCGGCTTCTTCGAAGCATCTCCTGTTTCCAGCGCGACCCGTAACCATCGGGCATCTCCTGGTCGACGTCTACGCCACAAAAATAGGTGTGGTCCGCGGGGTGCGTTGCTGGCCACGAGGGCAAGTGTGCCGATGGTGGTTGCGCGTACGCATTCCACGACAGGAGTGAAATCGCCGCAGCGAAGGTTGCGGACATTGATCGCCTTGATAAGCTGGTCATGCGTCCGAGAATTGCTACTCGTCGAACTGGCTCGGGCCGTCGAGGCTCGCACGAATGCGAGCGCCAGGTTGGCTCGCGAAAGCCAGTTCGTACTGCATGCTGCCCTTTACGCGCGCAGTGGCGCCGAGCTCCAGGATCTGGGCATGCAGGTGTCCGTTGACTGTGCCGCGGACCACGATGGTGTGGGCCTCGAAATGCTCGGCCTCGATCTCGGCACCTTCCGCGATCACGATGCGGCTCGTGTCCTTCAGGACCATGCGCCCGGAGAACCGGCCTTCGAGCAGGAGATGCTGCGCGCATTCCGAAGTGACGATGCCGTTGAGTGTGGATCCCGTCGGCACCAGTGGCACCAAGTCGGTGTCGAGGAGGTGAATGGATTCGCCGTGATCAGCCATGTGCGGCCTCCGTAACGCGATGAAGATCGGCTTCGATGTCGGCGCCCCTCGCGACGCTCAGCTCGCTGTAGAGAACCTTCACTTGGCATCGGGCGGTCTCGGTGAAGTCGACGGCCCCGTTCGAGCAGTCGATCTCGCCCGATACGCGCCCTTCGATGCGCGCGTGGCCGGCGCGGAACGTTCCCTCGGCGCTGCCAGAAACCGAGACCTGAAGCAGCGAGTGCCGCTCCAGATTCAGCGTGCCATGGACTTCGCCGTCGACAGCGACGTCACAGTCGAATGCGCCGTACCCTTCGAAGCGCAAGCCGGCCGGAAATCGCGCCGGCGCATGAATCGGTTTCGAGATCCTGTCTGCGCCCAGCGGCGCCGGCGGCCCCGCGTGAAGTTTGATGCTGCTTTGCATGTTGGTCCTTGGTGATCTAGCCGAGACAGGGGCGTCGGAAAACCGCCTCGATGTCCTGGGGGTGGGCGGTCAAGACGTCCGGTGGCGTACAGGTCAGCTGCTTACCGAGTTCCACGGCCTTCAGATCGGCGGCCGCGAGCTGGCCCGTCCTGCCGGTACTGCGGTACAAGGTGCGGCCAGCCTCCCGCTCGAGCACAGGCAAGAGTTGGCGCAAATGCGCGTGCAGGACTGAACTCCGTCCGCGTTCAGTCGAATGAAGGCGGGCGAGCAGCGCTGCGACGTTGTCCCGCAGGTGTTCGACTGCGTCGAGGCCGGCCGATGAGCGACGGTCCCTCAGGTAAATGCGCCAGGCGCACCACAACATGACGCAGAAGGAGCTGCCCGCAATTGCGAGGATCCACACCAGCAAGCGCAGCTGCTGCCGCTCGGAATCGGCCCTTGCCTCCATCAGTGCCGCTCGTGTGCGGGCGCCGGCGGAGTCAGGAGCCTCCTCCTCCGGTCTCGTCGAGAGAACCGGAACGGATGCAGTTTGCGCCGCCGTGGAGGGGGAAGGCGACGCGGTGGGCACACCGGCTGGAGGTTGTGCAGAGGCCGTCGCCGGCGGCGTCTCTTGTGGCTTCGGCGCCGCCTCCTCGCAACCGGGCACATTCAGCTTCTCGCAGCCTGCCAAGATGCTGGCACGGTGGTCACTCAGGCGCGATGCCGATGATGCAAAAGTCCCTGCAGCGTTCAGCTCCAGCGCCGCCCGAAGGTGCTTCCATGCCGCCACGGAGTCCCCGGCCTTTTGCTGGGCGATCGACAGGCGATAGTGCGCCATGTCCGAGAGATTCCGACCCGCAGCGATGGCCGGCCCGTACAAGGCGATGACGCGCGCATAGTCACCCTGCGCCAAGGCCTTGCGGGCCTGTTCGTCCGGTTCGGCTTGCGCCAGCGCCAGACTCGTGGCCAAGCACAGGACCACAGTGACGCACGTCTTGATCATGCCGCAAGCGGAGTGCGCGTTTCGATCTGCACGAGCGAGGAGTCGGCCGCTCCCTGTTCCTGCGGAACCTCGCCGGCCTGGCCGCCGACGCCGGCCCGCGGGTCCGGCGTGGCCACGGCCGTGAGGACGGGCAACAGGCGCTGCGGCTTCGCGGCTGCGGGATCTGCTGCCGTGTCCGCGAACGGGTGTTCCTTGGTCATGCGCAGCTTGGCATTGATCACGGACCCACGCGACTGCTCGAGGCCGCCCGGAGGCACGCTGACGGTGGCCACATCGATCGATGCGCTTTCGCCCAGGCGAAGCAGGCCCGTCTCGATCACGACCTCGTCATTGGCACCGACGATCTCGCCGCCCACCACCATCTCGCGGCAGCGTAGGGCACTCTCCACGATCACCTTGCCGCCACGGGGGACCTGCAGGATGCCGTTCCACTGGATGTTGCCCGTCAGCTCGCCCAGGATCACGGCCTTCTCGTCGGCGGGCCCTTCGTGCTTGAAGGAGCCGTGAAACGTGACGCCGGCGCCGATGAACAGCGGCGTCTTCTCGGGTTCGATGGAATTGCGGTTGTCGGAAGTCATGCGGTTTTCCTTTCTGCGGTGGAGAACTTGAGGCTGGGCCCGTAGCCGTAGTCGGCATTGGGGGATGTCGCTATCTGCTGTAGCGTTCTTGCGGATGTGTCGACGGGGGCGTGATCGCACGGAGGTAGCGGTGGGACCATTCGCTGCGAGCGGCTTCCATTTGGCGACCACGTCCACGTGGGCACGCCCTCGGCGCCGAGCCGCCGGCAGATGTCGGCGCGCGCGGCCGCGAATTCGGCTGAGCATCCGCGGTTCAAGACTTCGAGTGCGGCACGGCTCACAGGCCGACCATCGGGGTCGAGTACGTGGCGCACCAACCAGTCGGGGCCGGAGCGCCTGCTAGGAGCCTGCTCGCTCAGAAGGTGCTGGAATGCGTACCGGCCCGCAAGGAGCTCGTCGACGAGTTGCACGATGTCTCTGCTCGCGGCGGGGATGTATGAAGCCGGATGGACAGCCATCATCCAGCCAGCGCGCGCCCACACGCCGCCACGGCTGCTTCCCTCCACGGAAAAGAAGCCGACGAGTTCCGGTGCACCAGGACTGTCCCCATCCTGCTGACGGCGATCGCTCACGCGGCTGTTGCTGATGGCGTTCCGGCAGTCTCGTGAAAGAAATTCGGCACAGGCCGGAGTCAGGCCGACGGGGGCGCGAAGGTGGCGAAGGAGTGCCACCGGCGGCTTCGCGTCGGCGGACAGGGCCAGGTGACGCACTGGCGCGATCAGTACGCGCGGCAATCGCTGCGTGTCCGTGACCAGTCCTCGGACGAAGGCGTCCCATTCGGCGTTCAGCTCGCCTTGCTTGCTCCTGCGGTAGGCGCGAGGAATGAACAGGACGTCCTCCGCGGGCACGCCATTGATCGAGAAGGCCGCCGCCGCCTGCAGCAGCTGGTATCGGGTCCTGCCCCAATCGCGGGTCCAAGTCGGATGCCAGCGGCAGAGTGACGCAGCTTCCCAGAGGCGGTGAGCCAATCCGCGGACGCTGACAGGCACGTCGCCGAGTTGTGCATGCCCTGCGCCTGTCAGTGCGAGCCGAATTCGAGCAGGCGCCTGCGGACCATGGGCCACCGGGGGCAGCGGTGCGGAGGCCGACGGTGAGCTGTCGCGCCGCTCCGCAAGCTCATCGCGGAAGAACATGCATTCCGAGTCGTGGGCGGGGCCCTCATGTGGCCACACAGCCAGGTGAAATTTGCCCTCGCGCAGGCGGACCTGGAGTTTGAGATGCTTGGGTCGACATG
>CAZZAW010000025.1:0-17486 GCA_964652405.1 uncultured Ramlibacter sp.
CGGCGCGCGGCGGCTTCCACCAGCCACACCGGCTCGACCTCGAAGGCCGTGGCGTACAGGGCCTTGATATCCTGCGGCACGCGGTCGATGGGACGCAGCGAGCCGTCGAAGTGCTTGAGGTCCATGACCATCACGTCGTCCCACAGGCCCAGGCGCTTGAGGTCGCGCACCAGGTAGTGGTTGATGACCGTGAACTCGCCGGACAGGTTGGACTTGACCGACAGGTTGCCGAAGCAGGGCTCGATCGAGGCGTCCACGCCGATGATGTTGGAGATGGTCGCCGTGGGCGCGATGGCCACGCAATTGGAGTTGCGCATGCCGTCGGCGGCAATCTTCTTGCGCAGGGCATCCCAGTCCAGGGTGGCGGAGCGGTCGACCTCGACGTAGCCGCCGCGCTGCTGGGCCAGCAGTTCCAGCGTGTCCAGGGGCAGGATGCCCTTGTCCCAGAGCGAGCCCTTGTAGCTGGAGTACCTGCCGCGTTCGCGGGCCAGCTCGGTGGAGGCCCAGTACGCGTGGTAGCAGACCGCCTCCATGGACCTGTCCGCGAAGTCGACGGCCTCCTGGGAGGCGTAGGGGATGCGCAGCTCATAGAGCGCGTCCTGGAAGCCCATCACGCCCAGGCCCACCGGGCGGTGGCGCATGTTGGAGTCGCGCGCCTTCTTGACGGCGTAGTAGTTGATGTCGATCACGTTGTCCAGCATGCGCATGGCCGTGGTGATCGTGCGCTTGAGCTTGTCTTGGTCGATCGCGCCGTCCTTGAGGTGCTGCAGCAGGTTGACCGAGCCCAGGTTGCAGACGGCGGTCTCGGTGTCGCTGGTGTTCAGCGTGATCTCGGTGCACAGGTTGGACGAGTGCACCACGCCGGCGTGCTGCTGCGGCGAGCGCACGTTGCAGGCGTCCTTGAAGGTGATCCAGGGATGGCCCGTCTCGAACAGCATCGAGAGCATCTTGCGCCACAGGTCGGTGGCCTGCACCGTCTTGCTGGGCTTGATCTCGCCGCGGCGGGCCTTTTCCTCGTAGGCCACGTAGGCCTTCTCGAACTCGGCGCCGAACAGGTCGTGCAGGTCCGGCGCGGAAGACGGCGAGAACAGCGTCCACTCGCCCTTTTCCATGACGCGGCGCATGAACAGGTCGGGAATCCAGTTGGCCGTGTTCATGTCGTGGGTGCGGCGGCGGTCGTCGCCGGTGTTCTTGCGCAGCTCCAGGAACTCCTCGATGTCGAGGTGCCAGCTCTCCAGGTAGGTGCAGACCGCGCCCTTGCGCTTGCCGCCCTGGTTCACCGCCACGGCCGTGTCGTTGACCACCTTCAGGAACGGCACCACGCCCTGGGACTCGCCGTTGGTGCCCTTGATGTGGGAGCCCAGCGCGCGCACGCGGGTCCAGTCGTTGCCCAGGCCGCCGGCGAACTTGGACAGGAGCGCGTTTTCCTTGATCGACTCGTAGATGCCGTCCAGGTCGTCCGGCACGGTGGTTAGGTAGCAGGAGGACAGCTGGCTGCGCAGCGTGCCGCTGTTGAACAGCGTGGGCGTGCTGGACATGAAGTCGAAGCTGGACAACACCTCGTAGAACTCGATGGCGCGCGCCTCGCGGTCGATCTCGTTCAGGGCCAGGCCCATGGCCACGCGCATGAAGAAGGCCTGCGGCAGCTCGATGCGCGTCTTGCGCACGTGCAGGAAATAGCGGTCGTACAGCGTCTGCAGGCCCAGGTAGTCGAACTTGAGGTCGCGGTCGGCCTTGAGGGCCGCGCCCAGCTTCTTGAGGTCGTACTGCAGCAGCTTCTCGTCCAGCAGCTCGTTGTCCACGCCCTTCTTGATGAAGCCGGGGAAATAGTCGGCATAGGCCTCGGCCCGGGCGGCTGGCGCGACGTCATGGCCCAGCACTTCCTTGAAGATGGTGTGCAGCAGCAGCCGCGCCGTGGCGTAGGTGTAGTCGGGATCCTTCTCGATCAGGGTACGGGCGGCGAGGATGGACGCCTTGTAGACCTCGTCGATGGGAACGCCGTCGTAGAGGTTGCGCATGGTCTCGGCCACGATGGGCTCGGCCTTGACGTCCGCGCCCAGGCCGGCGCAGGCGTCCTCGATGAGCGCCTTGAGCTCGCCCGTGTCCAGCGCCACGCGCTGGCCGCCGTCCATCACGTGCAGGGTCGGTGCCCTGGGGGCTTCCTGCACGCTCTGCTTGGCGCGCTCCTGGGCGCGGCGCTCGCGGTACAGCACGTAGGCCCGGGCGATCTCGTGGTGGCCGCCGCGCATCAGGCCGAGTTCGACTGCGTCCTGGATGTCCTCGATGTGGAAGGTGCCGCCGCCGGGACGCGAGCGCACCAGGGCGCGCATGACCTGCTGGGTGAGCACGTCCACGGTCTCGCGCACGCTGGCCGAAGCCGCACCTTGCGTGCCGTGCACGGCCAGGAAGGCCTTCATCATGGCGATGGCGATCTTGTTCGGCTCGAACGGGACCACCGCGCCGTTGCGGCGGATGATCTGGTAGTGCGCCAGGGGGTTGGCGGCCTGGCCCGAGGCCGGGGTTGCCGGGATGGCCATCGGGTTGGCGGGGGTGTTCGAGACGTTCAAGGCAGCTTGCATGGATTCCTCGGCTGTGGTTGTTCTTTGGCCTGCGAGTGTAGCGCCCGCCGACCGGCTGAAGCACTATATATGGGGCCCGAATCCAGTTCAAGCGCTATAGGTAGTGGTTGTCCCTGCGGTGTGGTGCAGATGTCTGTGGACAGCTTGTTGAGCGCTTGTGGCCTTCGCGGCGCGGGCCCGCGCCAGTGCTCGCACCGCAATGCATGACCGCATTCGGATGCAAAAAGTTACGGAAGGGTTGGTTGCGGGAAGAAGTTCACGGGCCAGCCCAGGGCCCGTTGCAGCCGCGCCCATTCGAAGCCGCTGCCGGGATCGCGCTTGCGTCCCGGAGCGATGTGCTCGTGACCCGCGACGTGCTGCACGGGGTACTGCTGCGCCAGCGCGGCGCACAGCCCGGCCAGGGTCTCGTACTGCGCGGGCTCGAACGGGCCGCCCTCGATGCCTTCCAGCTCGATGCCCACCGAGTCGTCGTTGCATTCGCCGCGGCCGCGGTACTGCGAGCGGCCGGCGTGCCACGCGCGCTGGTCACAGCTGACGAATTGCCAGAGCTGCCCGTCGCGCCGGATGTAGAAGTGCGCCGAGACCTGCAGGCCTTCGATGCTCTTGAAGTAGGGATGGGCGTTCCAGTCCAGCCGGTTGCAGAACAGATGCTGCACTTCGGGCCCGCCATAGCGGCCCGGCGGCAGGCTGATGGAGTGCACCACGATCAGGTCGACGAGGGCGCCCGGGGGGCGCGGGCCGAAGTTCGGCGAGGGTTCCTGCCGCGCGAACCGGTACCAGCCCTGGTCCCAGAGCGGCGCGGCGGCCGGGTCAGGCGACGTCATTGGGCTCGTCGCCGCCCGGCGCGGCGATGGCCAGCCGCGCGATGCGGTAGCGGATCTGGCGCAGGCTCAGCCCCAGGCGCTGCGCCGCGGCCGTGCGGTTGAACCCGCTTTCGTGCAGCGCCTTGATCAAAATTTCGCGCTCCTGCCGGTCCAGCCAGGCCTGCAGGTCGGCCGGCACCTCGGTGACCGGGGGCGCTGCTGCTGGTGCCGGATCCTGGGCAGTGGGCGGCAGTTGCGTGGGTGCGAAATCCACCTGCAGCTCGTTGCCTTCCGACAACGCCACCGCCCGGTGCAGCAGGTTCTCCAGCTCTCGCACATTGCCGCCCAGCGGATGGCTGGCCAGCTCCTGCAGCACCGACTGCGAGAGCACCGGCACCGGCATGCCGGATTCCTGGGCGATCCGCGCCAGCAGGGCCTGGCACAGCGCCGGCAGGTCCTCGCGGCGTTCGCGCAGGGGCGGCACCACGATCTCGATGACGTTGAGCCGGTAGTACAGGTCCTGCCGGAAGCGGCCGGCCTGCACGTCGGCGGCCAGGTCCTTGTGGGTGGCGCTCACGATGCGCACGTCCACCGCGTCTTCCTGCGTGGAGCCCAGCGACCGCACCTGCCGCTCCTGGATCGCGCGCAGCAGCTTGGACTGCATCGCCAGGGGCAGGTCCCCGATCTCGTCCAGGAACAGCGTGCCGCCACGCGCCGCCTGGAAGTAGCCCTCGCGGTCGGCCGTGGCGCCCGTGTAGGAGCCCTTGCGCGCGCCGAAGAACTCCGCTTCCAGCAGCGACTCCGGGATGGCGCTGCAGTTCACCGCAATGAAGGGGCCGTCGGCCCGGTGGCTGCAGGCGTGGATGGCGCGCGCCACCAGTTCCTTGCCGGTGCCCGATTCGCCACGCACCAGCACCGGCGCCATGCTGCGCGCCACCTTGGCGATGCGCTCCTTGACCTGCTGCATGGCACGCGATTCGCCCACCAGCCGGTGCAGGGCCGCCTGGGCCGGCGCTGCGGGCCGCTCGCCACGGATGGCCGCCCCGTTGGCACGCCCGCGTGCACCCCCGCCGGTGTCCTGGATGGCCGAGGCCACCACGGTGCGGAACTGCTTGAGGTCGACCGGCTTGGTGAGGTAGTCGAAGGCGCCCGCCTTCAGGGCTTCGACCGCGTTCTCGGCCGAGCCGTAAGCCGTCATCACGATGCAGCGCTCGCTGCGCTGCTGCGAGAACATGCGCTGCAGCAGTTCCAGGCCCAGGCCGTCGGGCAGCCGCATGTCGGTGATCACGGCGTCGAAACGCTTGGCCTGCAGCTGGTCCCAGGCCTCGGCCAGGGTGCCGGCGGCATCGACCCGGTAGCCTTCGCGCAGGAGGGTGAGCTCGTACAGGGTGCGCAGGTCGGGCTCGTCGTCGACGACGAGCACCTGGGCAGGAGCGGCGGCTTGGGACATCAGGCGGCCATTGTGTCAAAGGCCGAGGTGCCTGCATACGGCCCCGCGCCGGGGCGGAACTCGACCCGGAACGCGTTGCCGTCGCGCCGGTCGCCGCCTGGCGCCGCCTCTCGCGCGTACCGGATGCGGGCGCCATGGCGCTCGCACAGTTCGCGGCAGATGTACAGGCCCAGGCCGCTGGAGCGGCTCTCCGAGGAGAAGAACGGCTCGAACAGGTGGCGCTGCACCGCGGCCTCCAGCGGCGCGCCATCGCTCCAGACCACGAGCCCGGGCAGCGGCGCCATCAGCGTGGCGACCTGGATGGAGTCGGGCTTGTCGCCCGCGTAGCGCAGCGCGTTGTCCAGCAGGTTCACCAGCACGCGGCGCAGGTGGTCGTCATCGAAGGCCACGCGCAAGCCCGGCGTGCCCAGCGCCAGGGTGAGGCGCGACACGCTGCGGTTCTGCGCGCACCAGTCGCCGCAGGCGGCGGCGACCGCGACGTCCAGCTCCACGGTGGTGCCGGTCGAGGCCGGGCCCTGCCGCTGGACCCTGGAGATGTTCAGGATCTCCTCGACGATCTGCGCCAGCCGCTGCGCGTTCTGGCGGACCAGGGCGCTGAGCTGCCGCTGCGAGGGCTCGCGCAGTTCCTCCTCCAGCAGCTCGTTGGCCTGGGAGATCGCCGCCAGGGGGTTGCGGATCTCGTGCGCGACAGCGGCCGACATGCGGCCCATGGCGGCCAGCTTCTCGGTGCGCAGCCGCGCCTCCATCTCCCGCAGGTCCTGCAGGAAGATCACGCATAGCGCGTCCGACGCGCGCTCGGCGGCGGCCGTCAGGCGGGTGCGCGCCAGCATGCGGCGGGGCGGGCTGCCGGGCTCCTGGAGCGACACATCGCCCACCTGCACGTCGCCGCCCTCGAACGTGCGCTGCGCCATCTGCACCAGCGGCTCCCACGCGGGCTGGGCGGTGAGCAGCAGGCGTCGCGGCTGGGCGCCGGTGCCCAGCAGCGCTCGCGCAGCCGGGTTCGCGGCATGCACTTCGCCCGCCCGGTCCACCACCAGCACGCCGTCCGCCAGGGTCTCGATCACCAGCTCGTTCACCTGCGTCTGGATGTAGGCGGCCTTGCGGCTGCGGCGGGCTGCCATCTCCTCGCGCGCCAGCCGCACGGCCAGCTGGTTGGCCAGGAACGCCAGCGCGAAATAGCCGGTGCCGGTCAGCCCGGCCTGCAGGAACCTCGCCGCCGGTTCCGTGCCCGCGTTCAGTCCCAGCAGCCAGGCCTCGGCCAGGAGCAGCAGAGCCACGCCGGCGGCCGTCCCCAGGGCCAGCAGCGCGGAGCCCAGAACGGAAGCCATGAGCACCGGCACGGCGAACAGCGGCGAGTAGTTGATGCCGCCGGCCTGCAGGAACTGCAGAGCGGAAAACGCCAGCAGGTCCACGCCCACTGTGGACACCCACTGGGGATCGAAGGGCTGGCCCGGCAGGAAGGGGCGCGTGAGGATGCGCACGGCCAGCGTCGCCAGCAGGTAGGTGCCGCACAGGCCGACGATCCAGCGGCTGACCAGCGGCGCGGTCCCAAGCGTCATCATCGCCACCAGCAGGGCCAGCAGCACCGACGCGATCGCCACCCGTGCCGTCGCGAAGCCACGCCACAGGCGCACGAAGGCCGAATCCTCGCTGGCGGTGACCTCGCTCCAGGGGGCGACGGACGCGGGGCCGGCCATGGGGCGCTTCAGCCCCCTGCCAGCTGCCGGTGCTCGGGGCTGCAGTACAGGCGGCCGCTGGGCCCTGCCACGGCATCCCCGCGCGGCAGGTGCACCGAGCACACGGGGCACTCCACCATGTCCTGCGGCAGCGCCGCTTCGCGTGGCGGGCGGGCCGGGGGCGGCGAAGCCTCGCGGCGCTGCGAGGCCCGCCACAGCAGGTACACCACCAGCAGCACGGCGAACAGCACGAGGTACTTCATGCCCTGGTCCCCAGCACCACCTCGAGCACGAAGCGCGATCCCACGTAGGCCAGCAGGAGCAGCAGCGAGCCCGTGTACAGCACCCTCACGGCGGTGCGGCCGCGCCAGCCGAAGCGCGCCCGCCCCAGCAGCAGCAGGGCAAAGGCCAGCCAGGCCGCCACCGAGAACACGGTCTTGTGGTCCCAGCGCCAGCCGCGCCCATAGAAGCGCTCCCCGAACAGCAAGCCCGCCAGCAGCGTCGCGGACAACAGCACGAAGCCGGCGCCGACGAACCGGAACGTCAGCCGCTCCAGCGTGAGCAGGGGCAGGCCGGCGTGCGGTTCGGCCGCACGCCGCATCTGCTGCTCGGCGCGGCGCATCAGCCAGGCATGCACCACGGCGGCCGCGAACAGGCCATAGGAGGCGATGCCCAACGCCCAGTGCAGCGGCAGCAGTGGCGATGTGGTGGCAGGCAGCGGCGTTCCGGGAAAGAGCAGGGCCAGCACCACCGCGGCCGCGCCCAGGCCGGCCAGCGCCCACCGCGCCTGCAGCTGGGGGAACATCTCGCGCTCCACCGCGTACACCGTCAGCACCAGCCAGGCGGTCACCGAGAGCGCGGGCGCAAACCCGAACCGCGGGGCCTCCCCCAGCAGGGCCCAGGCGAGCACCAGCGCGTGCAGCACCCACGCGGCCAGCAGCGCCACCCGGGCCGCCTGCTGGCTCAGCCGTGCGGCGCCCGCCGCCGGGACGGCGTAAGCCAGGGCCGCGGCGACCGTGAGGACCACACTGGGACCGGAGGCACTGGCTAGAATCATGGTCCCCAGTTTAGCCCTTGCTCGCGTGCCGCCGAGCATTGCCGGCACCACCTCCATGGCCTCCGCCCTCTCCGACAAACTTTCGCGCCTGGTCAAGGAAATGCGGGGCCAGGCCCGCATCACCGAAGCCAACGTGCAGGACATGCTGCGCGAAGTGCGCATGGCCCTGCTCGAGGCCGACGTGGCCCTGCCGGTGGTCCGCGACTTCATCGCCCGCGTCAAGGACAAGGCGCTGGGCCAGGAGGTGGTGGGCTCGCTCAACCCGGGGCAGGCGCTGGTGGGCATCGTCAACCGCGAGCTGGTGGCCACCATGGGCGAGGGCGTCTCCGACCTCAACTTGGCGGCGCAGCCGCCGGCGGTGATCCTCATGGCGGGCCTGCAGGGCGCGGGCAAGACCACCACGACGGCCAAGCTGGCGCGCCACCTGATCGACAAACGCAAGAAGAAGGTGCTCACGGTCTCGGGGGACGTGTACCGCCCGGCGGCCATCGAGCAGCTCAGGACCGTCACGCGCCAGGCCGGCGCGGAGTGGTTCCCCAGCAGCCCGGACCAGAAGCCGGTGGACATCGCCCGGGCCGCTTTGGATTTCGCCCGCAAGCAGTACTTCGACGTGTTGCTGGTGGACACGGCCGGCCGGCTGGCGATCGACGAGGCGCTGATGCGCGAGATCCAGGAACTGCATGCCGCGCTGAACCCGGTCGAGACCCTGTTCGTGGTGGACGCGATGCAGGGCCAGGACGCGGTGAACACGGCCAGGGCCTTCAAGGAAGCCCTGCCGCTGACGGGCATCGTGCTGACCAAGATGGACGGCGATTCCCGCGGCGGCGCGGCGCTGTCGGTGCGGCAGGTCACCGGCGCGCCGATCAAGTTCGCCGGCGTGTCCGAGAAGATCGACGGCCTGGAAGTCTTCGATGCCGAGCGCCATGCCGGGCGGATCCTGGGCATGGGCGACATCGTGGCGCTGGTCGAGCAGGTCACCGCCGGCGTCGACATGCAGGCGGCCCAGAAGCTCGCCGCCAAGGTCAAGAGCGGCGAAGGCTTCGACCTGAACGACTTCCTGGCCCAGATCCAGCAGATGAAGAGCATGGGTGGACTGTCCACGCTGATGGACAAGCTGCCCGCCCAGATGCAGGCCAAGGCCGGCCAGGTCGACATGGACAAGGCCGAGCGCGACATCCGCCGCAAGGAGGGGATCATCTGCAGCATGACCCCGCTGGAGCGCCGCAAGCCCGAGCTGATCAAGGCCACCCGCAAGCGCCGCATCGCCGCCGGCGCCGGCGTCCAGGTTCAGGAGGTGAACCGGCTGCTCAATGAGTTCGAGCAGATGCAGGGCATGATGAAGAAGATGAAGGGCGGCGGCCTCATGAAGATGATGAAGCGCCTGGGGGGCGGCAAGGGCGGCGTGCCCAAGCTCCCCTTCTAAGCGGAAGCGCGCTCAGGCGGCGCGCAGGCCTCGCGCGGCGTTCCCGGCGTGGAACCGCGCCCGCCGCAGCACCGCCGGCGAGCACGACTCTTCCGGAATCAGCAGCATGCCCCGCGCCCGCAGGCGCGCGCCCAGCAGGGCATCGCCCGTGACCACGGCCAGCGGCAAGGCCAGCAGCAGCGGCAGGACGACCGGCAGCAGCGCCAGCACGGCGCTGGCATCGGCCAGCAGCACGCCGACGGCCAGCGGGGCGATCACCAGCGCCAATGGCGCCAGCTGCCGGGCAGCGTCCATCCAGCCCAGGCCGTTCGCCTCCCGCGGCGGGGACTTCCATTCCAGCTTCAGCCCCGTGAGCGCCACGGCGACGAACAGGGTATGCGCCAGCATGCGCACAGGCGCCTGCAGCAGGGCCAGCGCCGTCTCCAGGCAGGCGCTGCCCACCAGGCGCCAGCCGCCGCCGAACTGCCGCTGCTCGCCGCGCAGCGCGACGGCCACCAGGCCGAGGACGCGGGGCAGGAACAGCATGCACAGCGTCCAGGCCCACAGTCCCAGCATCTCCACCGGCACCGTGTCCCAGTCGGACGCAACGTGGGCGCCTGCCAGCCACAGGCTGGTACCGAAGCACAGGAAAGCCAGCCACAGCGGGGCCGACAGGTAGGACATGGCGCCCACCGCGAACATCGCGCGGTGCACGCGGTGCAGGCCAGGCTCGGCGATCAGCCGCGCGTTTTGCAGGTTGCCCTGGCACCAGCGGCGGTCGCGCTGCAGTTCGGACAGCAGGTCCGGCGGCTGCTGCTCGTAGCTGCCGCCGAGGTCCGACACGAGCCACACCTGGTAGCCGGCCCGGCGCATCAGCGCCGCCTCGACGAAGTCGTGCGACAGGATGCCGCCGCTCATGCCGCCGCGGCCGGGGATGGGCGCCAGCGCGCAATGGGCCATGAAGGGCTCGACCCGGATGATGGCGTTGTGGCCCCAGTAGTGCGACTCGCCCAGCTGCCAGAACTGCATGCCCAGGGTGAACAGGCGCCCGGTGACCCGGGAGGCGAACTGCTGGGCCCGGGCGTGCAGGGTGGCGTGCCCCACGGCCTGCGTCGCGGTCTGGATGATGCCGGCTCGGGGGTGCGCCTCCATCAGCTTGACCAGGGAGACCAGGCAGTCGCCGCTCATCACGCTGTCCGCGTCCAGCACCACCATGTAGCGGTAGTCCCGGCCCCAGCGGCGGCAGAAGTCGGCCACGTTGCCGGCCTTGCGGTGGGTGCGCCGGCGGCGCAGGCGGTAGTACACCTCGATGGGCGGCTGGTTCGGGCCGGCCGCGAGTGCGGCCCGCAGGTCTTCCCAGGCGGCGCGCTCGGCGGACGCGATGGCCGGGTCGCTGCTGTCCGAGAGCACGAAGACGTCGAACTGCCCGGCATGCCCCGTCGCGGCCAGTGATTCGCAGGTCGCGCGCAGGCCGGCGAACACCGTGGGCACGTGCTCGTTGCAGATCGGCATGATGACGGCGGTGCGCGCCTGCGGGTTCATGGGGTGGTGTTCGACGGCCTTGGCCGAGAGGCTGTGGCGGTCGCCGCGCAGCGTGACCCAGAAACCCATCAGCGCGGTGACGAAGCCCGTCAGCACCCAGGTGGACAACACGGCGAACAGCGCGATCTGGCCGTACTGCAGCCAGGCGTTGTCGTAATGGGGCTGGGCGTTAGCGAACAGCAACGAGGCCACGGTGGCGCAGACCGCCGTGATCAGCGCGAACACGGCGCGCCGCTGGAGCGCGGCTGCTTCCTGCGGTGGCCGGGCGACGGAGCGCGCCGGTGGCCGGGCGCCGGGCGCCAGCAGCCGGTTGGCGCCCGAGAGCGCCGCGGTGCCCAGGCTGTTCCAGAAGCCGCGCCAGGGCCGCGGCACCATGGAGCCGCGGTTCAGGGGCGGGGCCGTCACCGAATTGGGATGGCGCTCCTGGCGCAGGGGGCTGCGCCGCGTGACCGCCGGCGTGCCGCCTCCGGCGTCGTACTCGGAGGAGGATTTCAGCGGCCGGCGTCGGGAAGGATGATGTGCGTCCATGTTTCGGTCAGGGTGTCGTTGCCGTGTTGGAGGAAGGCGCGCAGCTCCACGGGGCGCGCCGGATCGATGCGGCTGGCCCGCAGCGTCATGCGCCACGTGGCCGTCACGGGGTTGAAGTAGGCGAGCTGCTGCTCGATGCGGCCGTTGGCATCTGCCGAGGCGACCGCGCGCACGGCGGCGTCGCGCGGCAGGGCCTGCAGCGAAGGACCGGCGAAATCGACCACGTACTGCACCTGGCCCGCCATCTGGGCCGCCTCTTCCTGGCGGTAGAAGCCCAGGCCGCGCCGCGACTGCGTGGCCCAGGCACCGGGCGGGCGCTGCTGCTCGTCGCCCTGCCAGCTCAGCTCGTAGGCGAATTCCAGCGGCTCGCCTGCCACGGGCAGCGCTGCCGGCACCCAGTAGGCGACGATGTTGTCGTGCGTCTCGTCCGGCGTCGGCAGCTGCAGCAGTTCCACCCGCCCCGGGCCCCAGTCGCCCAGCGGCCGCACCCAGGCGCTGGGCCGGCGCTCGTAACGGGCCTCGGTGTCCTCGTAGCTGGTGAACGCCCGGTCCCGCTGCATCAGGCCGAAGCCGCGCAATCCGTCCAGCGTGAAGCTGTTCACCAGCGGGCGGGCCGGGTTCAGAAGCGGCCGCCACAGCCATTCGCCGGTGGCACTGGCGATCATGAGGCCGTCCGAATCGTGCACCTCGGGACGGAAGTCGCCTGCGCGAGGCTGGTTCTCGCCCGCCAGGTACATGCTGGTCAAGGGGGCCAGGCCCAGCGTCGCGATGGGCCGTCCCGCCTGCGGGCGCAGGAACACGCGCGCGTGCACTTCCATGCGGGTGTGCGTGCCGGGCCGCACCACGAAGCGGTAGGCCCCGGTGGCCCGGGGTGACTCGAGCAGCGCGTAGACGGTCAGCTCCTGGGCTTGCGCCCCGGGACGCTCCAGCCAGAACTCGGTGAAGCGCGGGAACTCCTCGCCCTGCGAGCCACCGACCGTGTCGATGGCGAGCCCGCGCGCCGACAGGCCGTACTGCTGGCCCGCACCCAGGGCCCGGAAGTAGCTGGCGCCCAGGAACACGACCAGCTCGTCCTTGTAGCCGGGCTGGTTCAGCGGGTAGTGGACGCGCAAGCCCGCGAACCCGAGGTCGCCCCAGCTTTGCGGGTCCACCGCATTGCGGCCATAGTCGAAGCTGCCCGGCTCGTATGCCAGCGGCCGGACTGTGCCCTGCGGCCCCAGCTCGTGGATACGCACCGGCTGCGGGTGGTAGCGGCCCCGATGGAAGAACATGGCTTCGAACGGCAGGCCGGCGTCGCGCCACAGGGCGCGGTCGGGCCGGTAGCGGATGTCGCGCAGGCCGTCGTAATCCAGCGCCGCGAGCGCGGGCGGCAGGTCGCTGGTGTCCTGTGGGGCGGCTGCGGCAGCGCGCTGCCGGGCCAGGTCGGTCAGGGCCTGGAAGTCGAAGCCCTGGGCTGCGGCTGGCAGCGCTGCGGCCCACGCCAGTCCCCACAGGAGGGGCTGGAAGGCAGCCAGGAAGAAGCGCGGCAGCGTCAGCATGCCATGCCTAGTGCAAACCCTAGGCCAGCTTCATTTCTTCAATAAAATCAAGGGGTTGCAGGGAAAACTTGTTGTAGAGCTGGCCGCTGGGCGCAGAAACCGGCCGAAAGGCGGTTTTTTTGTCGCCGTCCGGCGACAAAGAGGGGGCTCTACCGCGCCCCACCCTTATGAATCAAGGCCTTGGCCTTGTCGCAAGGCGGTGACAGCTTCGCCCTTGAAATGACCGGGCGTCAGCTCGTTCTTCTGCAGCAGGCGGTAGAACTCGGTCCGGTTGCGGCCGGCGAGCCGCGCCGCGTCGGCGACGTTCCCGTCGGTCAGCTTGAGCAGCCCCACCAGGTACTCGCGCTCGAAACGCTGCTTGGCCTCTGCGTAGGTGAGCACTTCCACGCTGGGGACTCGCAGCGCCCGCTGTACCAGCGTGAGCGGCACCAGGGGGGTCGTGGACAGCGCGCAGACCTGCTCCACCACGTTGTAGAGCTGGCGCACGTTGCCGGGCCAGGCGGCGGTGCTCAGGGCCTTGAGCGCTTCCGGTGCAAAGCCCGAGAGGCGGCGGCCGTACTTGGCAGCGAGCTTCTGCAGGAAATGGTTGGCCAGCAGCGGGATGTCCTCCCGCCGGTCGGCCAGCGGCGGCAGGGTGAGCGTGACCACGTTCAGCCGGTAGTAGAGGTCCTCGCGGAACTGGCCCGCCGCCATGGCCGCGTCCAGGTCGCGGTGGGTCGCGGAGATGATGCGCACGTCCACGGCGATGGACTGGCTCGAGCCCAGCGGGCGCACGGCCCGCTCCTGCAGCACACGCAAGAGCTTGACCTGCAGCGCCGGCGGCATGTCGCCGATTTCGTCGAGCAGCAGCGTGCCGCCATCGGCGGCCTGGAACAGGCCCTTGTGGTTGGCCACCGCGTCGGTGAACGCGCCCTTGACGTGGCCGAAGAGCTCGGATTCCAGCAGGGCCTCGGGAATCGCGCCGCAGTTCACCGCCACGAAGGGCCGCCTGGCCCGCGGGCTGGCGCGGTGGATGGCCCGGGCGAGTACCTCCTTGCCGCTCCCGCTGTCGCCGCGCAGCAGCACCGACGCATCGGAGGCCGCGACCATGCGCGCTTCGGCCAGCAGCTCGGCCATGCGGCTCGAACGGCTGATGATCTCCGCGCGCCACGCCTCGTCGCTGGGCTCCTCGGCGGAGGCCGGCGCGCCCAGGGCCAGCGCCTGAGCGATCTTGTCCAGCAGCTCGCGTGCGTCGTAGGGCTTGGTGAGGTAGGTGAACACGCCCCGGGCGGTGGCCTCCACCGCGTCCGGGATGGTGCCGTGCGCCGTCAGCAGGATCACGGGCAGCGAGGGATGGCGGGCGCGGATCTCGTCGAAGAGGGCCAGCCCGTCGCGGCCCGGCAGGCGGACGTCGCTCAGCACCAGCTGCGGCCGTTCCAGGTCCAGCCGGGCCAGCGCCGCCTCGGCCGAGCCCACCGCGCTGACCTGGTAGCCGGCGCCGTTCAGGCGCATGGACAGCAGCCGCAGCATGTCGGCATCGTCGTCGACGACCAGGATGCGGGCGGGCGGGGCGGCCATGTGGAGCTAGGGCGTGGGACGCGACGGCAGGCTGCGCTCCATCGCGCGCAGGGCCTGCAGCCGGTCGTTGAGCTGGTCGATGCGTCGCTGGCCGTCGCGAAGCTGCTGGGCCTGGCGCTCCAGCTGCTCTTCGACCCGCCGCTGCTCGCCCCATTGAGCCGCCAGCAGCCGGGCCAGCGGGTGCAAGGGCTTCGCCTCGGCGGTGTCCAGGGACAGCACCCGCTGCAGCAGGGCCTGGGCGCGCTGTCCATCGGCCGGGACGCGGGTCTGCAGCAGCGCCAGGGCCAGCTGCAGCTGGCGCTCGGGAGCGCCCGCGCCATCCCCCAGCCGCGCGATCTCCTGCGCCAGCTCCGCCGGGGGCAGGCCGCGCAAGCGGTCCGCATAGGCCAGCAGCGAGGCCAGTGCCAAGGGCGCCGGCTCGATCGCGGCCGCAGGTATTGCCGCGGGCGGGCTGGCGGCGGGCGAGGGTGCGGGCACGGGCACGGCGATCACCACGGGTGGCGGGGCGGGCGCTGCGCAAGCGACCAGGGCGGCGGCGGCGAACAGCACGGCCGAATGGCGCAGGCGCAGGGAGAAGTCAGGCAGCATGGGGTAATTCAATCCTGAAGTGGGCACCTGTGGCCGCAGGCACCAGGCTGACCCGGCCGCCGTGGGCTGCAATGTACTCCTGCACGATGGACAGGCCGATGCCCGTGCCGCGCACCGCGTCTTCCGGCTGGTGCTCTCCACGGTAGAACGGCTCGAAAATGCGTTCACGGTCGGCCTGCGCCACGCCCGGGCCCTGGTCCGAGATGTCCAGCGACACCCGGCCCGGCAGCTGCAGCAGCTTCACCAGGATGGTGCCTTGCGGTGGCGAGAAGCGGATGGCGTTGGACAGCAGGTTGGCGATGGCGGTGCCCAGCTTGTCCGGGTCGACCGGCAGCGTGACCGGCTCGCCCTGCACCTCGATCCGCAGCCCCCGGGCCTGCCACTGCAGGCGCTGGGTCTCCACCTGCTCCTGCACCAGACCCAGCACGTCGGTGCGCTGCCGGCGCAGCTGCCGCGCCTCGAACGCGGCCGCGTTGAAGCGCAGCAAGGCCTCGATCTGTCCCTGCAGCAGCATGGTGTTGTGATGCAGGATGCGCGCCACCTCGCGCTGGTTGCTGTTGAGCTCGCCGGTGACGCCGTCCTCCAGGAGCGCCACGCCCTCGCGCAAGGCCGCGAGCGGCGTCTTCAGTTCGTGCGAGACATGCCGCAGGAAGCGCGCCTTGTCGGCATCCAGCTCGGTCAGCCGCAGCCGCAGCCACTCCAGCTGCTCGCTCAGCCGGCGAACGTCGGCGGGGCCGTTGATCGCGATCGGCTCCTCCAGCCGGTTCTCGCCCAGGCCTGTAATGGCCGCCTCCAGCCGCTTGAAAGGGCGAGCCAGCCAGATGCCCAGGGCCGCCGTCAGCACGGCGGCCAGCGCGATCGCCAGGGCCACCTGCTGCGTGAGGCGGGCCCGGCTCGCGTCCAGGCTGCCGCGCAAGGCCGCGTCACGCTGCTCGATCATGTCCTGCACCTGGCGCGTGATGCGGGTGTTCAGGGTGTCGAATTCGCGGAACGCGGCCGCGACCGACCGCTCGCGGTCGAGCGCGGTGTCCGCAGGCCCGCCCAGCAGCCCGGCCACGCTGTCGAGCTGGGCTTGCCAGGCCTGCACCTGCACGGCCGGCAGGCCCTGGTCGGCCATGCGGCGCAGGGCGGCGCGGGCGGTGTCGGCTTCTTCCTCGAACCGGCGCCGCAGCACGCTGTCGCTCAGGATCAGCGACTGGCGGGCGGCGCGCTCCATGTCGACGGTGCGCGCGGTGAGCACCTGGGCATCGGCCGTGAGCGCCAGGGCGCTGGCCGCCGCCGTGCTGCTCTGGGCCATCAGCCGGTCCAGGATCACCAGGGCCCGCAGGGCGGTGCCGCCCAGCAGGGCGCCGATCAGCATGAAGGCGACCAGCAGCAGCTGGCGGAAGGAGAGCAGGCCGGGCCGGGCGGTTCGCATGGGCGGGTGCTGCCCGCCTCAGCCCGCGAGCGCTTCGTCCTGCACCCGCACCTCGCCGCGCAGCGAGTGGGGGTAGGCCTGGGTGATGCTCACGTCCACGACCTGGCCCACCAGCCGGGGCGGGGCCTTGAAGTTCACCACCCGGTTGCAGGGCGTGCGTCCCATCAGCTCGCCCGGGTCCTTGCGCGAGGGGCCTTCCACCAGCACCGGCTGCACGGTGCCGACGCGGCTGGCGCTGATGCGGCGCACGTTGTCCTCGATCGCGGCCTGCACCTGCTGCAGCCGCCGCAGCTTGACCTCGTGCGGGGTGTCGTCATGCAGGGCGGCGGCCGGGGTGCCGGGCCGGGGGCTGAAGATGAAGCTGAAGCTGTTGTCGAATCCCACATCCTCGATCAGCTTCATCATCCGGGCGAAGTCGTCGTCGGTCTCTCCGGGGAAGCCGACGATGAAGTCGCTGGACAGCGAGATGTCGGGCCGCACCGCCCGCAGCTTGCGGATCGTGCTCTTGTATTCCATGGCGGTGTAGCCCCGCTTCATGGCCATCAGGATGCGGTCGCTGCCATGCTGCACCGGCAGGTGCAGGTGGTTGGCCAGCTGCGGCACCTTGCCGTAGGCCTCCACCAGCCGCTGGCTGAATTCGTTGGGGTGGCTGGTGGTGTAGCGGATGCGCGCGATGCCCGGGATCGCGGCCACGTACTCGATGAGCAGCGCGAAATCGGCCACTTCCGCCGTCTCACCCATCCTGCCGCGCCAGGCGTTCACGTTCTGCCCCAGCAGGGTGACCTCGCGCACGCCCTGGTCGGCCAGGCCGGCGACCTCCACCAGGATGTCGTCCAGCGGCCGCGAGACCTCCTCGCCCCGGGTGTAGGGCACCACGCAGTAGCTGCAGTACTTGCTGCAGCCTTCCATGATGCTCACGAACGCGGTCGCGCCGTCCACCCGCGCGGGCGGCAGGTGGTCGAACTTCTCGATCTCCGGGAAACGGATGTCCACCTGGGCCCGGCCCAGGCGCTCGCGCTGGGCCAGCAGCTCGGGCAGGCGGTGCAGGGTCTGGGGGCCGAACACCACGTCCACGTAGGGCGCGCGCTCGATGATGGCCTCGCCCTCCTGGCTGGCGACGCAGCCGCCCACGCCGATCAGCACGCCTTTCTGCTTGAGGTGCTTGACCCGGCCCAGGTCGGAGAACACCTTCTCCTGCGCCTTCTCCCGCACCGAGCAGGTGTTGAACAGGATCAGGTCCGCTTCCTCCACGTCCTGCGTGGGCTCGTAGCCCTGGGCGGCGCCCATGACGTCGGCCATCTTGTCCGAGTCGTACTCGTTCATCTGGCAGCCGAAGGTCTTGATGAAGA
>CAZZAW010000026.1:0-17478 GCA_964652405.1 uncultured Ramlibacter sp.
TGTTGGCGCGCGCGCTGTGCTGCAGCTTGGCGATGGCGTCGGGCGTCCACATGTGTTCCTCGCCGCGGGTGCGCCAGGCGTACTCGCCGCCGGCGTCCAGCATCGTGGCCAGCACCGGGTCGTCACCGAACGCCGCTTTGTGCATGCGGATCGCCTCTTCGGCGATCTCGAACACGCCGATCCCCTCCACGCGGCTGGCGGTGCCCGTGAAGTACTTCTCCACCGTGTCGCTGTTGAGGCCGATGCACTCGAACAGCTGGGCGCCGCAGTACGACATGTAGGTGCTCACGCCCATCTTGGACATGATCTTGGACAGGCCCTTGCCGATCGCCTTGACGTAGTTGTAGACCGCCTTGTCGGCCGAGAGGTCGCCCGGCAGGTCCTTGTGGATGGAGACCAGCGTCTCCATTGCCAGGTAGGGATGCACGGCTTCCGCGCCGTAGCCGGCCAGCACGCCGAAGTGATGCACCTCGCGCGCCGTGCCGGTCTCGACCACCAGGCCGGCCGTGGTGCGCAAGCCTTCGCGCACCAGGTGCTGGTGGATGGACGACAGCGCCAGCAGCGCGGGAATGGCCACCTGCTGCGGGCCCACGCGGCGGTCGCTGATGATCAGGATGTTCTTGCCGCTCTTGATCGCGTCCACCGCCTCGGCGTTGAGCGATGCCAGCTTGGCCTCCACGCCCTCGTGGCCCCAGGCCAGCGGGTAGGTGATGTCCAGCGTGTAGCTCCTGAACTTGCCCTGGGTGTGCTTCTCGATCCCGCGCAGCTTGGCCATGTCGGCGAAGTCGAGGATGGGCTGGCTGACTTCCAGCCGCATGGGCGGGTTGACCTGGTTGATGTCCAGCAGGTTGGGCTTGGGCCCGATGAAGGACACCAGCGACATCACGATGGCTTCGCGGATCGGGTCGATCGGCGGGTTGGTCACCTGGGCGAACAGCTGCTTGAAGTAGTTGTACAGCGGCTTGTTCTTGCCGGAGAGCACGGCCAGCGGGCTGTCGTTGCCCATGGAGCCCACCGCCTCCTCGCCGGCCTGGGCCATGGGCGACATCAGGAACTTGATGTCTTCCTGCGTGTAGCCGAAGGCCTGCTGGCGGTCGAGCAGCGGCACGTCACTTGGCGGCTGCATGCCGGACGCGTCGGAGACGTCATCGAGCTTGATGCGCAGGTTCTCGATCCACTGCTTGTAGGGCTTGCTGTTGGCGAGGCTGGCCTTGAGCTCCTCGTCGTCGATCATGCGGCCCTGCTCCAGGTCGATCAGGAACATCTTGCCCGGCTGCAGGCGCCACTTGCGCACGATCTTGTTCTCGGGCACCGGCAGCACGCCGGACTCGGAGGCCATGATCACCAGGTCGTCGTCCGTCACGCAGTAGCGCGAGGGCCGCAGGCCGTTGCGGTCCAGCGTGGCGCCGATCTGCCGGCCGTCGGTGAACACGATGGAGGCCGGGCCGTCCCAGGGCTCGAGCATGGCCGCGTGGTACTCGTAGAACGCCTTGCGGCGCTCGTCCATCAGCGTGTGCTGCTCCCACGGCTCCGGGATCATCATCATCACCGCCTGGGCCAGCGGGTAGCCGGCCATGGTGAGCAGCTCCAGGCAGTTGTCGAAAGTGGCCGTGTCCGACTGGTGGGGGAAGGAGATCGGGTAAAGCTTCTTGAGGTCCGCCGCCAGCACCGGCGAGGACATCACGCCTTCGCGGGCCCGCATCCAGTTGTAGTTGCCCTTGACCGTGTTGATCTCGCCGTTGTGGGCGACGTAGCGGTAGGGGTGGGCCAGCGGCCACTCGGGGAAGGTGTTGGTCGAGAAGCGCTGGTGCACCAGGCCCAAGGCCGAGACGCAGCGCGGATCCTGCAGGTCCAGGTAGTAGGTGCCCACCTGGTCGGCCAGCAGCAGGCCCTTGTAGACCACGGTGCGGCTGGACATGGACGGGACGTAGTACTCCTTGGAGTGCTTCAGGCGCAGGTTCTGGATGGCGGCGCTTGCGGTCTTGCGGATCACGTACAGCTTGCGCTCCAGCGCGTCCTGCACGATCACATCGTTGCCGCGGCCGATGAACACCTGGCGCAGGATGGGCTCCTTCTTGCGCACGGCGGGCGACATGGGCATGTCACGGTTCACCGGCACGTCGCGCCAGCCCAGCAGGACCTGGCCTTCAGCCTTGATCGCGCGCTCCAGTTCCTGCTCGCAGGCCAGCCGGGACGCGTGCTCCTTGGGCAGGAAGATCATGCCCACGCCGTACTCGCCGGGCGGGGGCAGCTCCACGCCCTGCTTGGCCATCTCTTCGCGGTAGAGCGCGTCCGGCAGCTGGATCAGGATGCCGGCACCGTCGCCCATGAGCTTGTCGGCCCCCACGGCGCCCCGGTGGTCCAGGTTCTCCAGGATCTTCAGGCCCTGCTGGACGATGGCGTGGCTTTTTTCGCCCTTGATATGGGCGACGAAACCAACGCCGCAGGCGTCGTGCTCCGCGTCGGGTGAATACAGGCCCGTTTGTTGAAGATGGGCGATCTCCGCAGCCGTGGTCATGGCGCACTCCTGGTCTCGGGGGATGTCCCGAGGATAGTGCACCGCAACAACAATGCCAAGACAATTAATCGGGGTCAGATTCCAATTAAATTACGACGGTAAGGCAACCATCATAATTGGGGACATATCAACTGACCTTCGTTTGGCGAGGCCGCCCAGCGCTGCGCTTCGCCACCCGCCGTTCCGTCCGCTTCTGCAGGTCGGCCACATAGTCCTGGTCTCCCAGGGCCCACCCGCGCATCGCTGAACTGGTCAAGGCCGATTGCTGCTCGGCGGACAGGCCGCTGCGAACCAGCTCGGCATAGGCCATCTCGCGAGCGAACGGGGTGTTCCCCAGCGACCAGTACAGGGGGTGTGGCGTGACCAGGTGGTCCACTGAGGCGCCGACGTAGTGCGAGTGGCTCGACCAGGGATAGTCCTGCGGCCCCGCCACCAAGCCGGCCCGCACCGGGTTCAGGTCCAGGTACACCATGCAGGCGAGCAGGTAGCGCTCGGCCTGGATGAGCGTGGACCGGTACCGCCCTTCCCACAAGGTGCCGGTGCGCGACTGCGCCTGGTTGAAGTAGCGGACATAGCGCCGGCCTACCGCCTGCATCATCCGCGGGATCCCTTCCGCCGTCTCGGGCGTGGCGACCAGGTGGAAGTGGTTGCTCATGAGCACGTAGGCGTGCACGGCGACCTGGGCCGCCCGCGCGTGCTCCTCCACCAGCGCCAGCAGCGTGCGGTAGTCCTCGGGCGCCGCGAAGATGGCCTGCCGGTTGTTGCCCCGCTGGATGATGTGGTGCGGGTAACCCGGCACCGTGAGTCTGGGAAGGCGCGCCATGTGGTGCCGGATGATAGGCCGCCCCGGAAGGACTTCTCCGACGCATGGGGAGGCGGGTCACCGACAGCGGCCGCGCAGGCTGGCGCGAAGAATGCATGAATCAGAAGCTTCGGAGACCCGTATGTCCTTCGCGCTCTACATGATCGGCTTCCTGATCTTCATGGCCGGCGTGGTGTGGGCGGCCGTGGTGGTGGGTGTCCCGCAGATCTACATCGCGATCGGCGCGCTGATCCTGCTGGGCATCGGCATCTTCAGCGCGGTCAGCCGCACACGCGCCAAGGATCCGCCCGATCACAGGCCCTGAGCGGCAAGGGCTGGAAAGCGCTCGGCCTCCAGTTCCTCCAGGCCGAATTCCGCCAGCAGCGCCCGCAGGCGCTGGGCTGCGCTGCGTTTGTGCTGGCCGGTGCGGCGCGCCAGGATCAGTTCGTTCTTCAGGCTGTGCTCCCACCCCACAAGTTCGGTCACGGTGACTTGGTAGCCACAGGCCTCGAGGTACAGGCAACGCAACACGTTGGTCAACTGGCTGCCCAGCTCACGCGTGTGCAGCGGATGGCGCCACAGCTCCGCCAAGGGCGTCCGGGACAGGGCAAGGGCCTTGTTCTGCCGCAGCTTGCCGGCCAGTTCGGCCTGGCAGCAGGGCACCAGCACCAGGAAGCGCGCGTTCTTGCGCAGTCCGAAGCCGATCGCGTCGTCCGTGGCCGTGTCGCAGGCGTGCAGGGCGGTCACCACATCGACCTGGTCCGGAACGCCCTGCGCGCCGCTCGCCTCCGCAGCGCTCATGTTCAGGAAGGTCATGCGCTCGAAGCCCAGCCGTGAAGCCAGTTCGCGCGATCGCTCGACAAGCTCGGGCCGGGTCTCCACCCCCCACACATGCCCCCGGGCCTGCGGCTTGAGGAAGAGGTCGTAGAGGATGAAGCCCAGGTAGGACTTGCCCGCGCCATGGTCGGCCAGCGTCGGATGCCCGGGATCGGCAGGCACCTCCAACAGCAGTTTTTCGATGAACTGGTAGAGGTGGTACACCTGCTTGAGCTTGCGGCGCGAGTCCTGGTTCATCCGCCCGTCGCGGGTGAGGATGTGCAGTTCCTTCAGCAGTTCGGTCGACTGCCCGGGACGCAGGTCGGGATCCGCTTGCGGCTTCAAGGACCCACCCCCAATGCCCGCCAGCCTTCCCGACCCAACCGGTGCAAGGTTTCAATGTTCGCCTCGTAGATCGCTTCCGCGTGCGGAAAGGCCTGGACCGCGCGGTCGATGCTAGCCTCGCGCAGCAGGTGCAGGGTGGGATAGGGCGCCCGGTTGGTGTAGTTGGTGATGTCCTCCGCATCGGACCCGGCGAACTGGTAGCGCGGGTGGAAGCTCGCCAGCTGGATCACGCCCTCCAGCCCCCGCCTCGCTATGAGCTTCTCGCCGCGCGGCAGGAAGGCATTGAACTCGAGGAAATCGGCCAGGCAGTGCGGCGCCATGAGCAGGGTGGTGTCGCGCTCCTGCGCAGGTATCCGCTCCAACGCATCCAGCTCGCGCGCCAGGTCTTCGAGCAAATCCTGCTCATTCGAGGCGGGGCTGACTGCGTAATGGACCTGCCCCTTGACGTGAACGGCCTTGGCGAAAGGGCAGAGGTTCAGGCCGATGACGGCACGCTCCAGCCAACGGACCGTGTCGGCCACCACGCGATCACTGCTCACCGGAGAAGCCAATGTCTGTTTCCTCAACCGAAGCGGCTGGGCTGCGACACGATGAGCTTCGCAAGCTCATCCAGCAGCCCCGAATGCACATCATCTGCCTTGTACCGCGCACTGATCACCCCGAACCCATTGACGTTGGCAAGCCGGAATGCCAGTTCACCGCTGTCGTGCACGGCAGTGACTGTCACATTGCCCCGCGTCTCGGCCTGGTATTCGAACACGAGCGCCTGCAACGTGTTCTTCTCCGGATGCCGGATCTCCTTGCGTTCGTGCTTCACGTGACCCACGGAGAGCCGGGACTCCACCCGCTCCAGGTCCGGCGGGAAATTGACCGTCACCGCGCCCCCTGTCGCCCCACCAGCCTGGGGCAGGACTTGCCAGCCCATCGCGACGAAATCGAAGACCTCCCGCCCTTCCCAGCTCTTCTTGCGGGCATCCACCCGAAAGTTTTGCAGCTTCATCGCAGGCCAGCGGGTCTTTCCGTCCAGCGTGAACGCCGGCCCCGCAGGTCCGATTACGTTCAACTGGCGAGCAAGGTCTTCCAAATACGTCTGGACGGTCCTGCAGGCCGCGTCCACTTTCGCCGCATGAGCAGCATTCGACGCCTGCTTCTGGTTCTGCTGGCTCTGCAACGCGTTGGCCTGGGTCTTGAGCTGGTTCAGGAAACTCATGTGCACTACCCTGCTGGTGCGAGGCCTTGGATTCTAAGGAGTGACGGGTTGCGAGCGCGCGTGGCCGCGGATGCAAAGAGCCATCAGCAGTCCCACGCTCGCACAGGCGAACATGAACACCCAGCTTGTGTGCCAGCCGCCCGCCAACGTCGCCATCCAGGCGACGATCGGCGGGCCGGCAAACTGTCCCGCCGAAGACCATTGCTGCATCCAGCCGACCGTCGAAGGTACAGAGCCCTGCGCGGGAGACAGGTGCACTGCCTGAGCGAAAAGTGTGGCGGGAATCAGGCCACCCAGTGCGGAAAACACCAGGACGGCGGCGTACTGCGTGATGCCAACCGCAGGTACGGGCAGGGGGAGGGACGTGAAGGCGAGCACGCTGGCGGTACCCATGGCCACGAAGCCCGTGCTGAGGAGGCGATGAGCGGGCCACCCTCGATGCAGGAGCCGGCCGGCGCCGACGTTACCAAGCATGTTCACGAAAGCGGCGAGCGCGGTGGCCGGTCCTGTCCATGCGGCTGCGAGTCCCAGGGCCGAATAGATGGAAGGAAGGAAACCTATCATCGCGAGCCACTGCGCCGAATAAGCGGCGAAACTGACAGCCACCAGCCAGGGTCCGCGAGAGCGGACGGTGACGGCCAAGGTCAACCATGTCGCGTTGGGCGCCCGCTTCGCCCTTTCACCAGCAGGCAAACCCAGGATCAAGGCGGCCGTCATGGCGGCCGACACCATCGCCGGGCACAGCCACCAGGCCCTCCACCCCAAGCTCCCGAGAAGCCAGGGTCCGGCCAGAAGCCCGAGCGCCGTACCCACCGGCATGTAGGCACCCCATGCACCCAGCATCAGGTTGACGCGTTCCGGGGGCACCAGCTGCCGCACCAGCGCAGGAGCCGGCATGGTGGCGAGCAGGAAACCCAGGCCTTCCAGCGCTCGCAAGACGAGCAAGCTGGAAGGAGTGCCGGTGAAGGCACCCGCCGTGCCGGCCACCGACAGCAGGGCCGATCCGGCCACCATCGTGCGGCGCAGGCCGAGCGTGTCCGCCAACAGGCCCACCGGCAGCCCAAGCAGCATGCCGGCAAGCTGCACAAGAGAGAGCAGGAAGCCAGCCTCGACCCAGCTGATGCCAAGCCCGTCGCGCAGGGCACCCACCGCGGGAGGGAGCTTTCCCACGTGCAGGGCGGCAGAGACGCCAGCCAGGACCACCAGCCACGCGGAGTTGCCTCGCCTCATGGACGTCAGGCCAGCAGCCGCCTGCCCGTCAGCCGCTCGTGCTCGCGCGACGCGAAGCGGTCGGTCATGCCGGCGACGTAATCGGCCACGGCGCGCTGCAGGTCAGGGCGCGCCGCGAACCCGGCCTGCATCTCGCCCGGCCGGTCGCAGTACACAGCGAACAGCTCACGCACCACCTGCCGGGCCTGGCCGGTCGTCTCCACCACCTGCGGATGCCGGTACAGGTTGCGAAGCAGGAACTGCTTCAATGCCGCGGACTGGGCGGCCATCGCCGGGCCGAAGGCGACGAGTGGACCGCACCGTCGTGCGGCGTCGGCGTCGGCAGGTTCCGCCCGCTTCAGCGCCTCGCCAGTTGCCTCGATGACGTCATAGACCTGCGCACTGAGCATGCGCCGGATCGCTTCGTACAGGACGCGGCGGCCCTGGAGCGTGGGATGCTCGGCCAGCGCCTCCCGGCGATACTGGTCGAACAGCTCCACCTGTTCCAGCTGTTCCAGGGTGATCAGGCCCGAGCGGACGCCGTCGTCGATATCGTGGGCGTTATAGGCGATCTCGTCGGCCAGGTTGCACAGCTGCGCTTCCAGGCTCGGCTGGGTGCGGTCCAGGAAGCGGCGTCCCACCCCGCCGGGCTCCCGCGTTTCCAGGCGCTGCGCATTGGCGCGGGAGCAATGCTTGAGGATGCCCTCGCGAGATTCGAAGCTCAGGTTCAGCCCATCGAAACGAGGGTACCGTTCCTCGAGTTCGTCGACCACGCGCAGGCTTTGCAGGTTGTGCTCGAAACCGCCATGCGCTGCCATGCAGTCGTTGAGCGCGTCCTGGCCCGCATGGCCGAAGGGGGTGTGGCCCAGGTCGTGCGCCAGCGCAATGGCCTCAACCAAGTCTTCGTTGAGCCGGAGGGAGCGGGCGATGGACCGACCGAGCTGGGCTACTTCCAGAGAATGCGTGAGGCGGGTGCGGAACAGGTCGCCTTCGTGGTTGAGGAAAACCTGCGTCTTGTAGACCAGGCGCCGGAACGCCGTGGAGTGCACGATACGGTCCCTGTCCCGCTGGAACTCGGTCCGCGTAGGCGCGGCCGCCTCAGCGAAGCGCCGCCCGCGGGAGCGGGCCGGGTCGCATGCGTACGGCGCCAGGCTCACGCGCAGCAGGCGTCGATGACTTCGCGCACCACGGCATCGGGAGCAGCGCGCAGCACTGCCCGCCCGGGTTCCTCGATCACCACGAAGCGGATCTCGCCTGCTTCGGACTTCTTATCGATGCGCATCAGTTCAAGGTAACGATCGGCGCCTAGCTGGGGGCCCTTCACCGGCAAGCGGGCGCGCGCGATCAGCGTCGTGACGCGCTCCACATAACCGGCATCGACCAGGCGCAGGCGCAAGGACAGGTTCAGGGCCATGGCCATGCCGCACCCCACCGCCTCCCCGTGCAGCCACTGGCCATAGCCCAGGCCGGCTTCGATCGCGTGTCCGAAGGTATGGCCGAAGTTGAGAATCGCCCTCAGGCCGGATTCCCGCTCGTCCTGGCCCACCACCCAGGCTTTGATCTCGCAGCTGCGGCGAACCGCATGCGCGACGGCTGTCGGATCGCGGGCAAGCAAAGCCTCCAGGTTGTCTTCAATCCAGTCAAGGAAAGCCGGGTCGGCGATGGGCGCGTACTTGATCACCTCCGCGAGGCCGGCGCTGAACTCCCGATCGGGCAGGGTCGCCAGCGTGCCCAGGTCGCACACGACCAGCTGCGGCTGGTAGAAGGCGCCAATCATGTTCTTGCCGAGTGGGTGGTTGATGGCCGTCTTGCCACCGACCGACGAATCGACCTGCGCGAGCAGCGTGGTGGGCACCTGCACGAACGGCACGCCGCGCATGTAGCTGGCGGCCGCGAACCCGGTCATGTCGCCCACCACACCGCCTCCCAGGGCAAAGAGCACGGTCTTACGGTCGCATCCGTTCGCCAGCAGCGCGTCGAAGATGAGGTTGAGTGTCTGCCAATCCTTGTGATCTTCCCCATCGGGCAACACGACCGAATGGACGGCCTTGAAGCGGGCGGCAAGCTGGGCCTGCAGCCGCCCCAGGTAAAGGGGGGCGACGGTCTCATTGCTGACAATGAGGGCCGAAGCCGCCCGGGGCAGCTGCTCCCAGGTCGGCGCAGCGTCCAGCAGACCAGGGCCGATAGCGATCGGGTAACTGCGGTCGCCCAGGTCGATGGTGACCGTGGCGGTCGATGCCGCGGAGAGGGGAGGCGCTGGAGGCATGCCCCGAGTTTACGCGGGGCTCTGGAGATCAGCCGGGCTTGATCACCCCGGCCAGCTCGAGCTGCATGATGATCATGTTCACCAGCGTCGGCACGGAGGGACGGCCGGTCTCGATGATGAAGTGCGCGGTTTCCCGGTAGAGAGGATCGCGCTGCTCGAACAGCTCGCGCATCCGCCCCAAAGGGTCGTCCACCTGCAGCAGCGGCCGTTGCGTGTCGTGCCGCAGCCGGCGGTACAACTCTTCGGGGCTGCTGCGGAGGTACACGACCGATCCTGCGCCGCGAAGCCGGACGCGGTTGGCCTCCCTCAGCACGGTGCCGCCCCCCGTTGCCAGCACGGCTGGAGAACCGTCCGCCAGCTCGGCGATCACCGACTGTTCGACGTCCCGGAAGGCGTCTTCGCCGTGGCGCTCGAAGTAGTCACGGATCGGGCAGCCGATCCGCTGCTCGATCACGTGGTCGGAATCCTGGAAGGGAAGCGCCAGCCGCCGGGCGAGGTTGCGCCCGACGGTGGATTTGCCGGACCCAGGGAGGCCGACGAGGATCAGGGTCAAGGCAAGGTTCGTACGAACGTCGTCCGAAGGCCGCTGGGCGCCGTGATGTTGATCGATACGATGTCGCCCGCTGCGCAATCCTTCAAGATGATGGAATGCGTTGTGGCACGACTTGCCGTCGGGTCCGTTCCAGGCGAGACGTTCGGAACGGTCGAAGGGGAAATAGTGTCGACCGTACATGACGCCCCGCCCGTCGTATCGGTCGCGGTCGCCGCCACGAGCGTCCCGGCAGGCATCGGCAGAAGGGTGTTGTCTGCACTTTGCAGCGTGAACGTGATCAGCCCCGTAGTGACGGATTCGGCGGCCAGTACCGGGGTGGAAGAAGAGAACATGATGACGGTCTGCTGCCGCACGGTCGTCGCCAGAAGGTTGTCGCAGGTGTTCGCTCGGGCAGGAAACGCTCCGCCGGCACCGGCACAGGTGGACGTGCCGCCGCGCGTGATCACGAACTCACCCGTGTCGAACGCTGCGTTTTCATTGTCGTCGCGGTAAGGGTCGCCAATATCGGTCAACGTGTCCCCAGAGTCGTAGCGGTTGTTCCCGTTCACGTCGACATAGTCTTTGGTGCCATTGGTGAAGGCGAGGACCGAAGCCCGGGCACCTGTCGGGCGCGGATTCTGGCTGATGAAGTCTACGGAACAGGACGAAATCCCATTCACCTTCGCAGTGGCGCAACTCGAAGCCACCTGGCCGCCTTCCGCCGTGAAGTTGACCACGGTCCCGTCTTCGACGGGGTTGCCCTGCCGATCAGCAATGCGCGCGGTCAGTCGGGTGGACGTCCCGTCTACATTCCAGCCCTCAATATTGAAGGTCTGAACGGACAGGCTCATGAAACGCTGAGAGGGCGGACCGGATGACACGGTGAAGTTCTGCGACTCCGAAAAGATGGTCGGGTTGGAGAACAGCGCAGCACGGACTTTCACGGGGCCGGGGATCGTACCGGAGAACACGGACACCGAGGCCTCGCCCTGGGAATTGGTGGTGCCAGTGACGTTCGCGGTACTGCCCGCGGTGTTCAATCCGACGCCGCCAGGGTTCGTCTGCAGGCTGAACACGACCTGCTCGTTCGCCATCGGCGTGGACCCGGAGAGGACCTTGAACCGAACAACAGATTGCTCGACCGCGCCGGAGCCCGCCACGAAAATCTGGGCCGGAGAGGCTGAAACGAAAGTCACTGCGTTGGCGGCGGGCGCAGCCACATTGATGGTTGCCGACTGCGGCGTCGCGCCCGCACTCGATGCGGTGATGCTCACGGCGCCACTGCAGAGGCTACCGTCCGCGTTGACTGCGGTATAGGTAGCTGACGCTACGCCACTGCCGTTAGTCGTCGTGCTGACGCTGGTGCCACCGGAATTGATGCGTCCGCAGGAGGCTGCAAAGGTGACGTTGACGGGCGTGGTCGCTGAAGGCGCACCCCCAAGCAACGCCGTGACAGAAAGGGATGTATTGCCGCCGGAGGAGAGGCTGGAGCTACCGACAGTGATCGCACTGAGCGCCAAATTCGCTGCCGATACGCCAAAATCCTTGCTGGCGGTCACCGTCGTGGTTCCGACGATCGCTGTCGCTGCCAGCGTTGCGGCACCAACGACTGAAAGGGATTGCGGAGCAATGGAGACCTGGGCGACACCCTGTGCATTTGTCAGGGCGCTTTCCGGCGACAGCGTCGCGATGGAAGCTCCGGTCAGCGTGAACGTGACCAGCTTGTCGGTCTGCGGGACCCCGGCTGCGTTCTTCACCGTGGCCCTTGCCGAGTAGCCACCTCCTACGGCGATGTTGCTAACCTCCGCGCCAGCGGGATTGACGATGGAAACCACGATGGTTGGCGAGGCTGTCGCCGTGTTGCTGGGCGTGGTCGAGGTGCCGCTCGACACCTGCGCGCCCGGGCTCCCCCCCCCTCCGCCGCAAGCAGCCAGCGTCAACGCCGCCGCGACAGTCGCAAAAAACCTGATGTAGTGCATGTGCTCCGTCCTCTGTTGACTCTCTTTAGCGTGCCGCAGACCGGTCCGAAATCATCTTGGGTGTGATGAAGACCAGCATCTCCTGCTTGTTCGAACTGCGCTGGCGGTTTTTGAACAGGTTACCGACGGCAGGCAAGTCCCCCAGCAACGGAACCTTGGCTTCATTCTCCGTTTCTGTCAGTTCGAAGATGCCGCCAATCACAACGGTTCCCCCGTTTTCGACAAGCACTTGCGTCTTGATGTGTTTGGTGTTGATCGCGATACCCGCAGCCGTGGTTTCGCCGCGGCTGTCCTTGTTGATGTCGAGGTCGAGAATGATGTTTCCCTCGGGTGTGATCTGGGGCGTTACCTCGAGCTTAAGCGTGGCTCTGCGGAACGCAACGGAAGTCGCACCGCTGGAAGTGGCCTGCTGATAGGGAAATTCGGTACCCTGCTCGATCAACGCCTTCGTCTGGTCGGCCGTCACGATTCGTGGGCTTGATACCAGCTTCCCCTTGCCATCTGCTTCCAAGGCCGACAGCTCCAGGTTCAGGAAGCGGTTGGCTGCAGCACTGAACAGCGAGATCGCAAAGGTGGAGGGCGTGAATCCCCCCTGTCCTACCGCTGGTAAATTGACGAACGTAGTGTTGGTCGTCGTCGGGACGTCGGCGATCTGCCGCGTCGTGCTGGAGACAGCATCGTAGGTACCCCCAAATGCGACTCGATTGCTGCCGGCGACGGCGTAGCCGGCATCACCGCCACGGATCGCCCGCAAGTCCGCACCACCCAACCTGACGCCCAGCGACTTCCCGAACGTGTCGGATGCTTCCACGATGCGAGCTTCGATGAGCACCTGGCGTACGGCAATGTCCAGCTTTCCGATCAGCTGCTGGACCTGCTCGAGACGGCTGCCGATGTCCGTGACGAACAACTGGTTGGTCCGGGGTTCTGCGATTACGCTGCCACGCGTGCTGAGAATCCGGGCCGCACCAGTCCCGCTGGTGATTTGTGCCGCAATGTCTGCCGCCTTCGTGTAGTTCAGCTGGAAGGACTGGGTGCGTAGGGGTTCCAGGTTCTGGATAGCGGCGCGGGCCTCGAGCTCGAGCTTCTCCTTGGCCGCGATTTCATCCTTGGGTGCAATCCAAAGAACGTTTCCGGTCTTCCGCATGCCAAGCCCCTTGGCCTGCAGGATGATGTCCAGCGCCTGGTCCCAAGGGACGTCCTTGAGGCGCAGGGTGACGGCACCTGTCACCGAGTCGGAGGTGACGATATTGAAGTTGGTGAAATCCGCGATCACTTGCAGGAGGGACCGGACCTCGATGTTCTGGAAGTTCAGCGAAAGCTTCTCACCCGCGTAACCCGGACCTTGAGTGAGTTTCGAAGGATCGACCTTCTGCTGGCGCACTTCCACCACGAACTGGTTGTCGCTCTGGTAGGCGCTGTGCTCCCAGGCGCCTTTCGGTTCGATGACCACGCGGACCCTGTCGCCGGCCTGGAAGGTCGTGACTGTCTGCACGGGGGTCCCGAAATCCGCGACGTCCAGCCGGCGCCGCAACCCCTCCGGCAAGGACGAGCGCAGGAATTCCACCACCAGGTTCTGGCCTTGTTGGCGGATGTCCACACCGACCTGGTTGCTCGGCAGGTCCACCACCACCCGACCCGCGCTGTCGGCACCGCGCCTGAAATCGAGATCCCTGATCGGTTGCGTATCCCGGTTGCGGCTTTCCGCGAACGCCGCTTGTCCGGTCGTGGGCGCAGCGGCCACCGCAACAGGGTCTAACGTCACAAGCAGCGACTTGCCTTGCAGCTGTGCCCGGTACGCGGTCGCCGTCTTCAGGTTCAGAACAAGGCGAGTCCGCTCCCCAGCCTGCACAACGTTCACTGAACGCAGGTTCCCTTGGTTCACCTCCACCGAATTGCGACCCAGGCCGTTGGTGGCCCCAGGAACATCCAGTGCAATGCGGGCAGGTGCCTGGATCGAGAAGCCCGCCGGCACAGCAGCAAGTGGCTGGGAGAAGTCGATCCGCAGCACTTCCGCGCCCCCTTGAATGGAGGCACTCACGTTTTCCACAGTCGTCTGCGCGCGTGCCAGGAGCGGCAGCATGCTTCCCACGGCACAGATCAGCAACGTGACAAGCCACCGTGCGGAGTTGTCTTTCTTCATTTGGACCTCTCTTGCAATTGCAGCTTGGCCGTGCGTTCGATCCACTCGCCCGCGGCGTCCTGGACAATCTCGCGCAGCACGAGTTCGGTTTCGCCGACCTTGGTGATGCGGCCGTAGTTCTGCCCGAGGTAGTTGCCTGGTCGCACCTGGTACAGCAGGTTGTCCACTCGGATCAGCGCCACCGGTTGGCCTTGCCGGGCCAGACTGCCCACCATGGTCATGGCGTCCAGGGGATAGCTTTCCAGCGCCTCCTTGCGGCGCGCGAGCTCCGGTGCGATGAGCGCCGTGCCCGCCGTGTTCGCCTGGGCTGTTTCCCGCTTGAGCGCCTGGGCGAGTTTCTGATTGCTGAAGGGGTCGGTGGCAGCCTCCCCTGTGTAGCCTTCCGGCGTGAACTTCTTGGGCTCCGGGATGGGCTGCACCCTGGGCTTGGCCGCGGTGCGCTGCTCCGTCATCCATTGCTGCAGTTCATCCTGCTCGGATGAGCCACACCCGCCCAGAACAACCAACAAAGCTGAACCCAACGCAAAATGCCGGCGCATCATTTCTTCTTGCCCCCGGCGTCAGACGACGCCTTGCGCTGCGCGTTAACTTCCTCCGAGTCTAGGTAGCGGAAGGTCTTGGCCGTGGCCTCCATGGTGAGCGTGCCATCGCGTGCCGGAGTCAAGGCCAGGTTGTTGAGCGTCACGATCCGCGAAAGATGGGCGATGTCGGCGGCGAAGGCTCCTACGTCGTGGTAGCGGCCCGTCACGCGCACAGCAATCGGAAGCTCGGCGTAATACTCCTTCACGCCCACTTGGCCGGGTCGGAACACGTCGAAGGTCAAGTTGCGGCCCACCCCCGATTGGTTGATGTCAGAAAGCAAGGCATCCATTTCCGCCTTGCTGGGCAACTGCTTTTCCAGTTGATTGACGTACACCAGAACCTGTTCTCGCTGCTTCTTGAGAGCTTCCAGGTTGACTGCCTGAGCAAGCTTCTTCTTGTAGTCCTCACGCAGGGTTTGCTCCTTAGTCCGCTCGGCTTCGAGCTCATCATTTGAGGCACTGATCCACACGAACCAGAGCGCCACCACGATGCTGGCAGCGAGCGCCAGGCAAAGGGCCGCCCGTGGGACGACGGGCCAGGAAGCCGGATCGTTCGGGTTCAGCCCCTGGAATTGGGACTTCACCTTCTTCTGAATCGCGCCGAGATCGATCTTTGGCAGTGAAGTAGCCATGGTGCTCAGGACTTGGTGGCCGTTGCGGGAGCCGGAGCGCCGCTTGCGGGGAGCGCGGCTTTCTGCACCTCGCTCGCGCGAAGCAGGCGTACTCTCATACTGAAATTGGCAACGCGACGCTGCTCTTTCTGGCTCAACGTCACATTGCCGGCGACGATCTCCACCAGTTCGGGCTTGGTCAGCCACGGGCTGTTGTTGCCAAGGTTTCTCAGCAATTCGGACACCCGGTCATTCGATTGCGCAACGCCCTGGATGGCCACGACCTGGTTATCCTGCCTCACGCTGGTGACGTACACGCCATCCGGCAGTTGCTTGACTAGCTCATTGAGCAAGTGAACGGGCATGTTGCGGTCGGCCTGAAGATCCTCCACAGCCTGTTGCCTGGCTTTCAGCGCTGCGATCTCTTGCTGCAAGGTGGCAATGTCCTTGATCTGCGCCTCGAGCCGCTTGATCTCGGTCTGCAGCACCATGTTCTTGCTTTGCTGGTCCGAAATCTGCGCTGCGTACCAGAGGAAGATGCCTCCCGCAACAACACCGCCCACCAAGGCAGAAAAGCCCAGCGACGCATAGAACGCTTCGCGCTTGCGCTTGCGCGCAGCCTCGCGATGGGGCAGCAGGTTGATCAGGATCACTGGAGGAACCTCCGCATCGCCAGTCCGCACGAGGTGAGGTAGGACGGGGCTTCCCGGCGCATCTTCTTCTCGCGGACAGCCTCGCCGATGCGCATGCCATCGAAGGGATTCGCCAGCTCGCAGGGGAACGATGTCTGGGCCGTGACGGCCTCATTCAAGCCCGGCAAGGCAGCCGAGCCGCCTGCCAGCATGATGTGGTCGACCTTGTTGTGCGGCGTGCTGGTGAAGAAGAACTGGAGCGCGCGGGCGATTTCCTGGGCCATGCTTTCTACAAAGGGCTTGAGCACGCCGGATTCGTAGTCTTCCGGCAGGTCGCCGTTGCGCTTCTTGGACTCGGCCTCCTCCGGCGAGAAGCCGTACTGGCGCACGATCAGCTGGGTGAGCTGCGCGCCACCAAACGCCTGATCCCGGTCGTACAGCACCTCGTCGTTGCGGATGACCTGCATGCTGGTGGTGAAAGCACCCACCTCGAACAGCGCCACCATGGTGTCCACGCCGCCGTTGGGCAGGGCCTGGATCAGGCGGCCGGCGGCCAGCCGCGAAGAGTACGACTCGACATCGATGATCACCGGCTTCAGCCCGGCGGCTTCCGCCAGGCCCTGGCGGTCCTGCACCTTTTCCTTGCGCGAGGCGGCGATCAGCACTTCCACGTCGCCCGCCGACGTCGGGCTGGGCCCGATCACGCAGAAGTCCAGGCTCACTTCTTCCAGGGAGAAGGGAATGTACTGGTTGGCTTCGGTCTCGACCTGCACCTCCAGCTCCTGCTCGGACAGGCCTCCGGGCAGGATGATCTTCTTGGTGATCACGGCCGAGGGCGGCAGCGCCATGGCCACGTTGCGGGTGCGGGTGCCACTCTTCTTGATCACCCGGCGCATGGCTTCGGCCACTTCGTCGAACTTCTCGACGTTGCCGTCCGTGATCCAGCCCCTTTCGAGCGGCTCGATCGCGCAGCGCTCCAGGATCAGGTGCCCATCCTTGCCCCGGCCCAGTTCGACCAGCTTGACGCTGGACGAGCTGATGTCTAGGCCCAGCAAAGGCGCCGGCTGGCGGCTCAACAACGATCCCAGAGAGATCAACGCAGTCTCCTGAAACGCCTGTATTTCAAGGCGTAACAAACTTAAGATTCCACTTCAATGCTAGCAGTAACATCCTTGTCAGCCAAAGGATTTTTGCCAACTCAAGGGTGCGTACCGTTGCCAAAAACTGACGGGCTGAACTGCGATACTGGCAGGCCTTCGCTTCACCGCCGCGCGGGCGTGACGTGCTTCACGAGCGCGGCCGTGGGGCGCCCGGTTTTTATAATGGGTCCGGGCCGCAACACGGACATCTATGCCATCAGAACCCTCCTCCGGTGAGTCCGGCAAGGCGAGCCACTCCTTCCTGGCCCAACTGCCGCCCTGGCAGCGCTTCCTGGCCAAAGCCGTGCTGTGGACCACCGGCGCCGGACTGGCCGCGGTGATCTCGGTGACCACCATCGTCGGCGTCGCCCTGGCGGTGGCCTACCCCAACCTGCCGGACATTTCCGACCTGCTGGACTACCGGCCCAAGCTTCCGCTGCGGGTGTATTCGGCCGACGGCCTGCTGATCGGCGAATTCGGCGAGGAGCGCCGCAACCTCACGCCCATCGCCGAGATTCCACAGGTGATGAAGCACGCGGTGCTGGCCATCGAGGACGCGCGGTTCTATTCGCACGGTGGCGTGGACTACCGCGGCATGCTGCGCGCGGCGCTGGCCAACCTGGGGCGCGTCAAGAGCCAAGGCGCCTCCACCATCACCATGCAGGTGGCGCGCAACGTCTACCTGTCGTCCGAGA
>CAZZAW010000027.1:0-17365 GCA_964652405.1 uncultured Ramlibacter sp.
GCCAGGCCCTGGAGGCCGAAGGCGCCGAGATCGCGATGGCGGCGGCCCGCGAGGAAGATGGCCAGCTCCGGACGCAGCCCGTGTTCTGCCTGATGAAGGTCGGGCTGCTGGAGAGCCTGGTGGCGTTCACGCATGGCGGCGGCCGCAAGATCGACGCCTGGACCGCCCAGCACAGGACGGCCCTGGTGCCGTTCGACCGGCCGGGGGACGGGCCGCGCGCGTTCTTCAACGCCAACACGCTGGCCGAACTGCACCGGCTGGAACAGCCTTGAAATCCCTCGCCGAGATCGCCGCGCAGTTGCAAGGCTACGACCCGCAGGCGCTCAGCGCCGACGCGGTCGGGCAGTTCCTCTCCCGGCTGGTCCAGCCCGTGGAAGGCACGGAGGAGGTCGGCATCCTGCAGGCCCTGGGCCGGGTGCTGGCCGAGGACATCATCTCGCCCATCAGCGTGCCGCCGCACGACAACTCGGCCATGGACGGCTACGCCTTCGATGGTTCGCAGCTCGCCCCGGGCAAGCCCCTGCAACTGCAGGTGCTGGGGACGGCATTGGCCGGCAAGGCCTGGCAAGGGGCGGTGGCGTCCGGCCAGTGCGTGAAGATCATGACCGGTGCCGTCATGCCTCCCGGCCTGGACACTGTGGCGCCGCAGGAGTTCACCAAGGCACTTGCCGATGGCCGCGTGGAAGTGCCCGCCGGCCTGCTGCAGCCGGGCGACAACCGGCGCCTGGCCGGCGAGGACCTGAAGAAAGGCTGCCCGGCGCTACAAAAAGGAGAGCAGCTTGCGCCCGCCGCGTGCGGGCTGGTGGCCAGTTTGGGCATTGGAAAGGTGCGGGTGGCCCGTCGGCTGAAGGTGGCGTACTTCTCCACCGGCGACGAGATCCTCAGCCTGGGCGAGCCGCCCCGGGAAGGCGCGGTCTACGACAGCAACCGCTACACCGTGCACGGCCTGCTGGCGCGGCTGGGGTGCGAGGTGATCGACCTGGGGGTTGTGCCCGACCGCCCTGATCGCCTCGAAGCGGCGTTCCAGGACGCCGCGGCCGGGGCCGACGCCATCATCACCAGCGGCGGCGTGAGCGTGGGTGAAGCGGACCACACCAAGGCCATGATGGCCAAGCTCGGCGACGTGGCGTTCTGGAAGATCGCGATGCGGCCAGGAAGGCCGATGGCCGTCGGGCGAATCGGGAACGCCGTGCTGTTCGGGCTTCCGGGCAACCCGGTGGCGGTGATGGTGACGTTCCTGGCGTTCGTGCGGCCCGCCCTCCTCCGGATGATGGGTTGCCGCGCGGCGCCGCAGCCGCTGTTGCGGGCGGCCAGCCAGGAGGCGATGCGCAAGAAGCCGGGACGGACCGAGTACCAGCGCGGCATCGTCAGCACGGCGGCCGACGGCACGCTGCAGGTGCGCACCACCGGCAACCAGGGGTCCGGCGTCCTCAGCTCCATGGTGCAGGCCAACGGCCTGATCGTCCTGCACCACCACCAGGGCAGCGTCGCCGTCGGCGACCCGGTCGACGTGCTGATGTTCGACGGCGCGATCTAGGCGAACATCCGCTGCGCCTTGTCGCGCAGCTCCTGCTGCCGCATCACGATCCGCGGCAGGTCGGGATGCAGCGGATCGATCTCACGCATGGCCCAGCGGTAGAAAGCCTGGGCGAAAGTCACATGGAGGAGGTTGAGGATCTTCATGCCCCAATGCTTGAGGCAGTGCCTCTGCCGTACGGTCGGAATGTGCCTGAACCGTTCGTCGTCCCGTGAGGCGGCGCGCTGTCAGTGCCGCCACCGGGCGGCTGTCGGACGAAGCAGACACTCGAGCTGGCCGGCCACGCCCCGCGCGGCGCCCGATGGCTGAGCTACTTGGCGACCAGGTCGTGGCTGTGCGGCACCGCCAGCTCTTCCTTGGCCTCGGCCTTGTTCGCACCCGGGACCTTGTTGCGCGCGAACAGCAGGTACATGGTGGGCACCACGAACACCGTGAGTGCCGTTCCCAGCGACATGCCGCCCACGATCACCCAGCCGATCTGCTGCCGGCTCTCGGCGCCGGCCCCAGTGGCGATCGCCAGCGGGACCGCGCCCAGCACCATGGCGCCGGTGGTCATCAGGATGGGGCGCAGGCGCTGCGAGGCGGCCTTCACCACCGCGTCCACCAGCTCCATCCCCTGCTCGCGCAACTGGTTGGCGAACTCCACGATCAGGATGCCGTGCTTGGTGATCAGGCCCACCAGCGTGATCAGTCCGATCTGCGAGTACACGTTGAGCGACCCGCCTGACCACTTGAGCGCCAGCAGCGCGCCGATCATGGACAGCGGCACCGACAGCATGATCACCAGCGGGTCGACGAAGCTCTCGAACTGCGCCGCCAGCACCAGGAAGATGAACACCAGCGCCAGCACGAAGACGATGGCCAGCGCGCCCTGGGAGTTGCGGAACTCGCGCGAGGTGCCGTTCAGGTCGGTGGTGTAGCCGGGCTTGAGCACCCTGGCCGCGGTCTGGTCCATGAACTGCAGCGCCTGGCCCAGCGAGTAGTCCGCTGCCAGGTTGGCGGTGATGGTGGCCGAGCGGCGCTGGCCGAAGTGGTTGAGCTCGCGCGGGCTCACGCTCTCGGTCACCTTGACCAGGGCCGACAGCGGGATCATGGTGTCGCCGCGACCCCGTACGTAGATGCTCTCGATGTCCTCGGGCGTGGTGCGGCCGCTGGCGCGGTTCTGGATGATCACGTCGTACTGCTCGGCGTCGCGCTTGTAGCGCGTCACCTGGCGCCCTCCCAGCGTGGTTTCCAGCGCGCGGGCAACCACGTCCACGCTCACCCCCATGTCGGCGGCCTTGTCGCGGTCGACCTGGATGCGCAGCTCCGGCTTGTTCAGCCGCAGGTCCACGTCCACGCCGGTGATGCCGGGGTTCTTGGCGATCTCGTCCTGCATCTGGCGCACCACGCGGGCCAGGTTCTCGTAGCTGTCCGAAGTCTGGATCACGTAGTTCAGGGGGCGGTCGCGGAAGCCCTGGCCGAGCGAGGGCGGCGTGATGATGAAGGCGTTGATGCCCGGCAGGCTGCCCACACGGGGCTGCAGCTCGCGCGCGATCTCCAGGGTCGTGCGCTCGCGGTTTTCCCAGTCCACCGCCCGGTACACCACGCTGCCCTGCGACACCGTCGGGTTGCCGATGCTGGCGAAGATCCGGTCGAACTCCTTGTGCTGCTGCCCCATGCGCTCCAGCGCCTGGGCATAGCGGTTGGTGTAGTCCAGCGTGGCGCCGTCGGGCGCATTGATCTGGGCCAGGATGGTGCCGCGGTCTTCCAGCGGCGACAGCTCGGACTTCATGGACGGCCACACCGCAGCGATGCCCAGGGCGCTGAGCGCCATGACGGCCACCACCAGCCAGCGCGCCTGCAGCAGGCCGCCGGTGCCCGGCCGGCGCGCCGTCAGGACCCACCGCAGCGTGGATGCGTAGCCATCGGACAGGCGGGTGAGCGCCTTCTCCATGCCGCGGTCGAACCAGTTGGGCTTGGGGTTGTGGCGCAGCAGCTTGGAGCACATCATGGGCGTGAGCGTCAGCGCCACGAAACCCGACACCAGCACCGAACCGGCCAGCGCCAGCGCGAACTCCACGAACAACCGGCCGGTGCGGCCCGGCGTGAACGCCAGGGGCGCGTAGACCGCCACCAGCGTGAGGGTCATGGTGATCACCGCGAAGCCGATCTCGCGCGCGCCCTTGATGGAAGCCGAGAACGGGTCCAGCCCTTCCTCGATGTGCCGGAAGATGTTCTCCAGCATCACGATCGCGTCGTCCACCACCAGGCCGATCGCCAGCACCAGGGCGAGCAGAGTCAGCGTATTGATGGTGAAGCCGGCCAGCGCCATCATGGCGAAGGTGCCGATCAGCGACACCGGGATGGTGACAATGGGGATGATGGACGCCCGCATGGTGCGCAGGAACACGAAAATCACCAGCGCCACCAGGACCACCGCCTCGGTGATGGTCTTGTAGACGTTCTTCACCGAACGGTCGATGAAGGCCGAGTTGTCGTTGGCGATGTCGATGGTGACGTCGGGCGGCAGGTCCTGCTTGAGCTTGGGGATCATGTCCCGCACCCCCTGCGACAGGGTCAGCGGGTTGGCCGTGGCCTGCCGGATCACCCCGGCCGAGATCGCGTTGCGCCCGTTCAGGCGGACGTTGCTGCGCTCGTCGGCAGCGCCTTCCTGGACTGTGGCGACGTCGCGGATCTTCACCGGGAACCCGTTGACGTTGCGGATCACGATCTCGCCGAACTGCGCCGGCCGCACCAGGTCGGTCTGCGAGGTCACGCTGAACTCGCGCTGCTGCGACTCGATGCGCCCGGCCGGCACCTCCAGGTTGCTGCGGCGCACCGCGTCCTCGATGTCCTGGGTGGTGAGGCGGTAGCCGGCCAGCTTGTCGGGGTCCAGCCAGACGCGCATGGCGTACTTGCGCTCGCCGAAGATGCGCACGTCGGCCACCCCCGTGACGGTCTGCAGCCGCGGCTTGACGATGCGGTTGACCAGGTCGTTGATCTGCAGCGGGCTCAGCGTGTCGCTGGTGAAGGCCAGCCAGATCACCGGGAAAGCGTCGGCCTCCACCTTGGCGATCACCGGCTCCTCGATCGCCTGCGGCAGCCGGTTGCGCACGCGCGAGGTGCGGTCGCGCACCTCGGCCGCGGCCGCGGCGGCGTCCTTGTCGAGGCGGAAGCGCACCGAGATCTGGCGCTGCTCGGCGCGGCTGATGGAGGTCAGCACGTCGACGGCGTCGATGCCCGCGATGGAGTCTTCCAGCGGCTTGGTAACCTGCGACTCGATCACCTCGGCCGAGGCGCCGGGGTAGCGCACGCTGACGGTGACCACCGGCTCGTCGATCTTGGGGTACTCGCGCACCGCCAGCCGGTTGAAGCTCACGGCGCCGATCAGCACCACGAGCAGCGACAGCACGGTGGCGAAGACCGGCCGGCGAATGGCTATCTCGGGCAATTGCATGCGGGTCTCCGGAGGGACGGGCTCAGCTGGTGCGGGTGGCGACCGCCGCCGGGCCGCCGCAGGGATTGGGGCCACCCACGCGAGGCGGGGGCAGACGGGCAGGAATGGCGGCCGCCACGGGCGTGGGAGCCACAGGCGCTGCCGGCGGCGCCACTGCAGCCGCGGGCGCGGACGCCGGCGACGCTGCCGCAGCCGCGGCGGGCTGGGCCTGCGGCCCCCCCTGGCGCGGGCCGCCGTTGCCGCCCGCCGGGCGCGACAGGTCCAGCACGCGCACCGGCGTGCCGTCGCGCTGGATGCGCTGCTGGCCGGCCGTGACGACCACGTCGCCGGGCTGCAGGCCCTCGGTCACTTCCACGCGGCCCGGCTGGCGGATGCCCAGCTTCACCTCCACGCGCTGCGCGATGCGCGTGTCCTGGTCCGGCCCGTCGACCAGCCGGTAGACGAACTGGCGGTTGCCCTGGGGCACCAGCGCTTCCTCGGGGATGACGCGGGCGTTGTCGCGCTGGCCGAACACGGCGGTGATGCGGGCGAACATCCCGGGCCGCAGCTCCAGCTGGCGGTTGTCGATGCAGCCGCGGATGCCGATGGAGCGGCCGTTGGCGTCCACCAGCGGGTCGATGGCCTGCACCACCCCGGCGTAGCGGCGCCCGGGCAGCGCATCGATGGTGACCAGGGCAGTCTGACCGCGCTGCAGCTTGGTCTGGTAGCGCTCGGGCAGGCGGAAGTCCACGTAGATGGCTTCCATGTCCTCGATGTTCACGATGTCGGCGCCGTCCTTGAGGTAGTCGCCCACGTTGATGGTGCGGATGCCGGCGATGCCGTCGAAGGGCGCCGTGATGCGCAGGCGCGCGGCGGTGGCGTGGGCCAGCGACAGCTTGGCCTGCGCCACCTGGAGGTTGGCCGCGCTCTCGTCCACCGAGCGCTGGCTGATGAAGTTCTGCGCCACCAGCTCCTGGTTGCGCTTGTGGTTGGCCTGGGCAATGGACAGTTCGGCCTGGGCCTGCTGCACCTGGGCGCGCGGCAGCTGGTCGTCCAGCTGCACCAGCAGCTGGCCGCGCCGCACGCGCTCGCCGTCACGGAAATTCAGCTGCGTCACGCGGCCGCTCACCTCGGGCCGCAGCACCACGCTCTGGCGCGAACGCAGCGTGCCCACGGCCTGCGCATCGTCGGTCAGCCTGGCCACTGCGACCCGGGCCACCTCCACCGCCGGCGGGCGTGCGGGACCACCTTGGCCGCCTGCTCCCGCTGCCGGCCCTGCACCACCCGCGGGCGCGGCGGCCGCGGGGCGCTCGTCGCCGGCCGGCTTGGCGGCCGGCTTGTTCTGGTACCACCACGCCGCGCCCGAGGCCGCTGCGATGCCGACCGCGGCGACGACGATGTAGAGGGGTTTGGAAGCCATGAAGAACTGCCTGTATGAAATTCTGCTGTGTGGCGGCGCGCCAACTCACCAATGTATCAGCCGGCAACCGGCCAGGCATGGGCATATGCCCGCATGAGACTGACTCCCGCCAGCGCCGCAGGTTCAGCCTTTACCAGCCGTTTACACGGGCGGCTTGCGCTGCCCCAACGCAACTTCCACGCCCATGTTGGCCAGGGCGTCGGCGCGCTCGTTGCCGGCGTCGCCGTTGTGGCCCCGGACCCAGCGCCAGTCGATCTCGTGGCCGCCCCGGTGCACCAGCTCATCCAGCTGCTGCCACAGCTCCACGTTCTTCACCGGCTGCTTGCCCGCGGTGCGCCAGCCCTTGGCCTTCCAGCCCGGCAGCCATTCGGTGATGCCCTTGAGCACGTACTGGCTGTCCAGGTACAGCGTGACCGCGCAGGGACGCTTGAGCGCCTGCAGCGCCTGGATCACCGCCATCAGCTCCATGCGGTTGTTGGTGGTGCCCAGCTCGCCGCCGAAGAGCTCCCTTTCGGTCGCGCCGGATTTCAGCAGCACGCCCCAGCCGCCGGGGCCCGGGTTGCCCTTGCAGGCGCCGTCGGTGTAGATGGTGACTGAGTTCAAATCTCTTCCATGGACGTGAGTTCGGGCTGGCGCCGCCGGTTGCGGTTGGCCAGGGGCACGGGCGCGGTGGCGATGGAGGCCTTGGGTTTCCACAGCTTGCCCACGAGCTTGATGCCGCGCACCCGCTTGGTGGCCACCACGAAATACACCGCCCCGAAGATGGGCCACCAGCGCTCGCCCATGCGGTCCATCCATTCGTAGCGCCCCAGCCACTTCTCGGTGGACATGGCCGGGCGCCAGCAGCCGAAGCTGCCGCTTTCCACCTCGAAATTGAGCAGCCGCAGCCAGTCGCGCAGGCGCCGGTAGCCGATGAAGTCCCCCGCGTCGGGCAGGAACAGCCGGCCGAAGCCCAGCTTGCGGTAGAGGTGCGCCCGGCGTTGGCGCAGGCCCCAGAGGCTGGCCGGGTTCAGGCAGCAGATCACCACCTTGCCCTCGGGCATCAGCACCCGCTCCACCTCGCGCAGCGTGGCGTGCGGGTCCACGTTCAGTTCCAGCGAATGGGGCAGCACCACGAGGTCCAGGCTGTTGGCCTCGAAGGGCAGCGCGGAGTAGTCGGTGAGCAGCGCCGGCTGGCGGCCGGCCAGCGATTGCGGCGCGGGCGCGCTGAGGCCCAGCCACTTGTGCGGCATGCGGTTGGCCGCGAGCGTGTCGAGTTCAGGCAGCCCGAGCTGCAGCGCGTGGTAGCCGAAGATGTCGCTCACGGCGCGGTCGAATTCGGCCTGCTCCCAGGCCAGCAGGTACCGGCCGGGCGGGGTCTCGAACCACTCATGCATTCCTATAATCGGCTCGCTCATGACGTTACTCCCGCTGCCCGCGTTCCAGGACAACTACCTCTGGCTGTTGCACGACGGGCACCGGGCCCTCGTGGTGGACCCCGGCGACGCGCAGCCGGTGCTCGCGTTCTTGCAGCAGGGCGGCTTGCAGCTGGAAGCGATTCTAGTCACGCACCATCACCCGGACCACATCGGCGGCCTCGACGCGGTGCGCGAGGCCACGGGTGCCAAGGTCTTCGGCCCGGCGCATGAAACCATCCCCGGACCGCTGCAGCGGCTGGTGGAAGGCGACCGCATCGAGGCCCTGGGCCTGGCGTTCGAGGTGATGGACGTGCCGGGCCACACCAGCGGCCATATTGCTTTCTACTGCGCGCGGGTGGACGGCGCCCCCCTGCTCTTTTGCGGCGACACGCTGTTCTCCGGCGGCTGCGGCCGCCTGTTCGAGGGCACGCCCGCGCAGATGCTGCGGTCGCTGGGCAAGTTCGCCGCCCTGCCGGAAACAACAAGGGTGTGCTGTACGCACGAATACACGCTGTCGAACCTGCGCTTTGCCCGTACTGTCGAGCCTGAGAATGAAGATCTGTTCCAGTACCAGCAGCGCTGCGAGGCGCTGCGTGCCCGCCAGGAGCCGACGCTGCCCAGCACCATCGGCCTGGAACAGCGGATCAACCCTTTCCTGCGCACGCGGGCGCCCGCGGTGACCCGGGCTGCCCAGGCCTACAACGGTGCCGAGCCCGGCGACGAAGTCGCCGTGTTCGCAGCGATCCGCCAATGGAAGAACGAATTCAGATGAGACAAGCCCTTCACGTTGCCGTCCTGGCCGGGATCCTGCTGCTGGCCGGCTGTGCAACCGCGCCGCCGGCCGCCTCGCCCGAGCCTTCCCAGCCCGCCCCGGCGCCTGCGCCGACCACCCAGGCGCCCGCGCCGCTGCCACCCGTGATCCCCAGCGGCCCCCTGCAGCCCATCACCGCCGCGGAAGCGGCCTCGCGCGGCGTCGCGCAAATGCAGCCGCCCGCCGACCTGTGGGAACGCATCCGCCGCGGCTTCGCCATGCCCGACCTCGACACCGACCTGGTGCGGCAGCAGGAGCAGTGGTACGCCAGCCGGCCGGACTACATCCAGCGCATGACCGACCGCTCGCGCAAGTACCTGTTCCACATCGTCGAGGAACTGGAGCGGCGCAACATGCCCAGCGAGCTGGCCCTGCTGCCCTTCATCGAGAGCGCGTTCAATCCGCAGGCGGTCTCCAGCGCGCGCGCCGCGGGCATGTGGCAGTTCATGCCCGCCACCGGCACCTACTTCGACCTCAAGCAGAACGTCTTCCGGGACGACCGCCGCGACGTGCTCGCCTCCACCCGGGCCGCGCTGGACTACCTGCAGAAGCTGCACGGCATGTTCGGGGACTGGCACCTGGCGCTGGCCGCCTACAACTGGGGCGAGGGCAGCGTGGGCCGCGCGATCGCCGCCAACAAGCGGCGCGGCCTGCCCACGGGCTACACCGACCTCAACATGCCCAACGAGACGCGCTTCTACGTGCCCAAGCTGCAGGCCGTCAAGAACATCGTGGCCAATCCCGACCAGTTCCGCGCCGACCTGCCGGTGATCGAGAACCACCCCTACTTCCAGAGCGTGGCCATCACCCGCGACATCGACGTCGAGCTGGTCGCGCGGCTGGCCGACGTCAAGGTCGAGGACTTCAAGGCGCTGAACCCCTCGCACAACCGGCCCGTGATCCTGGCGGCCGGCACGCCGCAGATCCTGCTGCCCTGGGACAACGCCACCGTGTTCCGCCGCAACCTGGAGGCCTACACGGCCGGCCAGTACGCCAGCTGGACGGCCTGGACGGTGCCCTCGACCATGAGCGTGCCCGAGGCGGCCCGCCGGGTGGGCATGACGGAAGCCGACCTGCGCAACGTCAACACCATTCCCCCGCGCATGCTGATCAAGGGCGGCTCCGTGCTGATCGTGCGGCGGTCCGGCGCCACGCAGGGCGACGTCGCCAGCCACGTGGCCGACAACGGCCAGCTGAGCCTGGCGCCGGAGGTCGCGACGCGACGCGCCGTGGTGCGCGCCGGCAAGAACGACACCGTGGCCAGCATCGCACGCCGCTACCGCCTGAGCGCGGCCCAGGTGGCCGGCTGGAACAACGTCGGCGCCACGGCCGCCTTCAAGGCGGGGCAGCAGATCGTGGTCTACCTGCCCGTGCGCGCCGCGCGGCCCGCGGCCCGCGGCAAGCCGCCGGTGCGGCCGGCGCCCAGGGCGGCGCAGATCCAGCGCAGCAAGCGGCGCTGAACGCGCGCTAGAGCTTCTCCGTCTCTCCCTGCCGCGGCTGCCACTTCATCAGCCGCTTCTCGACGCGGCCCACCAGCCCGTCGAGCAGCAGCGCGAAGGCGGTGAGCACCACGATGCCCGCGAACACGGTGTTCACGTCGAAGGTGCCTTCGGCCTGCAGGATCAGGTAGCCCACGCCGCGGGCCGAGCCCAGGTACTCGCCCACCACGGCGCCCACGAACGCCAGGCCCACGGAGGTGTGCAGGCTGGAGAACACCCAGCTGGTGGCGCTGGGCAGGTACACGGTGCGCAGCAGCTGCTTCTGGCTGGCGCCCAGCATGCGGGCGTTGGCCAGCACCACGGGGCTCACTTCCTTGACGCCCTGGTAGACGTTGAAGAACACGATGAAGAACACCAGCGTCACCGCCAGCGCCACCTTGCTCCAGATGCCCAGGCCGAACCACAGCGCGAAGATGGGCGCCAGGATCACGCGGGGCATGGAGTTGGCCGCCTTGATGTACGGGTCCAGGATGGCGCTGGCGGTGGGCGCCAGGGCCAGCCACAGGCCGAACACCAGGCCCAGCACGGTGCCGATCACGAAGGCCAGCGCGGTCTCGAGCAGCGTCACGCCCAGGTGGGGATAGATGTCGGCGCGCCCGGCCAGCCCTTCCGGGAACAGCGCGCTCTCGCCGAAGCCGAACGGCATGAACCAGGACCAGATGCGGCCGGCCACCTTGAGCGGCTCACCCAGGAAGAAGGCGTACTTCGCATCGCGCGAGACCAGCTGCCACAGCAGCAGCACCAGGACCAGCACGCCCAGCTGCCACCACCGCAGGTTGCGGGGGGAAGGCCTGAGCGCCGCCAGCAGGCTCATGCCGCTTTCCCCAGCTGCTGCGCGTAGCCCTTGAGCACTTCCTCGCGCATCACGGCCCAGATCTGCGAATGCAGCGCAACGAAGCGCGGATGGGTGCGGACCTCGGCCACGTCGCGCGGGCGCGGCAGGTCGATGGTGAACTCGCCGATGGGGCGGGTGGCCGGCCCCGCCGAGAGCACGACCACGCGGTCGCTCATCGCGATCGCCTCGTCCAGGTCGTGCGTGATGAACAGCACGGCTTTCTTCCTGGCGGCCCAGAGGGCCAGCACCTCGTTTTCCATCAGCTGGCGGGTCTGGACGTCCAGCGCGCTGAAGGGCTCGTCCATCAGGATGATGTCGGGGTCCAGCGCCAGCACCTGGGCCAGCGCGGTGCGCTTGCGCATGCCGCCCGAGAGCTGGTGCGGGTAGCGGTCGCCGAAGCCGCCCAGGCCCACGCGCTCCAGCCAGGCCTGGGCCTGCGCCCGCGCGTCTGCATCGGCGACTCCCCGGTACTGCAGGCCCACCATGACGTTCTGCAGCGCACTGCGCCAGGGCATGAGCGCCTCGGTCTGGAACATGTAGCCCGCCCGGCGGTTCAGGCCCTGCAGCGGCTCGCCGAACACTTTCACCTCGCCGGACGAAGGCTCCAGCAGGCCGGCGGCCACGTTCAGGAGCGTGGACTTGCCGCAGCCCGTGGGCCCGACCACCGAGACGAACTCGCCGGCGGCAATGCGCACGGTGGTGCCTGCGACGGCCGTGTAGCGCTGGCCGGGCTCGTCCCGGGAGCGGAAGGTGACGCTGATGTCGAGGAGTTCGAGCGCCAGGCTCACGCTTTGAAGCGTTCCTTGGCCCGGCGGGCGAACTCGTTGGTGAAGGTGCGGGCCAGGTCGATCTTGTCCGGCCGCACCGAGGGCTCGAAGCTGGCCAGCGCCTTGACCGCCGTGCGGGCGCCCTCTTCCGGCAGCAGCCCGTCCAGCGAGATCGCCTCGCGCACCTTGTTGAACGAAGCCAGGTAGAGCGCGCGGTCGCCCAGCAGGTAGGCCTCGGGCACGGTCTTGATGATGTCGCTGGGCCCGGCCGTTTGCAGCCACTTGAGGCCGTGCACGATGGCATTGGCCAGGGCCTGGCAGGTGTTCGGGTGCTTCTGCACGAACTCCATGGGCGCGTACAGGCAGCCGGCCGGCATGGGGCCGCCGAAGACCTCCTGCGTCCCCTTGAGCGTGCGGGTGTCGCTGATGATCTTGACCTCGCCCTTCTGCTCCAGCATGGTCATCACCGGGTCGGTGTTGCTCATCGCATCGATCTGGCCGGAGCGCAGCGCCGCCAGCGCGCCCGCGGCGGTGCCCACGCCGATGTAGCTGACCTCGGCGGCCTTGACGCCGGCGCGCGAGAGCACCAGGTTGGCCACCATGTTGGTGGACGAGCCCGGCGCGGACACGCCGATCTTCTTGCCGCGCAGGTCGGCCACGGACCGGTACGAGGGCATGGCCTTGGTCGACACGCCCATGGCGATCTGGGGGGCGCGGCCCTGCAGCACGAAGGCCTGGAAGAACTGGTTCTTGCTCTGCAGGTTGATGGTGTGCTCGTAGGCGCCGCTCACCACGTCGGCCGAGCCGCCCACCACCGCCTGGAGGGCGCGCGAGCCGCCCGCGAAGTCGGAGATCTCGACGTCCAGCCCTTCGGCCTTGAAGTACCCCAGTTGCTCCGAGATGGTCAGCGGAAGGTAGTAGAAGGCCGCCTTGCCGCCCACCGCGATCGAGACCTTGCTCTTCTCCGGACGGGCCTGCGCGCGCAACCCGGGAGCGGCCACCGCCGCGGCGGCAAAGGCTGCTGCAGCGGTGAAATGTCGTCGGGAAATGGCGCCGGGTCGCATCGGGGGGTCCTCTCTTTTTTCGTTGCAAGAAGAGTACCCACAGCCCTTGTGCACCGCATCAGGACCATCCCGTGCGGGTTTCCACGTAAAGGGGCAATCAGCGGAAACCGGCAAACAAAATGGCTACGTTGACCAGCAGCGCCAGGGTCCAGATCGCCGAGCGCACCATGGGCAGGCCTGCGACGTACATCGCGATGTAGATGATGCGCAGCGTGACGAACAGCACCGCCAGGATGTCCACCCGGGCCTGCGGCGCGCCCAGTTGGTGCGCAATGACGACGGCGCCGATGAAAAACGGGAGCGCCTCGAAGCTGTTGGCCTGCGCCGCGTTGGCGCGGGCACGCCAGTCGGTCAGCCTCGCCAGCCAGGCCCGCGGCTCATGGTTGTCGAAGCCGCCCTGGCTGCGGGGCTTGCCGAAGCCGCCCGACTTGGCCAGCCAGGCACAGGCAAGCGGGAGCAAGGCGGCGATCAGCACGCACCAGTAGGCCACGGTGAATTTGGCGGTCCCCATCCGTCATTCCTTTCGTTATCGCCGGTCGACCAGCGCATGGGCGATGGTGCCCAGGTCCACGTACTCCAGTTCGCTGCCCGCCGGCACGCCGCGGGCGAGCCGCGTGACCTTCAGGCCGCGGGCCTTGAGCGCTTCGCCGATCACGTGGGCCGTGGCTTCGCCCTCCGCGGTGAAGTTGGTCGCCAGGATCACTTCCTGCACCTCGCCCGCGGTGGCCCGGTCGAACAGCTTGGCCAGGCCGATGTCCTTGGGACCTATGCCGTCCAGCGGGCTGAGCTTGCCCATGAGCACGAAGTACAGCCCGCGGTAGGCCGCCGTGCGCTCCACGGCGGCCTGGTCGGCCGGTGTTTCCACCACGCACAGCTTGCCGTGGTCGCGCTGCGGGTCGCTGCAGGTGGCGCAGACCTCGTGCTCGGTGAAGGTGTGGCACAGGCTGCAGTGCCGGATGTTGCCGGCGGCCTGCTGCAGCGCATGGGCCAGCAGCTGCGCCCCCTCGCGGTCGTGCTGCAGCAGGTGGAAAGCCATGCGCGAGGCCGACTTCACGCCCACGCCCGGCAGGCGGCGCAGGGCTTCGATCAGGGCGTTGAGGGACTGGGACACTCAGAATCAGAAGGGCAGCTTCATGCCCGGCGGCAGGCCGGCGGTGAGCTTGCCCATCTTTTCCTGGGAGGTTTCCTCGGCCTTGCGCACGGCGGCGTTGAAGGCGGCGGCCACCAGGTCTTCCAGCATGTCCTTGTCGTCGGCCAGCAGGCTGGGATCGATCTGCACGCGCTTGACGTCGTGCTTGCAGGTCATGGTGACCTTCACCAGGCCGGCGCCGGACTCGCCGGTCACCTCGATGGTGGCCAGCTCTTCCTGCGCCTTCTTCAGGTTGTCCTGCATCGCCTGGGCCTGCTTCATCAGGCCGGCGAGCTGTCCTTTGTTGAACATGGGGGGTCTTTCTAAGGTAGGGGCTTGACGGTTCCAGGCACGATTTTCGCGCCAAAGTCCCGCATCATCTGCTGCACGAACGGATCCCCCAGGATGATCTCCTCGGCCTCGCGCTGGCGCTGCGCCGCCGCGGCCGCGTTGCGGCGCGCCGGGCTGTCGTTCACCGGGCCCACCTCCACGCTGAGGCTGACCGCGTGTCCGGCGGCCTGCAGCGCGTTCTGCAGCCGCTCACGGGCGGCCGCCTGGTTCAGCGATTCGCGCTCCACGCGCAGCATCCAGTGGCCGGTGTCGCGGCCCACCAGCTGCGACTGCAGCGCGAGCTCGCGCACCAGCGCGGTGACGGCCTCTGTCTCCACCAGCTGGCGCACGGTGGCGTGCCAGAAGTCGCCCTCCTCCGTGGCCACGAAGTCGGTGGGCGGGCGGGCCGCGGCGGCTTCGCGCGGCGACTCGGGCTGCACGCGCACGGGCACGCCCAGCACTTCGCCATTGGCGCGCTGGGCCTCGGGGCGGTTCTGGGGCGGGCGGGCTTCGACGACCGGGAGCACGCGCCCGGGAGGCGCCGAGGCCACGGGCACCGCAGCACGCGCGGGGGCCGGCGCCTGCAGCGGCGCGGCAACCGGCGCGGGACGCGGGGGCGCCGCCGCCGGCCGGGGCTCAGTCAGAGTTTTTTTTTGAGCCGGCTTGAACGCGAGCAGGCGCAGCAGCACCATGGTGAGCGCCGCGTATTCGTCCGGCGCCAGGCCCAGCTCGGCGCGGCCGTGCAGGCACAGGCTGTACAGGAGCTGGGTCTCGTCAGCCGGCAGCAGGCCGGCCAGGCGGGCGATCTCGGCCGCGTCGGGGTCGCTGTCGGCCGAGCCCGGGACCGCCTGGAGGACGGCCATGCGCTGCAGCACCGCGCTCATCTCTTCGAGCGTGGAGCCCGCGCTCAGGCCATGCAGGCGCAGCGCCTCGGTGGTCTCCACCACGGTGGCCCCGTCGCCTGCGGCCAGGGCCTCGATCAGCCGGAACACGTGGCCGCGGTCCACGCTGCCCAGCATCTGGCGCACCGCCACTTCCTGCAGCTGCCCGCCGCCGAACGCGATCGCCTGGTCCGTCAGCGAGAGCGCATCGCGCATGGAGCCGCGGGCGGCGCGCGAGAGCAGCCGCAGCGACGCGGCATCGGCCGCGACGCCCTCGGTCTCGAGGACGCGCGCCAGGTGCTCCTGCACGGTCTCGGGCGCCATGGGCCGCAGGTTGAACTGCAGGCAGCGCGACAGCACGGTGACCGGCACCTTCTGCGGGTCGGTGGTGGCCAGCACGAACTTGAGGTACTCGGGCGGCTCCTCCAGCGTCTTGAGCATGGCGTTGAACGCATGCCCGGTGAGCATGTGCACCTCGTCGATCATGAAGACCTTGAAGCGGCCCTGCACCGGCTTGTAGACGGCCTGCTCGAGCAGCGACTGCACCTCGTCCACCCCGCGATTGGAGGCGGCGTCCAGCTCGGTGTAGTCGACGAAGCGGCCGCTGTCGATGTCGGTGCAGGCCTGGCACACGCCGCACGGCTGGGCCGTGATGCCGCCCTGTCCGTCCGGGCCCTGGCAGTTGAGCGACTTGGCCAGGATGCGCGACACGGTGGTCTTGCCCACGCCGCGGGTGCCGGTGAACAGGTAGGCGTGGTGCAGGCGCTGGTGCGTCAGCGCGTTCGACAGGGCCTGGACCACGTGCTCCTGGCCGACCATCTCGGTGAAGGTCTTCGGCCGGTACTTGCGGGCGAGCACGAGGTAGGACATCGCGGCGATTCTAAGGGTGCCCCTTGCGCCCTCCACGGCATGGCGCCTCCCCTACAATCACCCGTGACGGGCCTCCCCGCATGGTGAAGCGGCCAACCGGGTCAGGTGGGGAACCAAGCAGCCCTAACTGTGGAGCCAGTGCCGGGGGTAAGGCTCGTCAACTCCCCTTTTCGCCACACCTGCCTGTGCAGTACACGCGCAAGCGGCAGCTTCCTACAGGCGCCTGGACTGGGAAAAAATAACATTCCCCCATGGCCACCTCTCCCCATTCCCGCTGGCAGGACGAAGACGACGACGGCTTCCCGGAATGGGGCCAGCTGCAGGACGACGTCGAGCCGCAGCTGCGCTCGCGCTCACCGCTGCATGCGCGCGATTTCCTGCTGTGGGCGGCGCTGGCCGCCATGACGCTCGTCCCCGCGCTGGGCTACACCGTGGCGCAGTTCCTGGGGCAGCTCTGAAATGCGTTCAGCGCGGCCGCTCGCCCCGCCGCAGCGGCTGGCGCCGCGGGTCGGGGCCTGCATCCGCCGCGGGCAGCCACGCCACGCGGCCGCGCCGGTCCAGCTTGCTCAGGTGCGCGAGCACCAGTTCAGGCTTGTCGCCCACGGCCGCCACGGCGTCGCGCAAGCGCTCGGGCGTGGTGTTCAGGCTTCGCGACCAGGCCATGACTTCCTGTGTTTCCGCGATATTGATCCGGTCTGTCGCCATTGAGGACATTCACAACTCTCCAACGATGAGGAGGGATGCTACGCCCCGGCCGGCGCGCGGGCTGTAGGAATCTTCAATCGGTTACAGGCTCTTTCGGGCCTGCCGCGCCCCGCGGACCGATCAGCTCCCGCCTGGCTCAGCCGCCGACACCAAGCTGGGCGGTATTCCCACAAACCTCGCGCGCGCCGCTTCCTAGACTGCCTTCAAGCATTGGGAGAAGTGCCATGGGCGCTGCATCAGGGAGAGTGACCGCGGTTCACGTGATGGCCGTTGCGGGCTGCCTGGCGGCGCCCGCGTGTTGGGCGCTGGACCCCTTGCAGGCGCTGGCCTCGCAAGCCCAGGCCGATGCCAGGCCCTCGCCCCCGCTCTCGCTGGACCTCACGCCCGCCATCGGCGCCGCGCCCGCGCCCAGCGGCGCCAAGCCCCTGGACCTGGGCCTGCGCTGGCGCCAGCCGCTGGCCAGCGAGCAGCACGTGGACATCACCGCCTGGCGCCGCACCGAGGGCCGCGCGGAGAACCCCGCGCTGGCGCGCCACCGTGAGGCCGTCTACGGCGCGCGCGTGGAGATGAACCTCAAGCCGTCCAAGGCCCGCTTCGTGGCCACCCACCGCTTCGTGGGCCTGCAACTGGACAGCGGCGACCGCATCCTGCTGCGCCGCACCGACGGCAACGCCACGCTGTACTACCGCACGCGGTTCTGAA
>CAZZAW010000028.1:0-16331 GCA_964652405.1 uncultured Ramlibacter sp.
GCTCGCCCTTCTTCAGGAGCGAGGCGATCCAGGGCTTGATGCGGCGCTGGCGCTCCAGCTGGCACTCGCCCTCGGCCACGATCACCTTCAGGCCGTCGAACGAGGTGGTGAACGCTTCCTTGAGCGTGGAGCGCATGGTCTCCACCTCATAGGTGTGCACGGTGCGAAGCCACTTCACCCCCAGCCCCTGCAGCGTCGACTCGATGGTGGTGTTGGTGTGGGTGAGGCTTTGCACCTTGTCGGCGCTCATCGCCTTCGCGTTGTTGCCGGGTGTGGAAATCAGGTCCTGCGTGCCGGTCGCCGAGGAATAGCCGTTCTTGAAGATCACCAGCACCGCGTCGTCGCCGTTGAACAGGGCGCTCTGCACCCCGGTGAGCAGGCCGTTGTGCCAGAAGCCCCCGTCGCCCATGATGGCCAGGGTGCGCCGCTGCATCATGGGCGAGACCCCGGCGCGGCTGGCCAGGCTCATGCCGTAGCCCAGGATGGAGTGGCCCTGCGAGAACGGCTCGAAGGTGCCGAAGGCATGGCAGCCGATGTCGGCGGCCACGTGCACCGGGCCGATCTCCTGCTGCACCAGCTTCATCGCCGAGAACACCGGCCGCTCCGGGCAGCCGATGCAAAAGCCCGGGGGCCGCGCGGGCAGCGGCTTGTCGAGCACAGCGGCGACGGCCGCCCGCCGTTCACGGTTGCCGTCCAGCCAGCGGCGCGCCGATTCCACCGGGGGGCCGGGCAGGTAGCTGGCGGCGAACTGCGCCAGGCCCTGCGACAGCACTTCCACGGTGTACTCGCCGCCCAGCGGCAGCAGGTCCTTGCCGTGCAGGCGGGTCTGCAAGTCGCGCCGGCGCAGCAGGGTGGCGATCTCCTGCTCGATGTACTCCGGCTGGCCTTCCTCCACCACCAGCACGCCGCGCTTGCCGGCGCAGAACTGCGCCACCTGCTCGGGCACCAGCGGAAAGGCCACGTTCAGGACCAGGATGGGGATCTCGCTGTCGCCGAATGCGTCGGCCAGGCCCAGCTGCTGCAGGCTGCGCACCAGGGCGTTGTACAGGCCGCCCTGCACGACGATGCCCAGGTCCTGCTGCCGGCCGGGCATCAGCTCGTTCAGGGCGTTTTCCAGGATGTAGCGGCGGGCCGCCGGAATGCGCTCCTCGCTCTTGAGCTTCTCGTGGCGGAAGGTCACCGGCGGGTGGGCCAGCCGCATGTAGTCGAAGGCGGCCGGGTTCTCCATCAGCGCGCGGGTGGACACCGCCGGCGGCAGGTTGTCGCGGGCCTCGAAGCTGCCGCGCACGTGGCAGGCGCGGATCCGCAGCTCCAGGATCGCGGGCATGTTGGAGGCTTCCGAGAGGCGGAAGCCGTGCTCCACCATCTCCACCATGCGCGGCAGGTCGGGCCGCGGGTCCAGCAGGCACAGGGTGGACTTCAGGGCGTAGGCGTGCGTGCGCTCCTGGATCACCGAGGCGCCCTCGCCATAGTCCTCGCCCACCACGATCAGCGCGCCGCCTTTCACGCCCGGCGACGCCAGGTTGGACAGCGCGTCCGAGGCGACGTTGGTGCCGACTATGGATTTCCAGGTGACGGCGCCGCGCAGGGGGTAATGGATGGAGGCGCCCAGCATGGCCGCGGCCGAGGCCTCGTTGGCGCAGGCCTCCACGTGCACGCCCAGCTCATCCAGGTAGGGCTTGGCCTGGACCATCACGTCCAGCAGGTGCGACACGGGGGCGCCCTGGTAGCCGCCCACGTAGGCCACGCCGGACTGCAGCAGCGCCTTGGTGATGGCCAGGATGCCCTCGCCGTGGAAGGTCTGGCCGGTGCCCAGGCGCAGTGATTCGATTTCCTTGCTGAACGAGATTTCCATGGCAGCGGGCAGTGTGGTCGCTTCGCCGTTATCCATCAATACAATGAACCGACTAAGCGGTATGCATGGCATGCATCTCAAGGACATCGACCTCAACCTGCTGCGGCTGTTCGATGCCGTGCACCGGCACCGCAGCGTCAGCCGCGCCGCCGAGCAGCTCGACCTGACGCAGCCCGCGGCCAGCCAGGGCCTGACCCGGCTGCGCGGGCTGCTCAACGACCCGCTGTTCATGCGGGCCGCGGGCGGCGTGGAGCCCACGCCCAAGGCGCAGCGGCTGGCCGAGCCGGTGCGCCAGGCGCTGGCCGCCATCGAGCAGGCGCTGTCCGAGACGGCAGCGTTCGACCCGGCGGCCTCGGAGCGCACCTTCCAGCTGCACATGAGCGACATCGGCGAAGCCCGCTTCCTGCCGGAGCTGATGACGGCGCTGCGCGAGCGCGCGCCGGGCGTGCGGATCGAGACCCGACCCCTGCCGCGTGAGCAGATCACCCCGGCGCTGGATGCCGGCCGCCTGGACTTTGCCTTCGGCTTCCTCCCCATGGTCCGGGATACGCAGCGCCAGCGGCTGCTGCGCGACCGCTACGTGGTGCTGCTGCGAAAAGGGCATCCGTTCACGCGGGGCCGGCCCGCCGGCCGGGCGCTGCTGGCCGCCTTGCGCGGCCTGGAGTTCGTGGCCGTGCGCCCGCATGCCGACACACTGCGCATCCTGGAGCAGTTGCAGCTGCAGGACCGCCTGCGGCTGGCCACCGAGCACTTCATGGTGCTGCCGGCCATCGTGAAAGCCACAGACCTCGCGGCCGTGATGCCGCGCAACATCGCCCAGGGGTTTGGGACCGGCTATGCCATCGTCGAGCCGCCTTTTCCCGCGCGCGACTTCGAGGTGGCGCTGCACTGGAGCCGCCGCTTCGAATCCGATCCCGGCAACCGCTGGCTGCGGGGGCTGATCCTCGAGCTGTTCAGGGAGTAGGGCGCCCGGTGCAGTGGCACACTGGCCGCATGCCTGACCTCCCCCTGCAGCTCGCGGTCATCGACGTCAAGCCCGGCGCGGCGCTGGAGAGCCAGTCCGGGCTGCAGATGCTGCGCCCGCGGATCTACGGCGCCTGGATGGCGCCCGCGGGCCCGCGCAAGGTGGCGGCCGTCGTGATGCACCCGACCAGCAACTTCATGGGCCACTACCTCATCGCGCCGCTGGCCGCGCGCGGCGTCGCCTGCCTGGGGTTGAACTCCCGCTACGCCGGCAACGACACGCTGCTGCTGATGGAGCGCGTCATCCAGGACCTGGGTGCCGGCGTGCAGTTCCTGCGGCAGCAGGGCTACGACAAGGTCGTGCTGATCGGCAACTCGGGCGGGGCCTCGCTCTCGGCGTTCTACCAGGCGCAGGCCGAGCAGCTGACGATCGAGCACCTGCTTGACGGCGATCCGGCGGGCCTGTCACCGCAGGACCTGCCGCCGGTGCAGGGCCTGGCCCTGTGCGCGGCGCACGAAGGCCGCTCCACGCTGATGCGCCGCTGGCTGGACCCGTCGGTGGTCGACGAGCACGACCCACTGGCGGCCGACCCGGCCCTGGACATGTACGAGCCGGCCAATGGCCCACCGTTCCCGCCGCAGTTCCTGGCCCGTTTCCGGGCGGCACAGGCCGCGCGGCTGGCGCGCATCGAGGCCTGGGTGGACCAGCGGCTGGCGCTGCTGCGGAGCCAACGGGCACCGGGCTCGCCCCGCGACCAGGTGTTCGTGGTGCACCGTACCCACGCCGACCCGCGCTGCCTGGACCTGTCGCTGGACCCGAACGACCGCGAGGTGGGCAGCGTGTGGGGCGCAGGGGCGGAGGGTGCGCGCGCCGTGAACTACGCCGCCAGCCAGATGGGCCGCATCAGCTCGCTGACGGGCTGGCTCTCGCAGTGGTCGCCGCGCAGCCGGGCCGACGGGCCGTCCAACCTGGCCCGCACCTCGGTGCCGGTGCTGCTGCACACCTACACGGCCGACGCGTCCACCTTTCCCAGCACGCGAAACGCCTGGCTGGCCGCCGGCGGGCCTCGCATCCGCAACATTGACGTCAAGAGCGGCAACCACTACCTGGCCGGCCAGCCGCGGCTGGTGGAGCAGGTGGCCGACGAGATGGCCGCGTGGATGCACTCGCTGTAGGGAAACCGTGTCATCTTATTTGCCTGTCATTACAATACCTGTACAGACAACGGGCACGTGAGGAGTACGGCGTGGACAAGGAACAGAGGGTCAAGCAGGCGTTCGACGCCTGGCAGGAACGGCGCACCGTCCTGCAGAAGCACAGCCAGCTGCTGGAATCGGCGCTCAAGCTGTATGCCGACGGCACCGGGCCCATGCCCTCGGACCTGATGGACGAGGTCCACGGCCTGCGGCGCGAATGCGACGCGCTGTTCAAGGAAGTGCTGGCGGCCGTTGCCGACCGGGGGCCGGGCGGCAGTCCCTGAGCGAACGGTCGGACTCGGATGACGAGCGGCTGCCGCGGGCATCCTTGTTGAATTTCTTACGCGCCTGAAACATCTTCGCGCGACCGCTTTCCTCCTTCATGGTTACTGTTACACCTCGTTGTAACAGGGAGGATTCCATGAACCGAGAACTCGTGGCGGCAGCCATTGCCTGCGCGCTCGCCAGCGGCGCGCAAGCGCAAACCCCGGCCGCCCCATCCGCAGCGGCACCGCTCAAGGTGCTGATCAACCCCGGAGATGCAAGCGAACAGTCGCGCGTGTCCATGTTCCTCGCGTGGAAAGCCGCCGTGGAGCAGGCGCTGCGCAAGGAGCGCATCACGCAGGTCGCCATCACCCTGTCCAACGACGCGACCGCCGACCTGGGGGCGACCAGGGCCCACACGCACGACATCTTCATCGCGCCGGCGCATGTGGTGGGGAGCGCGGTGCGCTACGGCTACAAGCCGGTGCTGGGCCTGGACCGCCAGGTGCAGTCGGTGCTGGTGGTCCCCAAGACCAGCCCCATCGACAGCCTGGCGCAGGCGCAGGGCAAGCGCCTGGGCCTGCCCTTGCAGGACAGCGTGGTCACCTACCTGATCCGCGGCGAGGTGAACGCGGCCAACACCACCATCAAGCGCCATTTCGCATCGGTCTGGGACACACGCTACCAGGACGCCTTGCTGTCCTGCCTGCAGCTCAATCGCTGCGACGCTGTCGCCGTGGAGCGCGCGGTGTATGACCGGTGGGTCGCTGCCGGCGAGCCCGTCAAGGCCGTCATGGAATCCAGGCCCGTGCCGGGACTGAGCGTGGCGATCAAGGACGGCGCCAAGCCCGGCGCCGAGGCGCTGCAGGCGGCGCTGGGCGATGCGCTCGCGGCGGCCGGGCTGGTGCGGCCGCAGGCCGTGGCCCCGGTGGCCTACAAGGCTGACGACTTCAAGTACGTGGCGACCCTGGGTTATTTCACGCCCCGCGCCTTGCCGGGCGCGAACGTGGTGGATGCGAAGACGGTGGCGCAGCTGCTGCAGGCCGGCGCCACCTACATCGACACCCGCACCGAGGCCGAGTTCAAGGCCGGCCAGGTACCGGGGTCCAGGCTCGTGCCCTACGTGGAGAAGAGCGCCAAGGAGGCCGACTACAACGCCGCGCTGGACCAGTTCGACGTGAGCAAGCTCGGCACCGACCGCAACGCCGACCTGGTGTTCGCCTGCAACGGGCCGGAATGCTGGAAAAGCTACAAGGCCAGCCACGCGGCCATCAAGGCCGGCTTCACCCGTGTGCACTGGTTCCGCGGCGGCCTGCCCGAGTGGCGTGCCTCGGGCATGAAGTACGACGCGGCGGCAGCCCAGTAAAGGCCTGCCTTCAGCGGGTGGCCTGCTCCACGTAGCGGGCCAGCGCCTGGATCTGCGCGTCGGTGAGGTGCGGGTAGGGCGGCATCTGCCCGATCCCGTTCTTCAGCGCCTTGACCACGCGGGCCGCATCCGGCTTGATCTCGTCCAGCGGCGGGCCGACCTCGCCCTGTGTGCCGGCATCGCGCAGCTTGTGGCACAGGGCGCAAGCCGGCGTGACGCTCGTGAAAAGCTTGCGGCCTTCTTCGTCCGCGAAGGCGCCCCCACCCCAGGAGGCCAGGACCACGGCGAGGGCCGCGCGTACTGCCACGGCCTTCATGCTCAGACGACCGTCAGGTTCAGCGCGTGCGCGCGCCAGCCGCTGTTCAGGTAGCCGCCGGCGTTGGCAGGGCTGTTTTCGACCTGCCAGTTGAACTGCACGTCCTGGGCGCGCGAGGCCAGCACATACTGGCCCGGCTCCAGCTTCACCGGCAGCACGAACTGCCGCCAGGCGAAGCGGCCCATGTCCGGCCCGACCAGGCGCGCTTCGCGCCAGGTGTTGCCGCCGTCGATGGACACATCGACCCGGCGCAGGTTGCGGGTGGCCCCCATGGCCACGCCATGGATCTGGACCCAGCCCGCCTTGACCGGCCCCGCCTCGGGCGCCGGGCCATTGATCCAGGACTTGACGTCCATCTCCCACACCGCGGGGAAGCTCGGGTCGCCCTTGGTGCCGGGCGGGGTCATGCGGTAGCCGGTCTTCTGGATCGCCGCTTCGGACTCGGCGGCCGTGAAGGCCAGGCGCTTGATGTACTTGATGTTGTTGACGCCGCTGTAGCCGGGCACCACCAGGCGCAGCGGGCCGCCATGCGCGTGCGGCAGCGGCTCGCCGTTCATTTCCCAGGCGAGCAGCGCGTCTTCGAAGGCTCGCACGGGCACGGAACGCTCGACCATCACGCTCTTGGGATCCAGGCCCGCCGGCAGGGACTCGCCGCCGGTGCCCGTCATGAAGCGCGCGCCGTCTTCCACGCCGCCCAGCGCGGCCACGAGCGTGCGCACCGGCACGCCGCTCCAGATCACGCAGCCGGCGGCGCCGACCGACCACTTGGTGCCGCTGGGCTTGTCCGCGAAATAGCCGCGGCCGTTGCCCGAGCACTGCAGCACGGCGGCCACGGTTTCGATGCCCATGGACTTGAGATCGGCCACCGTGAGGGTGCGCGGCTGGCGCACGCCTTCCACGGCGACCGACCAGGCATCCCGGTTGGCGACGATGGACACGTCGGGCGCCGGCAGGTTGTTGCGGATGAACAGGCGGTCGGACGGGGTCACGACGCTGGTGCCGAAAGCCGTGCGCTTGGTCTCGATGGTGGTGCCGGTGTGCACGATCATCTGGTCGGCTTGCTTCCAGCCCACGTAGCCGGGGAGGGCCGGGCGGGCCGCAGGAGCTGCGGCGGCCGGCGCGGCGGGGGCCTGAGCGTGGGCGGCGCGGCCCAGAGCAGCGGCGGCCAAGGTGGCGGCGCCTCCGGCCATGAGGCCGCGGCGGGCGGGGTTGGTGGGTTGGGATGCCATGCTCTTCTCCTCCTTCGGTGTGCGACCGGACAGCAAAGCGGGAAGCTTAAGGGCAGAAAGTCAGCCCGCAACACCTCGCAACACTCTGTTGCAAGGTGCCGTAACGAAGACGGAGGTACTCAGGCGCGCAGCAGCCGCTCGGCCTCGTCCTCAGCCAGCGAGAGCCAGTAGCCGTGCGCGAGGCTGCGGGCGAAGTGGCGCAACGCGCTCGGCCGGTGGCGCAGCGAGACGCGGTAGGCCTCGACTTCGGACCAGAGCCGGAATGCCGGGCAGGTGAGGTAGTGCCACCAGAAGCGCAGCACGCCGACCTCGCGCATCTGGCGGCAATGCACCGCCTCGTGCGCCAGCAGGCCGGGGTCGCTGCGGCCCCGCGGGTGGATGAACACCAGCGAAGGCAGCAGCACCATGCCGTCGGCCCAGAACAGCAGCCGCGTGCAGACGATCCTCATGCCTGCAACGCCTTGAGCACGTTCTCGGCCGTGGCCGGTGCCACCAGCGGCGCCTGGCCGTCGCCCCGGGCCGCGGCCACCGCCTCGCGGATCGCCTCCCACACGCTGATGGCCAGCATGAAGGGCGGCTCGCCCACGGCCTTGCTGCCGCCCACGTTGTCCTCGCGGTTGGCCTCGTGCCAGAGCTCCACCCTGAAATGCTCCGGCACGTCGCCGGTGGCCGGGATCTTGTAGGTGCTGGGCGCGTGCGTGGCGAGCTTGCCCTGCGCGTCCCAGACCAGCTGCTCCATGGTGAGCCACCCCATGCCCTGGATGAAGCCGCCCTCGATCTGGCCGATGTCGAGCGCCGGGTTCAGCGAACTGCCCACGTCATGCAGGATGTCCACCTTGAGCACGCGGCTCTCGCCGGTGAGCGTGTCGATCGCCACCTCGCTGCAGGCGGCGCCGTACGCGAAGTAGAAGAAGGGCCGCCCGGTGAGCGTGACCTTGTCGTAGTGGATCTTGGGCGTGCGGTAGAAGCCGTCGCTCCACAGCTGGATGCGATTGGCGTACGCGGCCTTGACCACTTCATCGAAGCTGCGCGTGGACCTGGGCGAAATCACCTCGCCGTGGCGGAAGCTCACCGCGCCCGCGCCGCAGCTGTCCAGCCCCGCGACGAAGGCCGCCAGGTTGTCGCGGATGTTGCGGGCCGCGAACTGCGCGGCGCGGCCGTTCAGGTCGGTGCCGCTGGACGCGGCGGTGGCCGAGGCGTTGGGCACCTTGCCGGTCTCGGTGGCCGTGACCTTGACGCGCTCGAAGGGCACGCCCAGCTCGTCGGCCACCACCTGCATGATCTTGGTGTGCAGGCCCTGGCCCATCTCGGTGCCGCCGTGGTTGACCTGCACGCTGCCGTCGGTGAACACGTGCACCAGCGCGCCGGCCTGGTTGAAGAAGGTGGCGGTGAAGCTGATGCCGAACTTCACCGGCGTGATCGCCAGACCCCGCTTGATCACCGGGCTTTGCGCATTCCAGCCCGAAATTGCCGCCCGCCGGCGCCGGTAGTCCGCAGACTGCTCCAGTTTCGATAGCAGCGGGTGGAGGATGTTGTCCTCCACCTTCATCTGGTAGTGGGTCACGTCGCGCTCGCCCACGCCGTAGAGGTTGCGCATCCGCACGTCCAGCGGGTCGAGCTTCAGGTGGCGCGCGATCTCGCCCAGCACCGCTTCGATCAGGATCACGCCCTGCGGGCCGCCGAAGCCGCGGAACGCCGTGTGGCTCTGGGTGTTGGTCTTGCAGCGGAAGGAGGCGATCTCCACGTCGCCCAGGAAGTAGGCGTTGTCGGTGTGGAAGATCGCGCGGTCGGCCACCGGCCCGGACAAGTCGGCCGAAAAGCCGCAATTGGCCAGCATGGTGAGCTTGAGCGCCGTGAGCCGGCCGCTGCCGTCGAAGCCCGCCTCCCAGTCGTACGCGAAGGGATGGCGCTTGCCGGTCACCAGGAAGTCGTCGTCGCGGTCCAGGCGCAGCTTGACCGGCCGCCTGAGCTTGCGTGCCGCCACGGCCGCCCAGACGGCCATGTGCCCGGCCTGCGTCTCCTTGCCGCCAAAGCCCCCGCCCATGCGTCGGCATTCCACGGTCACCGCGTTGTTTTCCAGGCCGAGCGCATGCGCCACCCAGTGCTGCACCTCGCCCGGGTGCTGGGTGCTGGAGTAGATCCACCACTGGTCCTGCTCCAGCGGCAGCGCGTAGGCGATCTGTCCCTCCAGGTAGAAGTGTTCCTGCCCGCCGACTTCGAGCTGGCCGGCCAGCCGGTGCTCGGCACGGGCCAGCGCTCCTTCCGGATCCCCACGCCGCACCTTGACCGGCGGCAGCACGTAGCTCTGGGCGGCATGCGCCTGGCGCACGTCCAGCACGGCGGGCAGTGGTTCGATCTCCACCTGGACCTGGCGCGCGGCGCGGCGCGCCTGCATCACCGTGTCGGCCACCACCAGGCCGATCACCTGGCCCACGTGCTCCACCTTGCCGCGGGCGAACACGGGCTCGTCATGCACGAAGGTGGCCAGCACCGGGTCGCCCGGGATGTCCTCGGCCAGCACCACGCCGCGCACGCCCGGCATGGCCATCGCGGCTGCCGTATCGACCCCCTTCAGCAGGCCGTGGGCGACGGTGGACAGGATGGGCGCGGCATGCAGCGTGCCGCGCACCTCCGGCAGGTCGTCGATGTAGGTGGCGGTTCCCGCCACCTGGGCCCGTGCGCTCTCGTGGGGCCGGGACCGGCCGACGGCGGGGCCGGGTGCGGCCGGCGCATGGGGCGACTGCGTGCCGGGGGCCAGGTTGCGTTCACCCGCATCCGCGGGTCCCGCCGGCCCGCCGCCGGTGGCCGAAGTGAACTCGCCGTCGCGCGCGTTCATGCCACGGCCTCCTCGAGGCGAAAGCTTTCCAGGTTGATGTGGGAGGCGCCTTGCGTCTCCAGCCAGAACCGGCGCAGCAGGTTGCCCAGCACTTCGCGGCGGTAGGCGGCCGAGGCCCGCATGTCCGAGATCGGCTGGAACTCGGCGCGCAGCGCTTGCGCCGCCTCCTGCGCCGCCGCCTCGCGCCAGGGCTTGCCGGCCAGGACGGATTCGGTCTGGCGCGCGCGCACCGGTGTCGCAGCGACCCCGCCCGCGCCTATCCTGACCCTCGCGACGGTGTGGGACGCATCGAGCTCCAGGTTCACGGCCAGGCACACCGCCGAGATGTCGTCGTCGAAGCGCTTGGAGATCTTGTAGGCCCGCAGGAACTCGCCCGGCCGCGGCCGCGGCACCAGGATCCAGGCCAGCAGCTCGTCCGGCGCCAGCACGTTGCGGCGGTAACCGGTGTAGAAGTCCTCCAGCGGCAACTGCCGGTGGCCGCGCTGGCTCATCAGGATCACGTGGGCGCCCAGCGCGATCAGCAGCGGCATGGAGTCGCCGATCGGCGAGCCGTTGGCCACGTTGCCGCCCAGCGTGCCGGCGTTGCGCACGGGCAGGCCGGCGAAACGGTTGGCAAAGGCCTTGAGCACCGGACGTTCGGCCACCAGCGCCGCGAAGGCCTCGGTGAGCGAGACCGCCGCGCCGATGGCGAGGTGGTGCTCGTAGGGCTCGATGCGGCGCAGTTCGCGCGCCCGGGTCACGTCCAGGATCTTGCCGAACTGGCGGTGCTGCTTGGTCACCCACAGGCCGACGTCGGTGCAGCCGGCTACGACCTGGGCGTGGGGGTGGGCGGCGCGGGCGGCGAGCAGGTCCTGCAGGTGGCCTGGCGCCAGATAGGACGTGCCGGGCTCCGTTCGAATCGAGGACAGCAGCGCCAGCACCTGGGCCTCATCCACCTTCACGGCCGGCGCCTCCCCCATCGCCTGCGCCGCGTCCAGGATGGGCCGGTAGCCCGTGCAGCGGCAGAGGTTGCCCGACAGCTCTTCCTGGGCCAGCTCGCGCGTGATCGCCCGCCCCCGGCAGGTGTGGTTCTGGTACATGCCGAACAGGCTCATCACGAAGCCCGGGGTGCAGAAGCCGCATTGCGAGCCATGGCCGCGGACCATGGCTTCCTGGGCGGGGTGCAGGCTGCCGTCGGCGCCGGCCAGGTCCTCCACCGTCCACAGGGCCATGCCGTCGACCGAGTGCGCCAGCCGGATGCAGCTGTTGACGGCCCGGTACTCGAGCCGCCCGCCGCGTTCCTCGCCCAGCACGACGGTGCAGGCGCCGCAGTCGCCTTCGCCGCAGCCTTCCTTGGTGCCGCACGCGCCCAGGTCCTCTCGCAGCACCTCGAGCAGGGTGCGTTCGGGTGGTACATTGCCCAGCGAGACGAGCTCGCCGCGCCGGATGAATCGCAGGGTCTTGGCTTCCATGGGGTGGGTTGAGGGTAGAGCGGACGCCCCGGCACCGGCATAAGCCATGCCATATGAGAACAATGCAGGCTCCGGTATGAGAGATCAAGCGCTTTTCGACAAGATAGACCTCCACCTCATCAGGGTCTTGCACACGGTGTTGACTGAACGCAGCGTTTCCCGGGCCGCGCTGAGGCTGGGCATGTACCAGCCTCAGGTGTCGGCAGCGCTCAAGCGCCTGCGCGAACTGGCCGGCGACCCGCTGCTGGTGCGTTCGGGCGCCACCATGGTGCCCACCGACGCCGCCCTGCGCATGATCGAGCCCAGCGCCAGCATCCTGCGGGCCGCCGAGGTGCTGTTCACCGACGCGCGCGGCTTCGATCCGCAAACCGCCGGCAACACCTTCCGCATCGCGGCCAGCGACTACCTGGACCCTTACTTCCTTCCGGGCCTGGTGGCCGACCTCAAGGCCCGCGCGCCCGGCGTTCGCGTCGAGATCCACCCGCTCTCGGCCGGCGCGGACTACCACGTGAGCCTGGCCCAGGGCGAAATCGACATCGTGATCGGCAACTGGCTGCAGCCGCCGGATGACCTGCACCGGGCCGAGCTGTTCACCGACGAGGTGGTGTGCCTGGTGGCCGCCGACCATCCGGCGGTGCGCCGCGGCTGGAGCGTGGAGGACTGGCTGGCCAGCGAGCACGTGGCGCCCACGCCCACGCACCCGGGTGCCCGGGGCGTGATCGACGAGCACCTGGAAAGCCAGGGCCTGGACCGCAACATCACGGCCCGCTGCGCGCACTTCGGCCTGATCCCGCCCATGGTGGCCTCCAGCCTGCTGGTGCTGACCACCGGGCGGCTGTTCTGCGAGCGCTACCTGCAGTCGCTGCCGCTCAAGATCCTGCCGCTGCCGCTGGCCTTTCCGCAGCTGACCTATTACCAGCTGTGGCATGAGCGCAGCCATGGCTCCGCGGCCGCCAAGTGGCTGCGCAGCCGCATCAAGGCGGTGGCGCAGGGGCTGCGCCCGGCATGAGCGGCGCGACCATCCCGCGCCTGCAGCTGCAGGGCATTACCAAGCGCTACCCGGCGGTGGTGGCGAACGATGGCGTGTCGCTGGAAGTCCTGCCGGGCCAGACCCATGCGGTGCTGGGCGAGAACGGCGCGGGCAAGTCCACGCTGATGAAGATCATCTACGGCTCGGTCAAGCCCGACGCCGGGCAGGTGCGCTGGAACGGCCAGCCGGTCCACGTTCGCAACCCGCAGGAGGCCCGCGCCCTGGGCATCGCCATGGTGTTCCAGCACTTCAGCCTGTTCGACACCCTGACGGTGGCCGAGAACGTGTGGCTGGGCCTGGGCAAGCGGCAGGGCCTGCCCGAGGTGGTGCGCAGCATCGAGGCCAAGGCGGCGGAATACGGGCTGGACATCGCGCCGCAGCGCCCGGTGCACACGCTCTCGGTGGGCGAGATGCAGCGCGTGGAGATCATCCGGGCCCTGCTGACCGACCCCCAGCTGCTGATCCTGGACGAGCCCACCTCGGTGCTGACGCCGCAGGCCGTGGAGAAGCTGTTCGTGGTGCTGAAGAAGCTGGCCTCGCAGGGCTGCAGCATCCTCTACATCAGCCACAAGCTGCACGAGATCCGCGAACTCTGCGACGCGTGCACCGTCCTGCGCGGCGGCCGCGTCACCGGCGTGTGTGACCCGCGGCAGGAGACGAATGCCTCGCTCAGCCGCATGATGATCGGCGCCGAACCGCCGGCGCTGGAGCACCACGAGCGCCAGGCTGGCGAGACCGTGCTGCGCGTGAACGGCCTGACCCTGCCGCGGGAATCGCCGTTCGGCGTGGACCTGGACCAGGTGTCGCTGGAAGTGCGCGCCGGTGAAGTGGTGGGCATCGCCGGTGTCTCGGGCAACGGGCAGCGCGAACTGATGTTCGCCTTGTCCGGCGAGGACACGCGGGCCGCGCCGGGCATGGTCGAGGTGGGAGGGCGGCCGGCCGGGCGGATGGGCCCGCAGCAGCGCCGCGGCCTGGGGCTGCATTTCGTTCCCGAGGAAAGGCTGGGGCGGGGCGCCGTGCCGGCGCTGGGCCTGGCCCACAACCTGATGCTGACCCGCCGCGACGCGGTGGGCCGCGGCGGCTGGATCCGGGTCAGGGCGCTGGAGCGCCAGGCGGCCGACATCATCAGCCGCTTCAACGTCAAGGCCGGTGGGCCGCGGGCAGCGGCACGTTCGCTGTCGGGCGGCAACCTGCAGAAGTTCATCGTGGGCCGCGAGATCGACGCCAGGCCGCGGCTGCTGGTGATCTCGCAGCCCACCTGGGGCGTGGACGTGGGCGCCGCCGCCCAGATCCGCGGCGAGATCCTGGCCCTGCGCGACGCGGGGTGCGCCGTGCTGGTGGTGAGCGAGGAACTGGAGGAGCTGTTCGAGGTGTGCGACCGTCTGCACGTGATCGCCAAGGGCCGGCTCTCGCCCTCCGTCGCGCGCGCCCAGGCCACGGTGGAGCAGATCGGCGAATGGATGAGCGGCCTGTGGCAGGAGCGCGCCCATGCTTAGGCTGGAGCCGCGTCCCGAAGCCTCGCCGGTGTGGAGCATCGCCTCGCCGCTGCTGGCGCTGGCCATCACCGTGGTGCTGGGCGTGCTGCTGTTCCTGGCGCTGGGCAAGGACCCGGTGCGCGGCCTGCAGGTGTTCTTCTGGGAGCCGGTCAAGACGCCGTACGCGCTGGGCGAGCTGATGGTCAAGGCCACGCCGCTGCTGATCATCGCGCTGGGGCTGGCCGTGTGCTTCCGCTCCAACGTGTGGAACATCGGCGCCGAGGGGCAGTTCATCATCGGCGCGGTGCTGGCGGCGGGCGTGGCGCTGCTGGCGGGCAAGGACACCAGCCGCTGGATCGTGCTGGCCATCCTGCTGGCCGGCGTGCTGGGCGGCATGGCCTGGGCGGCGATCACGGCGGTGCTGCGCGACCGCTTCAACGCCAGCGAGATCCTGGTCAGCCTGATGCTGGTGTACGTCGCGGCGCAGCTGCTCAACTACCTGGTGTTCGGGCCCTGGAAGGACCCGGGCGGCTACAACTTCCCGCAGACCAAGACCTTCGAGCGGGTGACCCAGATCCCGCGGCTGATGCAGGGATCGCGGGTGAGCATCGGCCTGCTGATCGCGATGGCCGGCGCCGCGGCGCTCTGGATCTTCCTGTTCCGCACCCGCGCCGGCTTCGCCCAGCAGGTGGGCGGGCTCGCCCCGGCGGCGGCGCGTTACGCCGGCTTCTCCTCGCGCAAGGCCCTGTGGATCGCGCTGCTGGTCTCCGGTGGCGCGGCCGGCCTGGCCGGGGCGCTGGAAGTGGCCGGCCCCATCGGCCAGCTCACGCCTTATGTCCCGGCGGGCTACGGATTCGCGGCGATCATCGTGGCGTTCGTCGGGCGGCTGCACCCGGTGGGCATGGTGTTCTCCGCCATCCTCATGAGCATGTTCTACATCGGGGGCGAACTGGCGCAGTCGCGCCTGGGCCTGCCCAAGTCGCTCACCGGCGTGTTCCAGGGCCTGCTGCTGTTCACCCTGCTGGCCTGCGACACCCTGATCTCGTACCGCGTGCGCCTGGGCTCGAACCGGAGGGCGGCTTGATGGAAAGCTATTCGCTGCTGCTGGCCGCGACGCTGAATGCCGGCACCGTGCTGGCCATCGCCGCGCTGGGCCTCCTGATCAACGAGAAGGCGGGCATCGTCAACCTGGGCGCCGAAGGCATGATGCTGTGCGCCGCGCTGGCCGGCTTCGTCACGGTGGTGCACACCGGCAACGACTGGCTGGGGTTCGCGGCGGGCATGGCGGCCGGCGCGGGGCTGGCCGCGGTGTTCGGCGTGCTGGTGATCTGGCTGAACACCAACCAGTACGCCACCGGGCTGGCGCTCAGCCTGTTCGGGGCGGGCTTCTCGGCCTTCGCCGGGATCCAGTACGTGCAGGAGAAGCTGCCCGAGCGGCCGCAGTTCGTCATTCCCCTCCTGGGCGACCTGCCCTGGATCGGCCCGGCCCTGTTCCGCCAGCACCCCATGGTGTACTTCGCGATCGCGCTGGTGCTGTGGCTGGTCTGGTACCTGTACCGGTCGCGCCAGGGCCTGGTGCTGCGCTCGGTCGGCGAATCCCCGGAATCCGCGCACGCCCTGGGCTACCCGGTCCGGCGCATCCGGCTGGCGGCGGTGGTCGCGGGTGGCGCCCTGTGCGGGCTGGCTGGCGCCTACCTGGTGGTGATCTACACGCCTCTGTGGGTGGAAGGCATGGTGGCCGGGCGCGGCTGGATCGCCTTGGCCCTGACCACCTTCGCCACCTGGCGCCCGGCACGCGTGTTGCTTGGGGCCTACCTGTTCGGCGGCGTCACCATGCTGCAGTTCCACCTGCAGGGCGCCGGCGTCGACGTGCCCAGCCAGTTCCTGACCATGCTCCCCTACATCGCCACCATCGTCGTCCTGGCCCTGATCTCCCGCAACCCGGCGTGGATCCGGGTGAACATGCCGGCCTCGCTTGGAAAACCCTTCTACCCCGGCTCATAATCGCCACTTTTCGACACCACCTGGAGAGGACTCCTTCATGACCGACCTGACCAAACGCTCGTTGCTGAAGGCGAGCGCCCTGTCTGCCCTGGCCGCGGCCGCCCTGGTGGGCTGCGGCAAGACGGAAGCTCCGGCGCCCGCCCCGGCTCCGGCGCCCACCGCCGCCGCCCCGGCGCCCGCGCCCAAGCCCGAGCCGCTGAAGATCGCCTTCGCCTATGTCGGCCCGGTGGGCGACGGCGGCTGGACGTTCGCGCACGACAACGGCCGCAAGGCGATCGAGAAGGAGTTCGGCGACAAGGTGCAGACCAGCTTCGTCGAGAAGGTGCCCGAGTCGGCCGACGCCGA
>CAZZAW010000028.1:16341-16957 GCA_964652405.1 uncultured Ramlibacter sp.
TCTTCGGCACCACCTTCGGCTACATGGAGCCCATGCTGAAGGTCGCCGGCGACCACAAGGACGTGAAGTTCGAGCATGCCACCGGCTACAAGACCGCCGAGAACATGCGCACCTACGACAGCCGCACCTACGAAGGCGCCTACATGGCCGGCGTGATCGCGGGCAAGATGACCAAGTCCAACACGCTGGGCGTGGTCGGCTCGATCCCGATCCCCGAGGTGGTGCGCAACATCAACAGCTTCACCATGGGCGCGCAGTCGGTGAACCCCAAGGTCAAGACCCGCGTGGTCTGGGTGGGCGAGTGGTTCAACCCGCCCAAGGAAACCGAGGCCGCGACCTCGCTGATCAACGGCGGCGCCGACGTGCTGTTCCAGAACACCGACTCGTCGGCCGTGCTGCAGACCGCCGAGAAGATGAACAAGCGCGCCTTCGGCTGGGACAGCGACATGACCTCCTACGGTCCCAAGGCACACCTGGGCTCCGCCATCATCAACTGGGGCCCGTACTACACCAAGTCCGTGCGCGAGGCTCTGGAAGGCAAGTGGCAGGGCGGCCAGCAGGCCTGGTGGGGCGTGAAGGAAGGCGCGATCGACATGGTGTCCATCGCCGCCGACGT
>CAZZAW010000029.1:0-16724 GCA_964652405.1 uncultured Ramlibacter sp.
GCGCGCTGCACCAGCAGCTTGCTCACGCCCACGCGGAAGCCCCCGCCCACCAGCTTGGTGAGCAGGAAGCGCCCGGTGTCGTCCAGTTCCATCCACCACTCCCGCACGCGCCGGGCGATCTCGTCGGGCGGCAGGCCCCGTAGCGGCAGCAGCCGCTCCTCGACCCAGGCCGCGAGCCCCAGGTCGGACGTCCCGGTGGGGGCCGGCAGCACCAGCGCGATGGTCTCGGCCAGGTCGCCCACGGCCTGGTAGCACTCGTCGAACAGCCACGCTTCGATGCCGGCCACCTCGCAGGCCAGGCCGGCCAGCACCGACATGGGCGCCACCTGGCGCGGCTTGCCGCCCGCGAGGAAGTACACGGCCCAGGCGGCATCCGCCGGTGCGGCCACGGCGAAGTAGCGCTGCAGTGCCTCCACCTTGGCATTGGTCGAGGTGGTCGCGTCCAGTTCGGCGAACAGCCGGGAGAACTGCTTCATGCCGCCGGCGGCTCCGCGGACGCGTCCGCCTCGATGGCGTCGTCGCCGTACTCCGTGTCGAAGCCTTCGGCCTGCAGGCCCTGCCCGGTGAGGTAGCGCACCATCACCGGCACGCTGCCGTGGGTCACGATCACGCGCTCTGCGCCCGTGGCCGCGATGGCTTGCATCAGGCCCGGCCAGTCGGCGTGGTCCGACAGGACGAAGCCCCGGTCGTAGCCGCCCCGCCGCCGGTTGCCGCGCACCTGCATCCAGCCGCTGGCGAAGGCCGTGCTGGCCTCGCCGAACCGTCGCAGCCAGGTGCTGGCCACGGCGCTGGGCGGACACAGGACCAGGGCGCGCCTGAGGTCGGCCTTGTCGCTCACCTCGGTCACCAGGCGCGTGTCGGGCAGGGCCACGCCGGCCGCGCGGTAGGCCCGGTTGAGCGGCTGCACCGCCCCGTGCACGATGATCGGCGCGATCGTGGGATCGACCCCGCTCAGGATGCGCTGGGCCTTGCCGAAGCTGTAGCAGGCCAGCACGCTCGCCTGCCCGGCCAGCACGTTGCGCGACCACCAGGCGTTGATGCCGGCGAAGATCTCCTCGTCGCTGCGCCAGCGATAGATCGGCAGGCCGAAGGTGGATTCGGTGATGAAGACGTCGCAGCGCACCGGCTCGAAGGGCTCGCAGGTGCTGTCCGCCGCCACCTTGTAGTCGCCGCTGGCCACCCAGACCCGGCCGCCATGCTCCAGCCGCACCTGCGCCGAGCCCAGCACGTGGCCCGCCGGGTGCAGCGAGACGGTCACGCCGTGGTGCTGCAGGCGTTCACCGTAGGGCAAGGTCTGCAGGTGGATCTCGCCGAGCCGGGCACGCAGCACGCCTTCGGCCGGCGCGGCCGCCAGGTAGTGGCCGTTGCCCACGCGGGCGTGGTCGGCGTGGGCGTGGGTGATCACGGCCCGGGGAACCGGCCGCCAGGGGTCGATGTAGAAATCGCCGGGCGGGCAGTACAGCCCCTCGGGCCGCTGGACGATCAGGTCTCCCGGCTGCGCCACGGCTACAGGTACCTCTTGCCCTGGACGGCCAGGGCCAGGCGCATCACCGCCAGGGCCAGGTTCTCCAGCACGCGCTGGCGCAGCGGGCGCAGCGCGAACTGCGCCGGGTCCATGGCCTCGCCCTCGTTGGCGATCGCGTGCAGCAGGCGCGTGCGCAGCGCCTGCGCGAAGGCCGCATCCTCGATGACCACGTTGGCTTCGCGCGCCAGCAGCAGGCTGAGCGGGTCCAGGTTGGACGAGCCCACCGTGGCCCAGAGGCCGTCGATCACGGCCACCTTGGCGTGCAGGAAGCTGGGAGAGTACTCATGGATCTCCACGCCCGCCCGCAGCAGCGCGCCGTAGATCGGCCGGGCCGCGTAGTACTGCATGAAGTACTCGTAGCGCCCCTGGAGGAGCAACACCACCCGCACGCCGCGAGAGGCCGCGCCGACCAGGGCGTCTCGCATCTTGCGCCCGGGCACGAAGTAGGCATTGGCGATGATCACCTCCTCGCGCGCCCGGCCGATGGCCCGGCGGTAGGCCTGCTCGATGCTGGATCGGTAGCGCAGGTTGTCGCGCAGCACGAGGGCGGCGCGCGAGCCCTGCAGCGTCGCCGGGTCTCGAGCCACCGGCGGCGCGGGATGGCGCAGCGAGACCAGCGCGCCGCTCAGCTGGCCCTGGCGCAGCTGGCGCAAGGTGCGCATGCGCTGCCACAGCTGCAGCATGGCGGCATGCACCTGCGCCACCAGCGGGCCGCCGACCTGCACCGCGAAATCGAGCCGGGGCGCCGCCAGCGGGCCGTGGTTGGGATCATGGAGGTCGTCCAGGATGTTGATGCCGCCGCAGAAGGCCAGCGACTCGTCCACCACGCACAGCTTGCGATGCAGACGCCGCCAGTTGCCGGGCCACAGCACGCCCAGCCGCCCCGGCGGCGCATAGACCTGCCAGTCGACGCCGGCTTCCAGGAAGCGGTGGCGCCAGGCCGGGGGCAGTTCCTCCGTGCCGAAGCCGTCCACCACCACCCGCACCAGCAGGCCGCGGCGCGCCGCCCGCTCCAGCGCGTAGGCGACTTCGGCGCTCCCGCCGGTGAAGTCGAAGATGTAGGTCTCCAGCAGCACCTCGCGCCGGGCGTCGTCGATGGCGCGCACCAGCGCGGGAAAGAGTGCTGCGCTGCCTTCGAGCAGCTGCAAGGCATGGCCGGTTCGCAGGGGCGGGATGCGGTGCGGCATGCCGGCCCTCTACAAGGCGAACTCCGCGATCAGCGGCAGGTGGTCCGACATGCGCCACCAGATGCGCCCGCGCGGGATCTGCAGGCCCACCGGCTTGAGCCCTCGCGCGTACACATAGTCGAGCTGGGTCAGCGGCAGGCGGGAGGGGTACGTGAGGGCGCGCTCGCCGACGAAATCCTTCAGACCCATGGCGTTGAGGGCCGGCCGCAGCTTGGACCCCCAGTCGTTGAAGTCGCCGGCCACCACCACCGGCTCGCGCCGCGGAATCTCGCGCTCGATGAAGCGCCCCAGCTGCTCGACCTGGCGCAGCCGGCTGGCGGCGATCAGGCCCAGGTGGACCACCAGCACGTGCAGCAGGCGCCGGCCCACCTTGACCTGCACGTGAAGCAGGCCTCGCTGCTCGAAGCGGTGGTCGGACATGTCCTCATGCCCATGGGAGACCACCGGCCAGCGCGACAGCAGCGCGTTGCCGTGTTCGCCGTGGCGCGTGGTGGCGTTGGTCTGGTAGACCGAGGCATAGCCTTCGGGGGCCAGGAATTCGGCCTGGGGCAGCTCGGGCCAGCGCGTGAAGAAGCGCTCCTCGCGGCGGTGCAGCTTGCGCACCTCCTGCAGGCAGACGATGTCGGCATCGAGCTGCTCCACCGCGTGGCCGATGTTGTGGATCTCCAGACGCCTGGCCGGGCCCAGCCCCTGCACACCCTTGTGGATGTTGTAGGTTGCAATCCGGATGATCATCGTGCCGCGAATTTTGGCAGCAAGAGGATGGCTTCGGCGTTGGACGGTGAGAAGCAGGCGTCGGCGGCAGCCCGCCAAGGTAACCAGCGGTAGCCCGTGTGTTCGCGGGGATCGAGGGTCACCGGGGTGCCCTGCGGCACGCACAGCCCGAACACGTGCTCGGTGTTGCGGGTCACGCCTGGCGCGTAGCGGTGCAACCAGCGGGGGTAGATGTCGTAGACGTTCTCGAGGCGCCAGTCGGCGAGCACGCCGATACCGGCGGGGATCCCGGTTTCCTCGAACACCTCGCGCCGGGCGGTGTCCTCGAAGCTCTCCTGCGCGTGCTCCTTGGCGCCGGTGACGGATTGCCAGAACCCGGGCGCGTCGGCCCGGTGGATGAGCAAGACCTCCAGGGCCGGCGTGTGGATCACCACCAGCACCGACTCGGGGATCTTGTAGGGTTTCAAGCCGGCGTGGGGTTGCGCAGGCGGATGTGGAGTTCGCGCAGCTGCTTCTCGTCGACCGGGCCGGGAGCCTGGGTGAGCAGGTCCTGCGCGCGCTGGGTCTTGGGGAAGGCGATCACGTCGCGCAGGCTCTCCGCGCTCGTCATCAGCATCACGAAGCGGTCCAGGCCGATCGCGATGCCGCCATGGGGCGGGGCGCCGTACTGCAGCGCGTCGAGCAGGAAGCCGAACTTGAGCTTGGCTTCCTCGGCGTCGATCTTGAGGGCGCGAAACACCTTGCTCTGCACGTCCTCGCGGTGGATACGCACCGAGCCGCCGCCCAGCTCGATGCCGTTGAGGACTGCATCGTAGGCCTTGGCGATGCAGCGGCCGGGGTCGGTCTCGAGCCAGTCCTCGTGGCCGTCCTTGGGCGAGGTGAAAGGATGGTGCACCGCGTTCCAGCGCTGCGCGTCCTCGTCGAACTCGAACATGGGGAAGTCCACCACCCACAGCGGTTTCCATTCGCCTTCGAGCAGGCCCTTGGCCTTGCCGAACTCGCTGTGCCCGATCTTGACGCGCAGCGCGCCGATCGCGTCGTTCACGATCTTGGCCTTGTCGGCGCCGAAGAAGACCAGGTCGCCGTCCTGCGCACCGGTCCGCTTGATCACCTCGGCCAGGGCCGCGTCGTGCAGGTTCTTGACGATGGGCGACTGCAGGCCTTCGCGGCCCTTGGCGGACTCGTTGACCTTGATGTAGGCCAGGCCCTTGGCGCCGTAGATCTTCACGAACTCGGTGTAGCCGTCGATCTCGCCGCGGCTCATGTCGCCGCCGCCCGGGACCCGCAGCGCCACCACCCGGCCGTCCGCCGCATTCGCCGGGCCGGAGAACACCTTGAAGTCCACGTCCTTCATCAGGTCGGTGACGTCGGTGAACTCGAGCTTCACGCGCAGGTCCGGCTTGTCCGAGCCGTACAGGCGCATGGCGTCGGCATGCTTCATCACCGGGAAGGGCGGCAGCTCCACGCCGATGGCGTGGTGGAAAGTGCTGCGGATCATGCCCTCGAACATGGTGCGGATCTCCTCCTCGGTGAGGAAGGAGGTCTCGATGTCGATCTGGGTGAACTCGGGCTGGCGGTCGGCGCGCAGGTCCTCGTCGCGGAAGCACTTGGTGATCTGGTAGTAGCGGTCGTAGCCGGCCACCATCAGCAGCTGCTTGAACAGCTGGGGCGACTGCGGCAGCGCGAAGAACATGCCGTCGTGCACCCGGCTGGGCACGAGGTAGTCGCGCGCGCCCTCCGGCGTGCTCTTGGTGAGCATGGGCGTCTCGATGTCGATGAAGCCGTTGGCATCGAGGAACTTGCGCACCTCCATCGTCACCTTGTAGCGCAGCATCAGGTTCTTCTGCATGTACGGGCGGCGCAGATCCAGCACGCGGTGGATCAGCCGCGTGGTCTCCGACAGGTTCTCGTCGTCCAGCTGGAAAGGCGGGGTGACCGAAGGATTGAGCACCACCAGCTCCTGGCACAGCACTTCGACCTTGCCGCTCTTGAGGTTGTCGTTGGTGGTGCCCTCGGGCCTCGCGCGCACCAGGCCCTTGACCTGGATGCAGAACTCGTTGCGCAGGCCCTCGGCGGCCTTGAACATCTCGGGCCGGTCAGGGTCGCACACGACCTGCACGTAGCCCTCGCGGTCGCGCAGGTCCACGAAGATCACGCCGCCGTGGTCCCGGCGCCGGTTCACCCAGCCGCAAAGCGTGACGTTCTGGCCCAGCAGGGCTTCGGTCACCAGGCCGCAATAAGTGGTTCGCATCTGTTGGGAGGACATGGAATACCTTGGCAAGGACGCGGCCCGGGCAGGCCGCGTTTATCGGTTGACGGTGGCGTTGGGCGCGACGACGCCCATCGAGATGACGTAGCGCAGCGCCTCGTCCACGCTCATCTTGAGTTCGATGCAGTCGCTGCGGCGGAGCATCACGAAATAGCCGCCGGTGGGGTTGGGCGTGGTCGGCACGTAGACGCTCACGTAGTCGCCAACCAGGTAGTTGGCGACGTCCCCGCCGGGCGTGCCGGTCACGAACGCGATGGTCCATACGTCGGGCCGGGGCCACTGCACCAGAACGGCGGTGCGGAAGGCGTTGCCGCTTTCCGAGAACAGCGTGTCGGAGACCTTCTTGACGCTGGAGTAGATGGAACGCACCACCGGGATGCGGTTGAGGATGGCGTCCCACCAGGTGACCAGCTTCTTGCCCAGGAAATTGCTGGTGACCGCCCCGATGGTCAGCAGGATGGCCAGCGTCAGCAGCACGCCGAAGCCGGGAATGTGGTAGCCGATCAGCCGGTCGGGGCGCCACTGCTCCGGCAGGATCAGCAGCGTCTGGTCCAGCGTGCCGATGATCCACTGCAGAACCCAGAGCGTGATCGCGACCGGGACGATGACCAGGAGGCCGGCCAGCAGCCATTTGCGCAGGGCAGCCATCCTGGTCCGCGCTCAGTGGCAGGCGCAGGCGCTGCCGCAGCCGCCCGCGGAAGCGGCAGGGCCGTCGGACTTGGCCGCCGGGGTGGAGTCCGCGGGCTTGCTGTCGCTGCCCTTGCTCTCGGCGGGCTTGCTGTCGGCCGGCTTGGCGCCTTCGGCCGCCGGAGCGGGTGCGGGCGAACTGCCGCCATTGCGGAAATCGGTGACGTACCAGCCGGAGCCCTTGAGCTGGAAGCCGGCGGCAGTGATCTGCTTGCTGAAGCTCTCAGCCCCGCAGGCGGGGCAGGTCGTCAGCGGCGCGTCCGAGACTTTTTGCAGGACATCCTTGGCATGGCCACAGGAGCCGCATTTGTAGGCGTAGATGGGCATGGCGTTGAAGGGTGATCCGGGGTGCAAAGCCCTCAATTATAGGCGGAGCCCCCCCGTTTCAACGGCGGGGGCCTAGGCCCCCGCCTCCCCGGCCGCTCAGGCAGCCGAGCCGCTGCCCTCGAAGTGGTGGACGTGCCCCTTGTGGTTGGCCACCCATTGCGGCGCCAGCGAGCCCACCAGCATGCCGGCCAGCGCGGCCAGCAGCCCTGCCAGCTGCTGCGGGAAAGCCTCGGCCAGCGGGGGCGTGACGATGAAGAAAAGCCATGTCCCCAACCCGAGCACCACGGACAACAGCGCGCCCTGGGTGGTGGCACGGCTCCAGTAGAGCCCGAACACCAGCGGGATGAACGCGCCGACCAGGGGCACCTGGTAGGCGCCGGACACCATGTCGTAGATCGACGTGCCCTGCATCACGATGGCATAGGTCAGCACGATGCCCGTGAAAACCAGCACCGACAGGCGCATCGCCTTCAGGGTGGCCGCGTCGGACATGCCGGGCTTGATGTTGCGCAGGATGTTCTCCACGAAGGTGGTGCTGGGGGCCAGCAGCGTCGCGGAGGCGGTGGACATGATGGCGGACAGCAGCGCCCCGAAGAAGGCCACCTGCAGCGCCACCGGCATTTTCTCCATCACGAGGGTGGGCAGCACCTTCTGGGGATCATCGGCCAGCAGCTTGGTGCCGGCGTCGCCCATGACCATGATGGCGGCGGTGACGATGAACATGGGAATGAAGGCGAACAGCAGGTACAGGGTGCCGCCGATGATGGGGCCGCGCTGCGCCGTCTTGGCATCCTTGGCAGACATCACGCGCTGGAAGACATCCTGTTGCGGGATGGAGCCCAGCATCATGGTGATGGCGGCAGCGAAGAAGAAGACCCATTCCTGGGCGCCTGCCTCGGACGGGAAGAACTGGAACTTGCCGTTCGAGGCGGCGTAGTCCACCACCTTGCCCGCGCCGCCGGCCAGGTCGGCGGCAAACCAGGCAATGGCGAGGAGACCCAGCACGATGACGATCATCTGCACGAAGTCCGTGAGCGCCACCGACCACATGCCGCCGTAGAGCGTGTAGATCAGCACCACGGCGGTGCCCAGGACCATGCCCATGGTGATCGAGATCGTGTCGGGCATCAGCAGGTGGAAGACCAGGCCCAGCGCCGTGACCTGCGCCGCGACCCAGCCCAGGTAGCTGAACATGATCATCACCGAGCACAGGATCTCGATCGTTCGGCCATAGCGCTGGCGATAGTAGTCGCCCAGCGTGAGCAAAGTCTTCTGCTACAGCTTGTAGGCGAAGAACAGCCCCACCAGGATCAGGCAGATGGAGGCGCCGAACGGGTCCTCGACCACGGAGCCCAGGTTGCCGGAGACGAACTTGGCCGACACGCCGAGCACGGTCTCGGAACCGAACCAGGTGGCGAAGGTGGTGGCGATGACGATCGCCAGGGGGAGGCTGCGGCCGGCGACCGCATAGTCGGCCGTGTTCCGGACCTTGGTGGCCGCGTAAAGCCCGATCCCGATGGAAACCAGCAGGTACAGCACGATGAAGGTGATCAGCATGAGACGCTCCGTCTGGAAAAAATGTTTCGTCCGCTTACCGCCCGCGAAGGCTGCCGGATTATCTGCAAAACCCGGCTCAAAACAACCGGACCCGCACCACCAGCTGCATGACGACCAGCCCCAAAGCAAAACCCAGGCCGCCATACATGAGGCCCTGCAGCAGCCGGTTGGTGCGGCGCTGCTCGGCCAGCAGCTCGTCCAGTTCCCGCCGGTCGCCGCCGGCACGCTGGCGCAGGTACTGGTGCAGCAGCCGGGGGAGTTCGGGCAGCAGCTTGGCGTACAGGGGGGCCTGGTCTCGCAGCTCGTCGACCAGGCGCTGGGGGCCCACCTGCTCCAGCATCCAGCGTTCCAGGAAAGGCTTGGCCGTGGCCCAGAGGTCCAGGTCGGGGTCGAGCTGGCGGCCCAGGCCCTCGATGTTCAGCAGGGTTTTCTGCAGCAGCACGAGCTGGGGCTGGATCTCGACGTGGAAGCGGCGGGAGGTCTGGAACAGCCGCATCAGCACCATGCCCAGCGAAATCTCCTTGAGCGGCCGGTCGAAGTACGGCTCGCACACGGCCCGCACGGCCGCCTCCAGTTCGTCCACCCGGGTCTCCGGGGGCACCCAGCCGGATTCCAGGTGCAGTTCGGCGACCCGCTTGTAGTCGCGGCGGAAGAAGGCGTTGAAGTTCTGGGCCAGGTACTCCTTGTCGAACTCGGTCAGCGTGCCCACGATGCCGAAGTCCAGCGAGATGTAGCGGCCAAAGTGCGCCGGCGCCAGGCTCACCTGGATGTTGCCCGGGTGCATGTCGGCATGGAAGAAGCCGTCGCGGAACACCTGGGTGAAGAAGATCGTCACGCCGTCCCGGGCCAGTTGCCGCAGGTCCACGCCGGCCTGGCGCAGTCGCTCGGTGTGGCTGATGGGAACGCCGTCCATGCGCTCCATGACGATCACTTCCGGATGGCAGAAGTCCCACAGCATCTCGGGGATCAGCACCAGGTCCAGCCCGGCCATGTTCCGGCGCAGCTGCGCGGCATTGGCCGCCTCGCGCAGCAGGTCCAGCTCGTCGTGCAGGTACTTGTCGAACTCCGCCACCACCTCGCGCGGCTTCAGGCGCTTGCCGTCGGCGGACAGGGCCTCCACCCAGCCGGCCATCATGCGCATCAGGGCCAGGTCCTTCTCGATCACCGGCAGCATGCCGGGCCGCAGCACCTTCACGGCCACCTGCCGGACTTGCCCCTGCCGGTCCTTCAGGGTGGCGAAATGCACCTGGGCGATGGAGGCGCTGGCGACCGGCCCCATCTCGAAGCTGGTGAACACCTCGTCCAGCGGCCGGCGGAAGGACCGCTCGATGGTGGCGACGGCGATCCTGGAATCGAAGGGCGGCACCCGGTCCTGCAGCCGGGCCAGCTCGTCGGCGATGTCCGGGGGCAGCAGGTCGCGCCGGGTGGACAGGACCTGCCCGAACTTCACGAAAATCGGACCGAGCTGCTCCAGGGCCTCACGCAGGCGCTGCCCCCGCGGCGCTTCCAGCTTGCGGCCGAAGGTCAGCACCCGGGCCAGCGAATGCAGCCAGGGCTGGTGAAAGCTGTTGAGGACCAGTTCGTCCAGTCCGTACCGCAGGATCACCCAGATGATGGCGATGCCGCGCAGGTACCGGGTCATGCGCGGCCGGGGTCGGTCTGCGCCCCGCTTGCGGGGGCGGAAGAGCCCGCGCGCGCGCCGGCCGGCATGGCGAACCGGCGCAGCGCGTCGCCCATGGCTCGCAGCGCCCCCATGGCGGTGTGCGCGGGCGCATCGCCCACCAGGCGCGACAGGTCTTCTTCGAGGTCCCAGCGGACGTTGTCCACCAGCCAGTTCACCTCGGCGGCGAACTGCACGTCGCCTTCGATGCGCACCGGCGGCTTGTCGCCTCGCAGCGCGGCCTGCGCCAGGCTCCAGGGCGACTCGTCGGTGACGGTGAGCGTGAGGTCCGGAGCCGCGGCTGGGCCGGCCAGGTCGAGCAAGCCTGCCGGGGTGGCGGCCAGGCGGATGGTGAACAGGCGCCAGCGGGCCTCGACCACCCGGCCCTGCTGCCGCGCGAGCCGGGCCTGGGCCTCAGGCTCCTGCATCAGCACATGGTTCACCAGCAGCACCAGCCGGCGCTGCACCTCGTCCACCATCCAGTCCGGCGGCTGCAGGCTCTGGCCCAGCCGGTCGGCCAGGCCGTCCAGAAAAGGAAAGGGGGACTGTGTTGCCATAGTCCCCCATTATTCAACACCGGCTTCGCCGGCCGGTCACTACTGCAGCGCTTGAACGCCTGCTACCAGCCAGCCGCTCGCGCCGTTCTTGGGCTTGGTCATGTTCCACACTTCCCGGAACGGGCTGGGCCCGGCGGACGGCTGCTCGCGGATCATGCCGGAGAACTCCACGCTGGCCATGTAGCCGTCGCCCAGGTCCTCGATGCCCAGCAATTGCGCCTCGAGCATGACCACGTCGGTCTTGTTCGGCTGGCCGGCCAGCTCGCGTTCGCGCTCGGCCAGCTGGGTGCGGATTTCCGACAGCATCTCGTCGGTCATCATGGCGCGCAGGGAGGGGATATCGGAGCGGTCCCACGCGTCCTGCAGCGTGAGGAAATTGCGCTTGGCCGCGGACACGAAACCTTCCACATCGAAGCCGGCCGGAACCCCCCAGTTCTGCGAGCCCGCGAGCCCGGAGCCGATCTGGACGCCGCTGCCGTACTTGCCGGCTTCAAAAGCCATGCTGCTGCGCTCCCAAGGGCGGGCGGAAGCGTCATTGCCGACCTTGTCCGGGCTGTACTGGCGTGCAGCGGCAGCATAGTCGGCGGCAGCCCCCTGGTAGGCCATCGGCCTGCCAGCCGTTGCGGCGGCCGCGGTGCCACGCCGGGCACGCATGATCAACCCGATCACCACCATGACCACCAGTGCCAGCAGGGCGAAGAGCAGGAACTGGCCGAACTCGGCGCCGAACCCCAGGGCGTTCGCCAGCCAGGCCAGGCCCAAGCCCGCTGCCAGGCCGCCCAGCATCGCGCCCCAGGGGCGGCGAGGTGCCTGCGCCGCGGTCGCAGGCTGGTTCGGGCGCGCAGCGGGTTGGGCCGCCTGCTGGCCCTGCGCGGCTCCGGGCGCAGCCGCGGGGGGCGTGGGCGCCGTTTCGCGCTGGGTCACGTTGTTGGACTGCTTGCCCAGGGATTTGCCCCCGCCCAGCCGGCGGGCAGCCTCTGCATCCAAGCTGGCGATGGCCAGGGCGGCGACGAGAACGGCGGACCAGAGTTTCATGGCGATTCCTTCTTGCTGCTTCCTTGTATCAGCACTTGATTCCAACATGCAAGGCGACCACACCCGCGGTGAGGTTGTGATAGTCCACATGGCCGAATCCAGTTCTCTTCATTAGCGCCTTCAGCTCTTCCTGGCCCGGATGCATGCGGATGGATTCGGCCAGGTAGCGGTAACTGGCCGCATCGCCCGCCACCGCCTGGCCCAGCCGCGGCAGCACGCTGAACGAGTACCAGTCGTAAACCTGGGCCAGCGGCTTGGCCACGCGGGAGAACTCCAGCACCAGCAGCTTGCCGCCGGGCTTGAGCACGCGGGCCATCTCCGCCAGCGCGGCATCCTTGCGGGTCATGTTGCGCAGCCCGAACGCGACCGTCACCAGGTCGAACCGGGCGCTCGCGAAGGGCAGCTTCTCGGCGTCGCAGACCAGGGTGGGCAGGGCGACGCCCGCATCCAGCAGGCGGTCGCGGCCGGTGCGCAGCATGGCCTCGTTGATGTCGGTGTGGATCACTTGGCCGGTGCTCCCTACCTTGCGGGCGAAGGCCAGCGCCAGGTCGCCGGTGCCACCGGCGATGTCGAGCACCTGCTGGCCCGGCCGGACGTTCGCCACCATCACCGTGTACGCCTTCCAGGCCCGGTGCAGGCCCAGCGACATCAGGTCGTTCATCAGGTCATAGCGGGGAGCGACCGAATCGAACACGCCGCGCACGCGCCGTGCCTTGTCCTTCTCGTCGACCGATTCGTAGCCGAAATGGGTGCTGCTCATGCCCCGATGGTAGGGCAAGGAGCTGTCTGGCGGCTCAGTGGCCGCAGCTGCCGGCTGCGGCTTTGCCCGGCATGGGCGCGTCGCGGTCCACGCCCGCCGCCTGGAGCCGCCGCTCGTACTCGGCCCAGAGCTCGGCCTGCCGCGAACCCAGGTGGTACAGGTAGTCCCAGGAGAAGATGCCGCTGTCGTGGCCGTCCGAAAAGCGCGGCTGCACGGCATAGTTGCCCACCGGGTCCAGCGCCAGCACGTCGACGTCGCGCTTGCCGGTCTGCAGCACCTCCTGCCCCGGCCCGTGCCCCTGCACCTCGGCCGAAGGCGAGTAGACCCGCATCAGCTCGAACGGAATGCGGAACGACGCGCCGTCGGAAAAGGAGATCTCGAGCACGCGCGACTGGCCATGCACGGTCAGCGACTCGGGTGTGGGGCTGTCTTGGCGCAAGCCGGCCATGGGGGTACTGCGTGGAAGGAGCGGACGCTCAGAATCTAACCGAAGCGTTGACGTAGAAGCGGTCGTCACCCTTCTGGGGCGACGCCGAATTGATGGCCTGGGGCACGCGGCTGCCCGTCAGCAGGCGGCCGTAGTCGGCCGACACGGCGAAAGGCCCGTTGGCCCAGCGCAGCCCCAGCCCCGCGCTGCTGAGCCGGTCGTTGGAAGGCTTGTTGGCGCCATTGGGCTGGTTGTTGCCCACCCAGCCCGCGTCCACGAAGCCCAGGAAGCGCAGGCCTGGCAGGACTTCCGGCGTCGTGACCTCCACCGTGCCCGAAATGCCTTTGTCGCCCGACACGGGGCGCTCGATGCGGGTGCCCCGGACCGAGGCCTGGCCGCCCAGGCCGAACTGCTCGCCGGAGATCAGCACGTCCGGGCTGTACTGGTAGGCCGCGCGCGCGCTGAGCAGCCAGGTCTGCGCCAGCGGCATGGTGTAGCTGATGCCGCCGCGCAGGGCCTTCCAGCGGATGGTGGTGATCCTCGGGTCCTCGGACTGGTAGGACACGAGGTCGTTGTTGGCGCCGCCGCCCGTGTTCACCGCCAGGTCGAGGTTGTAGCCCCAGACCGACGTGTCGGACTCGGTGCGGGCGGTGTAGCCGAGCACCAGGGGGCGGCTGCGCCGGTCCAGCTGCCCGGGGACCACGATGTCGTTGATGCGCGACGCATCGAACACCTTGTCCTCCAGGCCCAGGGTGACGTAGCTGCGGCGGCCGCCATCCGGCGGCAGGTACATCGTGTAGCTCAGGCCTAAGGTGTGGCCGGCGCCGGTGCTGGTGAAGGCGCCGAAGTTGCCGACCACGTCCGAATTGGTGTAGCTCGCCCCCACCACGCCGCCCAGCTCGTACAGCGGCAGCTTGTACGACAGGCCGAGCTGCTTGACGTCGCTCATGCGCTCCAGCGAAGTGGTGTAGGCGCCGACGAACTGGTGGTCGCGGTTGAACAGGTTGGTGTGGCCACCCGAGACGGTGACGCGGTCCTGGCCCGACGACTCGGAACCCGCGTTGGAGGCGCTGACCCCGAAGGTCCAAGGCCTGTTTTCCCGCACCGTGATGGCTGCGTCGATCTTGTCCGGCTCATCCGCCTCGCGGATGCCCAGCTGGACCTGCTTGTTCGGGTTCTCGTTGGCGATGGCGGTCTGGATGGCCAGGCGCTTGAAGTTGGGGGTCTGCCCTTCCTGCAGCTCGGGCAGGCTGCGCCGGATGTTCTGCTCGTCGTAGATCTCGTTGCCTTCGATCGTCACCTTGCTGATGGTGAACTTGACGATCTCCAGGCGGACGGTCTCGCCGACTTCCTGGGGCGGCAGCGCCACCCGGTGCAGGCCGTAGCCCTTGTCGCGCAGCGCCGTCTCGAGCGCCGACGTGGCCTGCTGCAGGGTGTCCATGGTCGCGTTGGCGCGCAGGTAAGGGGCCAGGATGCGCGAGGTCTCGCCGTCGCCCAGCGGGTTTTCCCCGGTCACCTGGAAGCCGCGGATGCTGAAGACGGGCGCGGGTGCCGGCGTGAGCGGGGCGGCAGGCGCCTGGGCCAGCGCAGGGCTGATGGCCACCGCCAGGGCCATCGCCAGCAGCGTGTGGCACGCGTGAGCGCCGCAGCCCGCAACGGGCGCACCAAACGCCTTCATCATGATTCCTGAGCCCCTCTTGTGTCCGTTCTGGCGGGAATTGTCTCCCGCCCCCGCGCCTTTGTCACCAACTGGGCGTCACTTGCAAACCTTGGACGACCCCTGGTTGCTTTCCGCCACCACGGTGGCGGCCCCCGGGTTCTTGGTGGTGGGCGGCGGCATCTTGTCGAAGTCGATGAACTTCGGGATGGTGGGCGGCCGCGCGGTCTGGCCGTTGGTGCCCGCGAAACCCGCCTCGCCCTTGCCCAGGTGCAGCACGTCGTTCTGCGTGGTCACGGCGATATGGCCATCGCGGACGAAGACGAACAGGCCTTCCTGGTCGTCGTTCACCGCGTTGTCCTTGCCGAACAGCTTGGGCGGCACATCGACCTGGTCGGGGCGGGGGCCGTCGATCACGGGCGGGGCGGTCAGCGGCAACTGAACGCCGTTGTTGCCGATTTGCAGGCCCTGGCCTTGCTGCAGCAGGGTGGTACCCGGCGGCGTGGCGGGACCGGTGCCGGCAGGCGGCGCCGGTGGCAGCCCCGGCACCGGATTCGGGGTGACGGAAGCCCCGCCCTGCCAGACGAACACGGTCAGGCCCTCGCCGGTCGGGGCCGGGATGTTGGGAATGGGAATGAGCGGGGAGGCGCCCGGACTGGCGCAATTGCCCACGCAGTTCATGTCGATGCCGCTGCCCCGGATGCCGATGGTGGCCGTGGCGGTGGAGAACGAGACGTTGCGGGTGTTGGCCTTGGCGATCAGGCCCGTCAGCACCCGGACCGATCCCCGCAGGATGGAGGTGAGGAAGCGGCCTTCACCCGCGTTAGCTTCGTCGTAGACGAAGTTGTCCACCCGGAACCGGGTGGTCGAGCCCAGCGTGATGCGGGTGTCGTCGCGGAAGGCCAGCACCGCACGGGTGCCGGGGCCGGTTTCCACCACGTCGCCGGGGTAGATGCTGCCGCCGTCCACCAGCCGGCGCCGCTGCCCGTTCGCGTCCACCGCGTTGACCTCGCCCTGCGCGGTCACGATCTTGGCGCTGGCCAGCACGGCGTTGGGCCGCGCGCTTTCCGTGACCCGCGCGGACTCCGTGCCGCAGTCGCGGGTGCACAGGCGGGCGTCGAAGTCGGTGCCGCGGATGCCGATGGTGGCCGTGTTGGTCTGGATCCGGGCCGCGTTGGGCGAGTTCTTGGAGATGAGGCCGGTCACCGCGCGGAAGCCGCCTCGCACCAACTGCATGAGCATGCTGTTGTCCGGCGCGTTCTCCTTAAACTGGTACTGCTGGAGGACGAGCTCGGAGTTCGGACGCACCGTCATGCGGGTGCCGTCCTCCAGCTTGATGATGGCCGAGGCGCCCTCCGAGGTGGTCAGCCGGTCGCCTTCGCGCAGGGGGAGGCCCTTGCCGAGGGTTCGAGGGGCCTGGCCAGGCGTCTGGGCAAAGCCGACGCCCCGGGAGAACTCCACCTCGCCAGCCAGCTGGGCAGACGCGGGAGCCGCGGCCAGCCACCCCAGGCTCAGCAGGAGCGGAGGAAGCGCTTGTTGGATTGTTCGGCGGAGCATGCGGGACCTCCAGGCGCGGCAAGGCGCCCCTGTCTTGGTTGCAGGTTTATACACGCTGACACACCCGGATCAGCGGTCCCAGCCGGCGACAAGCCCCGCCCAGCGTGTGATTTTCACGGACGAGCTGGTTTTTCACCCACCCCGGCCGGGCCGGCTCAGACCAGCACCCGTTCGATGCCGCCGCTGTTGGCCGCATGGACGTACTGCGGCATCCAGTCCGGGCCGAGGATCTGCTGGGCCATTTCGACCACGATGTAGTCGGCTTCTAAGAGGCCGTTCTGCAGGTCGTGGCTGTAGCGCGACAGCCCCTGCAGGCAGCTCGGGCAGCTGGTAAGAACCTTGAGGTTGCCCTCGGCCGCCGCCGGCACGGCCGAACGCAGCGCGGCCTCGTCCATGCGCAGCTGCTCCTCCTTGCGGAAGCGCACCTGGGTCGAGATGTCGGGCCGGGTAACGGCGAAAGTCCCCGACTCGCCGCAGCAGCGCTCGGACTTGCGCACGTTGGGGCCGACCAGCGCCTTCACGGTCTTCATCGGCTCCTGCAGCTTCATGGGCGTGTGGCAGGGATCGTGGTACAGGTAGGCACCGCCACCCGGCAGGGTGATGCCCTTCTCCAGCAGGTACTCGTGGATGTCCACGATGCGGCAGCCGGGGAAGATCTTGTCGAATTCGTAGCCCTGGAGCTGGTCGTAGCAGGTGCCGCAGCTGACCACCACGGTCTTGATGTCCAGGTAATTGAGCGTATTGGCGACCCGGTGGAACAGCACCCGGTTGTCGGTGATGATCTTCTCGGCCTTGTCGAACTGCC
>CAZZAW010000030.1:0-16509 GCA_964652405.1 uncultured Ramlibacter sp.
CTGGCCGGCCAGCACCGAGCGGTTGACGCCGCGCAGGATGACCTTGTCGCCATAGCCGAAGGCCGCGTCGCTGATGGCCAGCATGGGGTTGGGCAGGTTGGCCGGCTCCTTGAACTCGAAGCTGAAGTCGGCCTCGGCCAGCACCGGCGCGATCTTTTCCATGCGCTCGAGCGCCTTGACCCGGCTTTGGGCCTGCTTGGCCTTGCTGGCCTTGGCCTTGAAGCGGTCGATGAACTTCTTCAGGTGCGCGATCTTGTCCTGCTGCTTGGCGAAGGCGGCTTGCTGCAGCTCGAGCTGCTGGGCGCGCAGGGTCTCGAAGGCGCTGTAGTTGCCGCCGTAGCGGGTGATCTTCTGGTTTTCGATGTGCAGGGTGACGCCGGTCACCGCGTCCAGGAACTCGCGGTCGTGGCTGATCACGATCAACGTGCCGGCATAGCGCTGCAGCCAGGCCTCCAGCCAGACCAGGGCGTCCAGGTCCAGGTGGTTGGTGGGCTCGTCCAGCAGCAGCAGGTCCGACGGGCACATCAGCGCCCGGGCCAGCTGCAGCCGCATGCGCCAGCCACCCGAGAAGCTGTTGACCGGGTTGTCCAGTTCCGAGGTCTTGAAGCCCAGTCCCAGGATCAGCGACTGCGCGCGCGGCACGGCATCGTGTTCGCCGGCGTCGGCCAGGTCGGAATGGGCGTGGGCGATGGCCATGCCGTCGCCCGAGGCCTCGGCCTGCGCCAGCGCCTCGCGCAGCGCCATCAGGCCCGTGTCGCCCCCCAGCACGAAGTCGGTGGCGCCTTCCTCGGTCTCCGGCATGTTCTGCGCCACCTGGCCCAGCCGCCACTGCGCCGGCATGGCGAACTCGCCGGCGTCCTCGTGCAGCGAGCCGTTGAACAGGGCGAACAGGGTCGATTTGCCTGCGCCGTTGCGACCCACCAGCCCGACCTTCTCGCCGGGATTGATGGTCACGGACACCTGGTCCAGCAGCACCTTGGCGCTGCGGCGCAGGGTGAGGTTCCTAAGGGTGATCAAGGGCTTCCTTGGTGAGCAGCAGCACCTGGTCGCCGCCGGCGCTGGTCTCCAGCCACACGGCTTCCAGCCTGGGGAAGGCGGCCTCGAAGTGCGCGCGTTCGTTGCCGATCTCCAGGACCAGCACCGCGTGCTCGCTCATGCGGGAGGGGGCCTCGCGCAGCAAGGTGCGGATGAAGTCCATGCCGTCGGCGCCGCCGGCCAGTGCCAGCTCGGGCTCGGCCCGGTACTCGGCGGGCAGCTGCGCCATGCTGGCGGCATTCACGTAGGGCGGGTTGCACAGCACCAGGTCGTAGGGGCCGGGCAGGGCGGCCAGGCCATCGGATTCGACCAGGCGGATGCGGTCCTGCAGGCCGTGCCTGTTTACGTTGATGCGCGCCACCTCCAGCGCGTCGCGCGAGAGGTCGGCGGCGTCCACCGTCACGTCCGGCCAGGCCAGCGCGGCCAGCACCGCCAGGCTGCCGTTGCCGGTGCACAGGTCCAGGACGCGGCGGGTGTGCTCGCCCAGCCAGGCGTCGAAGCCGCCGTCGGCGATCAGCTCGGCGATGAAGCTGCGTGGCACGATGGCCCGCTCGTCCACGTAGAAGGGCACGCCCTGCAGCCAGGCTTCGTTCGTGAGGTAGGCGGCGGGACGGCGCGTCTCGATGCGTGCTCTCAAAAGCGTAGCAACCAGCGCTTGATCCGCGCGCGCCACCGGCCGATCCGCCACGGAATCCAGGTCGTCCAGGGGGAGGCCCAGCCGCCACAGCACCAGCCAGGCCGCCTCGTCGAAGGCGTTGGACGTGCCGTGGCCGAAAGCCACGCCCGCATCGGCGAGCTGCTGGGCAGCCGCCTCGACCAGCTCGATGACGGTCATGCGGACAGGCCGGCGGCCAGGTGTTCCAGCGTGCGCCGGTAGATGTTCTTCAGCGGCTCGATGTCGGCCACCGCCACGTGCTCGTCGATCTTGTGGATGGTGGCGTTGAGGGGGCCGAACTCCACCACCTGCGGGCAGATCTGCGAGATGAAGCGCCCGTCGCTGGTGCCGCCGGTGGTCGACAGCTCCGGCGTGAGGCCAGTTTCGCCCTGGATGGCCTGGGTGATGGCGCCCACCAGCTCGCCCGGCGTCGTGAGGAAAGGCAGGCCGCCCAGCGTCCACGCGATGTCGTAGTCCAGGCCGTGGCGCCGCAGGACCTCGTCCACGCGCTGCTTCAGGCCGTCCGGCGTGGACTCGGTGGAGTAGCGGAAATTGAAGTCCACCACCACCGTGCCGGGAATGACGTTGGTCGCGCCGGTGCCGCCGTGGATGTTGCTGCACTGCCAGCTGGTGGGCGGGAAGAAGTCGTTGCCCCGGTCCCATTCGATCGTGGCCAGCTCCGCCAGCGCGGGCATGGCCAGGTGGATGGGGTTCTTCGCCAGCTGCGGATAGGCGATGTGGCCCTGCACCCCCTTGACGGTGAGCTTGCCCGACAGGCTGCCGCGGCGGCCGTTCTTGATCATGTCGCCCAGCCGCTGCACCGAGCTGGGCTCGCCCACGATGCAGTAGTCCAGCTTCTCGCCCCGCGCCTTGAGCTGCTCGCAGACGACCACGGTGCCGTCCACGGACGGACCTTCCTCGTCGCTGGTGATGAGGAGGGCGATGGACAGGGGCGTGTCCGGGTTCGCGCTGACGTATTCCTCGGCCGCCACCACGAAGGCCGCGATCGAGGTCTTCATGTCGGCCGCGCCGCGGCCGTAGAGCTTGCCGTCCTGGTGGCTGGGCACGAAGGGGTCGCTGGACCATTGCTCCAGCGGGCCCGTGGGCACGACGTCGGTATGGCCGGCGAATACTACGGTTTTTGTAGCGCCGAGTGCCCGTCCCGCGCGGGCTGCGGGCCGTTTCGCCCACAAATTGGTGACGCGGAAGTGGTCCGGCCCGCTGACGATGGTTTCGCAGTCGAAGCCCAGCGGCTGCAGCCGGCTGCGCAGCAGGGCCTGGCAGCCGCCGTCTTCCGGGGTGACCGAGCGGCAGGCAATCAGCTGCTCGGTGAGGTGCAGGGCTTTCACCGGGTCAGTGCTTCACGTCCAGGGTGATCTCGGTGAACGACGGCTCCTCGGCCAGGTCGTCCTCGCTCGCGCCTTCCTCCACCTTGGGAGCGGCCTTGCCGGCGAAATCGTTCTGCAGGCGCCACTGCAGGTTGGTGGGCGAGTCGGCGTAGGCGATGCCTTCCTTCTTGTCCACGGTGCCTTCGACGATGAGGCGGGCGATGTCCTGCTCGAAGGTCTGCGAACCCTCGGCCATGGACTTCTCCATGGCTTCCTTCACGCCGGAGAAATCGCCTTTCTCGATCAGCTCGCTCACCAGCTTGGTGTTGAGCATGACCTCCACCGCCGGGGCACGGCCGCCGTGCACGGTGCGCAGCAGGCGCTGGGAGACGATGGCCTTGAGCGCCGCCGCCAGGTCGCCCAGCATGGTGGGACGCACCTCGACCGGGTAGAACGACAGGATGCGGTTGAGCGCCTGGTAGCTGTTGTTGGCGTGCATGGTCGCCAGGCACAGGTGGCCCGACTGGGCATAGGCGATGGCCGCGGACATGGTCTCCCGGTCGCGGATCTCGCCGATCAGGATCACGTCGGGCGCCTGGCGCAGCGCGTTCTTGAGCGCGGTCTGCATGGACTGCGTGTCGCTGCCCACCTCGCGCTGGTTGACCACCGACTTCTTGTTCTTGAACAGGAACTCCACCGGGTCCTCGATGGTGAGGATGTGCCCCGAGGCCTTCTCGTTGCGGTAGTCCATCATGGCCGCCAGCGTGGTGCTCTTGCCCGCGCCGGTGGAGCCCACCATGAGCAGCAGGCCGCGCTTTTCCATGATCAGGTCGCCCAGGATCAGCGGCACCTGCAGCGAGGCCAGCGGCGGGATGTCGGTGGTGATGTAGCGGATCACGGCGGCGTAGGTGCCGCGCTGGCGCATCGCCGAGAAGCGGAAGTTGCCCACGCCCTCGATGGCATGCGCCATGTTCAGCTCGCCGGTCTCCTCCAGCTCGGTCATGCGCTTGGCCGGCAGCACCTCGGCCAGCAGGGCCTTGGGGGCGTCCGGCGGCAGCAGCTGGTTGTTGATCGGCAGGCACTGGCCGTTGATCTTGATCAGGGCCGGCGCATGGGCCGACAGGTACACGTCCGATGCCTTCTTCTCCGACATCAGGCGCAGGATGCGCTCCATCGTGCTCATGCAGGGACCTCCTCAGGTCGTGTCGTTCAGGGGCGCAGCAGGTCGTTGAGCGAAGTCTTCGCCCGCGTCTGCGCGTCCACGCGCTTGACGATGATGGCGGCGTACAGGCTGTACTTGCCGCCGTCCTTGGGCAGGCTGCCCGAGATCACCACCGAGCCGGCCGGGATGCGGCCGTAGCTCACCTCGCCGGTGGCCCGGTCGTAGATCGGGGTGCTCTGGCCGATGTACACGCCCATGGAGATCACCGAGTTCTCCTCGACGATCACGCCTTCCACCACCTCGGAGCGGGCGCCGATGAAGCAGTTGTCCTCGATGATGGTGGGGTTGGCCTGCAGCGGCTCCAGCACGCCGCCCAGGCCCACGCCGCCGGACAGGTGCACGTTCTTGCCGACCTGGGCGCAGGAGCCCACGGTGGCCCAGGTGTCCACCATGGTGCCTTCGTCCACGTAGGCGCCGATGTTCACGAAGCTGGGCATCAGGATCGCACCCCTGGCGATGTAGCTGCCGCGGCGGGCCACGGCCGGCGGCACCACGCGCACGCCCGTGGCGGCCATCTCCTCGGGCGTGAGGTGCGCGAACTTGGTGGGCACCTTGTCGTAGAAGGCGATGTCGCCGGATTTCACGATCTCGTTGTCGCGCAGGCGGAAGGACAGCAGCACGGCCTTCTTGACCCACTGGTGCACCGTCCACTGGCCCACTGCCTCGCGGGTGGCCACGCGCAGCGCGCCCTTGTTCATCTCGGCAATCACGTGCTCGACCGCGTCCACCACTTCCTTGGGCGCGCCCTTGGGCGAGAGGCTGGCGCGGTTCTCCCACGCGTTGTCGATGAGGGTCTGGAGCTGTTGCGTCATGGAGGGACTACTTCCTGGATTGGACGAATTGGACGATGCGCTCGGCGGCTTCCAGGCATTCGGCGGTCTCTGCCACCAGGGCCATGCGGATGCGGCCGGCGCCGGGATTGACCCCGCCCGTCTCCCGGGCGAGGTAGCTGCCCGGCAGCACCGTCACATTGTATTGAGCCAGCAGGTCGCGGGCGAACGCGGTGTCGCTTCCCCGCACGCCCGCCCACAGGTAGAACGCCGCGTCCGGCAGCTTGACGTCCAGCACCCGGGCCAGCACAGGGGTGACCTGGGCGAACTTGCGGCGGTACTGCTCGCGGTTGTCGGCGACATGCTGCTCGTCGCCCCAGGCCGCGATGCTGGCGGCCTGCACCGGCGGCGCCATGGCGCTGCCGTGGTAGGTGCGGTACAGCTGGAAGGCCTTGACCAGCTGGGCATCGCCGGCCACGAAGCCCGAGCGCATGCCGGGCACGTTGCTGCGCTTGGACAGGCTGGTGAAGGACAGGAGGCGGCGGAAATCGCCACGCCCCAGCTTGTGCGCGGCTTCCAGGCCGCCCAGGGGCGGCTCGTCGCGGAAGTAGATCTCGCTGTAGCACTCGTCCGAGGCGATCACGAAGCCGTGCCGGTCGGACAGCTCGAACAGCTTGCGCCACTCCTGCAGCGGCATGACGGCGCCGGTGGGGTTGCCGGGCGAGCACACGTACAGCAGCTGGGTGCGGGCCCAGACCTCGGCCGGCACGCTGTCCCAGTCCACCGCGAAGTTGCGGGCCGGGTCGCAGGGCGCGTAGAACGGCTCGGCGCCCGCCAGCAGCGTGGCGCCCTCGTAGATTTGGTAGAACGGGTTGGGGCAGACCACGACCGGCTGCTTCCCGCCGCTGGCATCGATCACCATCTGGGCGAAGGCGAACAGCGCCTCGCGCGAGCCGTTCACCGGCAGGACCTGGGTCGCCGGGTCCACCGCCAGGCCGTAGCGGGTGTGCAGCCAGCGGGTGAACGCCTCGCGTAGCGCAGGCGAACCGGCCGTGGGCGGGTAGCCGGCCAGGCCGTCCAGCGAGCCGGCCAGCGCCTCGCGGATGAAAGCCGGCGTGGCGTGCTTGGGCTCGCCGATGCCCAGGCTGATGGCGCGGTACTCGGGGTTGGGCGTGACGCCCGCAAAAAGCTGCCGCAGCCGCTCGAAAGGGTAGGGCTGCAGGCGGGACAGCAGGGGATTCATGTCAGCCTCCGCCGAGCCGCCTCAAGGAGGCTGAAGCCCCCTTAGGGGGCAGCGACGACACGAAGTGCGGAGCGTGGGGGAGCGTCATGCCCTGGATTATCCCGCCGGCATTGACGGGGCCAGGCGGCTTGCGTCCAATCGCGCCATGGCCGACGACACCCGCCTGCGACCCTCCGACCTGCGCTTCCTGGCCGTGCTGCTGCTGCCTGCCTTCAGCCTGTTCAACGTGGTCCGGCGGCCGGAGCAGGCCGCCCTGTCGGCGTTCCTCGTCTGGCTGGTGATCGCCTCGGTGGAGGCCGCGTGGCCGGCCGCCCGCCGCTCCCCACCGCCCGGCGGCCCCGGCGGGCTGCTCGCGGGCCTGCTGCGCCTGTACGTGCCGCTGCAAGTGGCGCTGCTGGCGGCCGGCCTCTGGGCGGCGCACCGCAGCGACTGGCCCACGGTGGTCGGGCTCGCCTTCGCTGTCGGCTTTGTCACCGGCGCCCAGGGCATCACCTTCGCCCACGAACTGGGTCACAGCCGCCACCGCACCGACCGGGCGCTGGCCTGGTTGCTGATGGCGGGCGTCAACTACACCCAGTTCATGGTGGAGCATTACCGCGGCCACCACCTGCGCGCGGCCACTGCCGACGACCCGGCCAGCGCCCGCCGGGGCGAGAGCCTGTGGCGCTTCCTGCCCCGCACCCTGGCCGGCAACTTCGGCGGGGCCTGGCGGCTGGAGGCCCAGCGCCTGCGGCGGCAGGGCCGCGGCTGGTGGGCCAGCCCGCTGGCCTGGGGCATGGGGCTGAACCTGGCGTTTGTGCTGGCGCTGTGGGCGCTGGGTGCTACCAAAATGCTAGCGTTCTGGCTGATCCAGTCGGCCTTTGCCGTCTGGCTGCTGGAGACCGTGAACTACGTGGAGCACTACGGCCTGCAGCGCCGTCCGGGAGCCGACGGCCGGCCCGAACCCTTCGGCATGCAGCATGCCTGGAACGCCGACCACGTGGTCTCCAACACAGTGCTGGCCAACCTGCAGCGCCACTCGGACCACCACCTGCACGCCGGCAAGCGTTTCCCGGAACTCGAGGCGCTGCCGGGCCCCCAGCTGCCGACCGGCTACGCCGGCTGCCTGCTGCTGGCGGCGCTGCCGCCGGTGTGGTTCCGGGTGATGGACCGCCGGCTTCCGGCGGGCTGAACGCCCCCTTTTCGGGCGGCTTTTCCCCTTTTCGCGGGACAGACAGCGCCAGACGCCAGCTCTAGCATTCGCGCCAGCCTTCCAGGGCAGGACGAACCACAACAAGCTAGGAGCTCACCATGGCGATCACCACCGCAATGCGCACCCAGGTCACGCAGCTGTACGTTGCGCTCTTCGGCCGCGCGCCGGAAGCCGACGGCCTCGGTTTCTGGGTGCAGAAGATGGGCAATGGCGAGACGTTCGCCGCGATTGCCCAACAGATGTTCCAGGTGGACGCGGCGCGTACCTACTATCCCAGCTTCCTCACCAACGAGGAAATCGTCTCGAAGTTCTACGTGAATGTGCTCGGGCGCTCCGCAGACAGCGAGGGGCTGGCATTCTGGACGGCCAAGCTCAACTCCAAGGGCGCAACCCCCGGCAGCGTCCTCGGGGAAATGATCACCGCCGTGGCCAACTACACCGGTACCGATCCCGAGGGTGTGCAGAGCACGCTGCTGTTCAACAACAAGGTGGTGATCGGGGAATTCTACGCAGTGACCATGGGAGGCAACAGCGTGGAGGGCGCCAAGGCCATCCTCACCAATGTAACCGCCGACCCCGCCACGGTGGAAGCCGCGAAGGACCAGGCCAGTGCCCTCACCGGGACGACCTTGCTGTTTACCAACTCGGTGGACAACCTGCTGGGCGGGATCGGGGCGGACACCTTTGTCGGGGTCGGTGGCCAGATCTCGATGGCCGACACCGTTGCCGGGGGCTCCGGCAAGGATGTCCTCAAGCTTCACGACGCCACGGTGCTGCCGGCGATGTCCGGCATCGACATCCTCCAGCTGGTCAATCCGGCTGCCAACCTGAACTTCTCCGGCACCACCTTCAGCGACTATGTCGAAATCTCGGAACTCGCCACAAGCCGGGTCACCACGCTCGGCAACCTGGCGCCCTTGCGCCTCACCAACGTCACGGTGGCGCAGGAAATCCGTTTTGCCGACGGAGTGACCGCCGGTGCGGCGGACACCCTGGCCGTGCGCCTGGACAACTTCTGTGGCCCGGCGCTCACGATGCAGGGCATCGAGACCCTGAATTTCACGTCCGTCTACACGGGCGGGGGCTCCGTGACGCAGAACCTGGTGACGCTGGTGAATGCGGTCAACAACATCACCGTGCAGGGGACGACGCGGGTGGAGGTCGACGTCCGCACCAACAACATCACCTCGGTGCAGTCGTTCGATGCTTCCAAGATGACGGCAGGCGGCGTGAAGTTCAGCGCGGGAAACAACGCGAACACCATCACCGGAAGCGCCGCCGCGGACGACTTCGTGTTCTCGCTGGGCGAATTCACGACCGCCGACAAGGTCAACGGGGGCAACGGGGTGGACATGATCACACTGTCCGAGACCAGCTTCACCAGCGCGGATGCCGCCCACGTCAGGGCGTTGAATGCTGCCGTGGGCGTCGAGGCCCTGAATGTCTGCGTGGGCGGCACCACCGTGGACACGGACGTCATCACCGCCATGAAGATCTTCAGGCCCTCAGGGACGGGCACCTATGCCTTCCAGAACATGACGGCCGACAAGACGCTGGAAGTGCTGCACACCGTGCTGACCGGGGTTGTCACCCTGGCCAACAAGGTGGGAGAAGGAACCAGCACCCTGAAGCTGACGGCGAACATGAACTCCTGCGCCTGGTTGCAGGATTTCCGCAGCCAGGGCACCCTGACGCTCAACGTCGAGTCGACTTTCACCGGCCCGGGCTCCCAGACGCCCAACATCCTGCAGTTCGGCGCCAATGCCGACAACATGAGGATCAACATCACGGGCTCGCAGGGCCTCGAGCTGAAGGGCCTGCAGGCAATCGCCACGGGAGCCATGATCGACGGAAGCGCCTCCACCGGCAAGCTGCAATTGACAGGCACCGGCAAGGCCGACGTGATCGTGGGTGGCACCAGGGATGACCAGATCACCGGCGCGGGCGGCCTCGACGTCCTGACGGGAGGCGCCGGCAATGACTTGTTCGTGCTGAGGGGCGGCGACACCGTGGTTGCAGGGGCAGCCAACATGGTCACCATCCAGGACTGGATATCCGGCGACAAGATCGCCCTGGCGCGGGGAGCCAACAGCTTCCTGAACGGGCTCAACCTGTCGACCAGCACCGCTATCGAGTTCGGTGCCCAGCAGACGGTGGCATCGGCCAACTCGGCTTCCGAAGTCTTCGCCGGGCTGGCCGCAGTGGCCGCGTCCACCAACACGGCGCTCCAGGTCGTCACCGTGCGGGTCGCCGCAGGGTCAGCCGCGGGCGTCTACCAGTACATCAACGATGATGCCGCCGGGGTCAGCGCCACGGACGACGTGCTGGTCAAGCTGGCCGGGGCATCGGCGACGGACAGCTTCGCGGGCAGCATCGTCACGATCGCGTGACGGTCAGCCTCTGGGCTGCCACTCCACCCCCAGCATCCCCATGAGCTCGCGCGCGTTGTCCGGCGCGTGCAGCTTGTCGGTGTTGTCGAAGTAGCAGTACACGTCGCGCGAGGCGCGCCTGGGCGCGCGCTCCGGCGAGATCCGACGCGCCTGCGGCGGGTCTTCGCCTGCTGCCCAGGCCTTCATCAGCCCGGCCCAGCGCGCCAGTTCCTCGGGGGTGTACCGGCTGTTGTACAGCTCGGTCGAGCCGTGCAGCCGCATGTAGACGAAATCGGCCGTCAGGTCCTCGTACAGCGGCCAGGGGCGGGGCGTGTCGGCCACCACCCAGGCCACGCCGTGGCGGCGCAGCAGGGCGATGAAGGCCGGGTCCACGAAGCTCGCGTGCCGCACCTCCACCGCGTGCCGCAGCGGCAGGTCCACCTGCGGCAGCAGGCTGTGGCGCTCCTTCAGGCGGTGGTCGTAGGCGTGAGCGATCCACATGGCCTCCCCGGTCGTGCGCGGCAGCACCGAGAGGAAATCGTCGAAAACCTCGAGGTTCAAGCCCAGCATGGGCGGGAACTGCCACAGGATCGGCCCCAGCTTGCCGCCCAGCTCGAACAGGCCCGAGGCGAGGAAGTTGGCCAAGGCGGCCTCGATGCCCCGCAGCTTGAGCATGTGGGTGATGTAGCGGCCGCCCTTGACCGCGAACACGAAGCCCTCGGGCGTCTCATCCGCCCACCGCGCGTAGAACTCGGGCCGCTGCAGCGAGTAGAACGAGCCGTTGATCTCCAGGCTGTTGAACTGGCGGGCGGCGTACTGCAGCTCGCGGGACTGGGCCAGCCCGGGCGGGTAGAAGTTGCCGCGCCAGGGCGTGTAGCGCCAGCCCGAAACGCCGATGCGGATGCTCCCTGCCATGGACCGATTTCGCCAGAAACGGCTGAGCGGCGGGGCCCGGGTTACGGATGGTTTCCGCTGGGAAGGCCACCTCAGCGGCGGGGTATCATTCCCGCCACTCGCGCCGGCCCTGCCGGCGCTTCCGTTCCAGACCGTCCCGGGCTTCAAGACGTGCGCCTCAACTCCATCAAGCTCTCCGGATTCAAGTCCTTCGCCGAACCGACGAACTTCATGCTGCCGGGCCAGCTGGTCGGGGTGGTGGGGCCCAACGGCTGCGGCAAGTCCAACATCATGGACGCGGTGCGCTGGGTGCTGGGGGAGAGCAAGGCGTCCGAGCTGCGCGGCGAGTCCATGCAGGACGTGATCTTCAACGGCACCACCAGCCGCAAGCCGGCCTCCCGCTCGTCGGTCGAGCTGATCTTCGACAACTCGGACCACCGCGCCGGCGGGCAGTGGAGCCAGTTCGCCGAGATCGCGGTCAAGCGCGTGCTCACGCGTGACGGCACCAGCAGCTACTACATCAACAACCAGCCGGTGCGCCGCCGCGACGTGCAGGACGTGTTCCTGGGCACGGGCCTGGGCCCCCGTGCCTACGCCATCATCGGCCAGGGCACGATCAGCCGCATCATCGAATCCAAGCCCGAGGAGCTGCGCCTGTTCCTCGAAGAGGCCGCAGGCGTCTCCAAGTACAAGGAGCGGCGCCGCGAGACCGAGAACCGCCTGTCGGACACCCGCGAGAACCTGACCCGGGTCGAGGACATCCTGCGCGAGCTCAACGCCAACCTCGAGAAGCTGGAAAAGCAGGCCGAGGTGGCCCAGCGCTACAACAGCCTGCAGGCCGAGGTCACGCTCAAGCAGCACCAGCAGTGGTTCTTGAAGCGCGCCGAGGCCGAGGCCGACCAGGGCAAGGTCAAGCAGGACGCCGAGAAGGCCGTGAACGACCTGGAGTCGCGCGTGGCCGACCTGCGCCGGGTCGAGGCTGACCTGGAGACCATCCGCCAGGCCCACTACGCCGCCGGCGACCAGGTCAACCAGCACCAGGGCCTGCTGTACGAGGCCAGCGCCGAGGTGGGGCGGCTGGAAGCCGAGATCCGCTTCGTGGTCGAGGGCCGCCAGCGGGTGGAGCAGCGGCTGGCGCAGCTCAAGGAGCAGGTGGCGCAATGGGCCACCCGCAAGGAAGACGCGGCAGCCGAGATCGAGACGCTGGCCGCGCAGGGCGCGGAGGCCGAGGAAAAGGCGGCGCTGCTGGCGGCCCAGGTGGAGGAGCAGGCGCAGCAGCTGCCCGACCTGGAGGAAGCCCTGCGCCAGGCCCAGGCCAGGTCCACCGCGCAGCGCGGCGGCGTGGCCCAGGTGCAGCAGCAGATCCAGGTGCTGGCGGCCGACCAGCGCAACATCGAGGAGCGCAGCCGCGAACTGACCCTGCGCCGCGAGCGCCTGGTGGCCGACCGCAACGCGCTGGCGGCGCCGGACGAAGCCCGCCTGGCCAACCTGCAGGCCCAGCTGGCCGCCGCCCAGGAAGCGGCCGAGACCGCCGACGCCCGCCTGCACGAACTGCAGGAGCAGGTCCCGCAACTGGACGAGGACCGACGCGCCCGCCAGCAGGCCGTCAACACCGAAAGCCACAAGCAGGCCGACCTGTCTGCCCGCATGGAGGCGCTCAAGGCGCTGCAGGAAAAGGTCAGGACCGACGACAAGCTCAAGCCCTGGCTGGCCAAGCACGGGCTGGACGGGCTGCAGGCCCTGTGGAGCCGCATCCACGTGGAGCAGGGGTGGGAAAACGCGCTGGAAGCCGCGCTGCGCGAGCGCCTGTCGGCGCTGGAGGTGTCGCGGCTGGAGACGGTGCGCGCCTTCGCCGGCGACGCCCCGCCGGCCAAGCTGGCGTTCTATTCACCGCCCCAGGCCGGCGCGCCGGAAGCCGCGGGTGCCTTGCCGCGCCTCGCAGACCTGCTGCGCCTGAACGATGCCGGCCAGAAGGCCCTGCTGGCCGGCTGGCTGCACGGCTGCTACACCGCCGCCAGCTTCGAGGACGCCCTGGCCGCCCGCGACAAGCTCAAGCCGGGCGAGGTGATCTACGTCCAGACCGGCCACTGCGTCACGCCGCACAGCGTGAGCTTCTATGCCCAGGATTCCGAGCGCGCCGGCCTGCTGGCCCGGCAGCAGGAGATTGAAAACCTCGAAAAGCAGCTGCGGGCTCAGGCGCTGATTGCCGAGGAGGCCCGCTCCGCCCTGGTGCGGGCCGAGGCAGCCTACACCGATGCCTCGCAGCGCCTGGTGGGCGCGCGGCGCGAAGCGGCGGAGACCCAGGCCAAGGCCCACGAGCTGCAGGTCGAGACCCTGCGCCTGACCCAGCTGGCCGAGCAGACCCGGGCCCGCAGCGAGCAGATCGCCGCCGACCTGGGCGAGGTCGATGCCGCGCTGGAAGAGCTGCAGGAGCGCCGCGTCACCGCCGAAGCCCGGTTCGAGGAACTGGACATGCAGCTGGCCGACAGCCAGGAGCGCCATGCCCAGCTGGACGAGCGCGTGATCGAGGCCGAGCGCCAGCTGGCCGAGGCGCGCGAGCAGCTGCGCAGCCTGGAGCGCCAGGCGCAGGAGGCGCAGTTTTCCCAGCGCTCGCTGGAGGCACGCCGGGGCGAGCTGCAGCGGTCCATCGAAACCGCCGCGCAGCAGGCCGAAAGCCTGGCCGCGGAAGAGGCGCGGGCGCATGACGAGCTGTCCCGCCTGACCGACGCGGCGGCCCAGGCCGGGCTGCAATCGGCCCTGGCGCTCAAGGCCGAGCGCGAACAGGCCCTGGGCGCCAAGCGCAGCGAATACGACGACCTGACGGCCAAGCTGCGCGCCAGCGACGAGCGCCGGCTGCAGTTGGAGCGCGAGCTGGACCCGCTGCGCCAGCGCATCACCGATTTCCAGCTCAAGGAACAGGCGGCGCGCCTGGGCCTGGAGCAGTACAGCCAGTTGCTGGCCGACGCCGGCGCCGACCTGGAAGCCGTCGCCAAATCCATCGAGGAAGGCAACGTGCGCCTGGCGGGCATGCAGGGCGAGATCGACCGCCTGAACCGCGAGATCGCGGCCCTGGGCGCCGTCAACCTGGCCGCGCTGGAGGAGCTGACCACCGCCCGCGAGCGCAAGCAGTTCCTGGACGCGCAGTCGGCCGACCTGAACGAGGCCATGGTGACGCTGGAGGACGCGATCCGGAAGATCGACGCCGAAACCCGCGAGCTGCTGGCCGGCACCTTCAACACCGTCAACGAGCACTTCGGCAAGATGTTCCCCGAGCTGTTCGGCGGGGGCAACGCCAAGCTGGTGATGACGGGCGAGGAAATCCTGGATTCCGGCGTGCAGGTCATGGCCCAGCCGCCCGGCAAGAAGAACCAGACCATCCACCTGCTCTCGGGCGGCGAGAAGGCGCTCACCGCCATCGCGCTGGTGTTCGCCATCTTCCAGCTCAACCCGGCGCCGTTCTGCCTGCTGGACGAGGTGGACGCGCCGCTGGACGACGCCAACACCGAGCGCTACGCCAAGCTGGTGACCAGCATGTCCCGGGAAACGCAGTTCCTGTTCATCAGCCACAACAAGATCGCCATGGAGATGGCCGAGCAGCTGATCGGCGTCACCATGCAGGAGCAGGGCGTCTCGCGCATCGTGGCGGTGGACATGGAATCCGCCGTCTCCATGGCCGAGGCGGCATGAGCGGTTTCACGCTGGGGCTGGCCATCCTGGGCGGGCTGGTGCTCGCCGCGCTGGTGGCCTGGAATGCCTGGACCACGCGCAAGCTGGCGCCGCGCCGGCCGGAAGCGCCTGTCCCCAAGGCGGAACCCACGGCAGCGACCGGGCCGGTCGAGCCCAGCTTCGACGGGCCGCTGGCGCCCTTGCCGCTGCCGGAGAAAAAGCCAGGGCTAGACGCGCTGGTGGACGTGCTCACGCCGATTTCCGTGGAGGGCCCGGTGTCGGGCGAGGCGGCGCTGGCCGCCTTTCCGCCCACGCGCCGCGCCGGCAGCAAACCGTTTTCCATCGAGGGCCTGAACGAGGCCAGCGGGCACTGGGAGATGCCCCAGGCCGGCCAGCGCTACGGCGCCTTCCAGGCCGGCGTGCAGCTGGCCAACCGCACCGGGGCCCTGAACGAGATCGAGTTTTCCGAGTTCGTGATGAAGGTGCAGTCGTTTGCCGACGCGGTGAACGGCGCGCCCGAGTTCCCGGAGATGCTGCACGAGGTGGCCCGGGCCCGCGAGCTGGACCAGTTCGCCAGCGCCCATGACGCCCAGCTCAGCTTCACCCTGCGGGCCCGCAATGCCGCCTGGAGCCCGGGCTACGTGCAGCAGAACGCCGCCCGGCTGGGTTTCGTGGCGGGCGCCATCCCGGGGCGCATGGTGCTGCCGGCCAGCGAACCCGGCCTGCCGCCGGTGCTGGTGCTGGCTTTCGACACCCAGGCCGCGCTGGCCGACGACCCCGACCAGTCGGCGATCCGCGAGGTCATGCTCAGCCTGGACGTGCCGCAGGTGGCCCGGTCCGAACAGCCCTTCGTGCGCATGCGCGACGCCGCCATCGCGCTGGCCGCCAGCATGGACGGCACCATCACCGACGACAACGGCCAGGTGATCCGCGCCGAGGGCCTGGACGTGATCGGCGCCGACCTGGAGCAGCTGTACGACACGCTGGAGGCGCGCGACCTGGCGGCCGGCTCCGCGCTGGCGCGCCGCCTCTTCAGCTGACCATGGCGGCCGATCCCGGAACGCAGGAGCGGGTGGAGGCCCTGCGCGAGCTGCTGCACCACCACGCGCACCGCTACTACGTGCTGGACGAGCCGGAAATCCCGGACGCCGAGTACGACCGGCTGTTCCGTGAGCTGCAGGAGCTCGAAGCCCGGCACCCCGAGCTGCAGTCCCCGGATTCGCCCACGCAGCGGGTGGGCGGCAAGACGCTGGAAGGCTTCGCCAAGGTGAGGCACAAGGTGCCCATGCTGTCCATCCGCACCGAAACCGACATCGAAGCCACGGGCGCCCGGAACTTCGACGCCCGCGTCCGGCGCGAGCTCGGGCTGGCCGAGGACGCCCCGCCCGTGGCCTACGTGGCCGAGCTCAAGTTCGACGGGCTGGCGATCAACCTGCGCTACGAGCGCGGCGTGCTGGTGCAGGCCGCCACCCGGGGCGACGGCGAGGTCGGCGAGGACGTGACGCAGAACATCCGCACCATCGGGCAGGTCCCGCTGCGCCTGCCCACGGGCGCGCCCGAGGTACTGGAGGTGCGCGGCGAGGTCTACATGCGGCGCGACGACTTCGAGCGCCTGAACGAGCTGCAGCGCGAGAAGATCGCCAAGGGCGCGAAGAACGAGAAGACCTTCGTCAACCCGCGCAATGCCGCCGCCGGCGCGGTGCGCCAGCTGGACCCGGCGATCGCCCGCCAGCGGCCGCTCTCCTTCTTCGCGTACGGCTGGGGCGAGATCGTGGGCGGTCCCGACTTCCAGACCCACTACGAGGTGCTGGAAGCCCTGCGGTCCTGGGGATTTCCGGTCTCAGCCCGCACCCGGCGGGCGCTGGGCGCTCCTGAATTGATAGCGTTCCACCAGGCTGTGGGCGCCGAGCGCGACCGGCTGCCGTTCGACATCGACGGCGTGGTCTACAAGGTCGACAGCCTGGCGCTGCAGAAGCAGCTGGGCTTCGTCACGCGCGAGCCGCGCTGGGCCGTGGCCCACAAGTTCCCGGCGCAGGAGCAGCTGACGCAGGTGGAGGCCATCGAGGTGCAGGTCGGGCGGACCGGCAAGCTCACGCCGGTGGCCAAGCTTGCGCCGGTCTTCGTGGGCGGCGTGA
>CAZZAW010000031.1:0-16499 GCA_964652405.1 uncultured Ramlibacter sp.
ACTTGAAGGCGAGTTCGGTCAGCGGCGGGGCGAAGGCGGCGAGGATCAGCGTGCCCACGCAGCCGGCGAAGAATGAGCCCATGCCGGCAGCGGCCAGCGCCGGGCCGGCGCGGCCCTGGCGGGCCATCTGGTAGCCGTCGATGACGGTCACCACCGAGGACGATTCGCCCGGCAGGTTGACCAGGATGGCCGTGGTCGAGCCGCCGTACTGCGAGCCGTAGTAGATGCCCGCCAGCATGATGAGCGCGGCGACCGGCGGCAGCGCATAGGTGGCCGGCAGCAGCATGGCGATGGTGGCCACGGGGCCGATGCCGGGGAGCACGCCCACCAGCGTGCCCAGCAGGCAGCCGATGAAGCAGTACATCAGGTTCTGCAGCGTGAACGCCGCGCCGAAGCCGATGGCCAGGTTGTTGATCAGATCCATGGTGCGCGCCTCAACCCGTGATGAACTTGGGCCACACCGGGAACTGCAGCTTGAGCAGCCAGACGAAGGCGCAATAACTGAAGATGGCCAGGATGGTGGCCAGGATGGCCACTTCCTTGGGCCTGAACTTGTCGCCGGCCAGGCTGGCGACGAACACCAGGCCGTAGATGGCGGCGATCAGGCCCATGTGCGGCAGCCCGATCTTGGGCAAGCCGCCGAGCAGGATCCCGAACAGGACGTTGGCACCGATGATGAAGCCCAGAGGCTTCCAGGCGATGGAGCCGACGGGCTGGCCGTCTTCCGTTTCCACGACCAGGGACTGGAACAGGATGGCCACCCCGAGCACCGCCAGCAGGATGCCGAGCATGAGCGGGAAGTAGCCGGGACCCATGCGGGCCCCCTCACCGATGTTGTAGTTGGTGGCGCCCCATGCGAACGCGACGCCCACCGTCATGAACATGAGCCCGGCGCAGAAATCCTTGTGGCTCTTTATTTTCAAGCTTGTCTCCTCGAAAACGGAAGTATGACTCGCGGATTGTCGTGGAAAACCCCTGCACCGGAATGTGGTTTCCACTTATGAGGAGGCGCTCACTCCAGGGGAGGCGTTGCCGTCAGCACTTCCTCGAGCACGGTGACGCCCTCCGCCACGCGCAGGGCTCCGGCCAGCCGCAGCGGGCGCATGCCATCCGTGACGGCCTGGCGGCGCAGGGCGTCGATGCTGGGTTGCTGGGTGACCTGGCCCTTGAACGCCTCGGTCACCGTGAGCAGCTCGTAGAGCCCCATGCGGCCCATGAAGCCTGTCATGCGGCAGTCCACGCAGCCCACCGGCTTGTAGGGACGCCAGCTGCCGCTGATCTTCCAGGGCTTGATCACTTCGTCGACAGGCGCGCGGGGCGCATGCTCGTCAGGCACGCGGCACTGCTTGCACAGGGTACGCACCAGGCGCTGCGCCAGCACGCCCAGGACGGTGGCGTTGATCAGGTAGCTCGGCACGCCCAGCTCCATCAGCCGCGTGATGGCCGAGGGCGCGTCGTTGGTGTGCAGGGTGGAGAACACCAGGTGGCCGGTCAGCGCCGCCTGCACCGCCATCTCGGCCGTCTGCAGGTCGCGGATCTCGCCGACCATGATGATGTCCGGGTCCTGCCGCATCAGCGCCCGCAGGCCTTCGGCGAAGCCGAAATCCAGCTGCGGCTGCACCTGGGTCTGGTTGAAGGACGGCTCGATCATCTCGATCGGGTCCTCCACCGTGCTCACGTTCACTTCCTCGGTCGCCACGCGCTTGAGCGTGGAGTACAGCGTGGTCGTCTTGCCCGAGCCCGTGGGGCCGGTGACCAGGATGATGCCGTAAGGCCGCTTGACCAATGCTTCCCACCGCTGGGCGTCGTGCAGCGAAAAGCCCAGTGCGTCCAGGTCCTTGACGGCGGTGTCCGGGTCGAAGATGCGCATCACCATCTTCTCGCCGAACGCGGTCGGCAAAGTGGACAGCCGCATCTCGATCTCGTCGCCGCGCGGGTTGCGGGTCTTAATGCGGCCATCCTGGGGCCGGCGCTTTTCCACCACGTCCATGCGGCCCAGCAGCTTGATGCGGGCAGTCATGGCATTGAGCACCCCCATGGGCATCTGGTAGACGGGGTGCAGCACGCCGTCGATGCGGAAGCGGATCACGCCCTGCTCGCGGCGCGGCTCCAGGTGGATGTCGCTGGCGCGCTGGTCGAAGGCGTACTGCCACAGCCAGTCCACCACCTGCACCACGCCTTGGTCGTTGGCGTCCAGCTGCTTGTTGCTCTTGCCCAGCTCCACCAGCTGCTCGAAGCTGGCCGCGCCGGCGTTGCCGCCGCTCTTTTGCGCCGCGCGCACGGATTTGGCCAGCGCGAAGAACTCAGCGGTGTAGCGGTGGATGTCCTGTGGGTTGGCGACCACGCGGCGAACGGTGCGGCGCGACTGGCGCTCCACCTCCTCGACCCAGTCGGTGACGAAGGGCTCCGCGGTCGCCACCACCACCTCGCTGCCGGTCACCTGCACCGGCAGCACACGGTGGCGCTCGGCGTAGCCCGCGCTCATGGTGTCGGCCACCTTGCCCACGTCCACCTTCAGCGGGTCGATCCGCAGGTACTCCAGGGCGGCCCGGCCGGCCAGGTACTGGGTCAGGGCCTCGATGTCGAGTGGCTTGCCGTCCGAGGCCCGCGCCATGGCCACGGCGGCCAGCCGCACCAGGGGATGCTGGGCGCTTTCCGCCTGCGAGCAGCGCGCGACCGTGCGCCGGGCCTCCTCGCGGGTGATCACGCCGTCCTCGTTCAGCCACTCCACCAGGTGCCGCCAGTCCACCGGGCCGCGGTGCGGGCTGCGGGCGGAAGGCTGGGGGCGGGGGACGGCGTTCATGGCGTGGCGGCGACGGGTTTGAAGACCCGCAGCCACTTGGCCGCGGGCAGGCCCCAGCGAGTGTGGATGGTTTCCGCACGCTCGGCAAGCAAGGCGCGCCCCGGATTCGCCGGCGTGCGCAGGGCCAGCACGATGGTGTTGCCTTCGCGCGTCGGCTTGAACGCCCACACGGCGCCGGCACCGAAGGCCGCCTCGATGCGGGCCAAGCTGCGCGGGTAGCTGGAGGACCGGCCGAACAGGTTCACGGCCATGCAACCGTCCTCGGTGAGCAGCTGGCGGCAGTGGGCGTAGAAACCCTGGCTGTCCAGGACCGGCGCCGCCGCTTCGTGGTCGTACAGGTCCACCTGCAAGGCGTCCACCTGGCCTCGCCAGTGCTCGTGGGCCGCCACCTCCGCGGCATCGCCCAGCACCACGGACAAGCGGCTGTCGTCGCGCGGCAGCTTGAACCAGAGGCGGCAGGCCGCCACCACCTGCGGATTGAGTTCGATCGCGGTGGTCTTCATGCGCAGCCGCTTGTGGCAGAACTTGGTCAGCGAGGCGGCCCCCAGTCCCAGCTGCATGGCATGGCGGCTGCCCACCGTGGCGGGATCGACGAACAGCAGCCAGGCCATCATGCGCTGCACGTACTCCAGGTGGATGTCGAAAGGCGAGTCCATCCGCATCGAGCCTTGCACCCATTCCGTGCCCAGATGGAGGTAGCGGATGTCGCCGTGGTCGGAGAAGTTGACTTCGGGCAGCGGCGGGGGGCGGGATGTCACGGGCGCCGATTATGAAGAGGCGGCGGCCTGGCCCAGCAGCGTGGCCAGGCGCGGCAAGGCTTGCATGGCGTTGGCGGTGGTGGCCTGCGCCAGCGCCTGCGGGCTGATGCCGCGCAGCTGGGCCAGCACTGCCGCGATCGCCGGGAGTTCGGCAGGTTCGTTGCGCCCCTGGGGTTCGCCCGCTTCGCGTTCGGCGGCGATGCGGTAGAGCCAGTGGGGCGGAATGTCGGGAGCATCCGTCTCCACCACCAGCGCCGACAAGGGGAGCGTCGTGGCCAGGCGCCGCAGCTGCAGGGCGCGGTCGTACGTGAGCGCCCCGCCAAAGCCGAGCCTGAATCCCAGGCGGACGAATTCCAGCGCCTGCTGCTCGCTGCCGTTGAAGGCATGCGCGATCCCGGTGACCGGCAGCTCGCGCAGGTGCTTGAGGAGCCGGTCGGCCGATCGCCGCACGTGCAGCACCACCGGCAGCCCGTACCGCCGAGCCAGCTGCAACTGCTCCCGGTAGAAGAACTCCTGGCGCGCAGGGTCCAGGCCCGGCACGAAATGATCGAGGCCGATCTCGCCCACCGCGACCAGCCGCGGGTCGTTGCGGCGCAGGGCCAGCTCACGGTCGAGCTGTGCCAGGTCATCCTCGGTCGCCGCAGGCGTGCGCAGGGGATGGATGCCCAGCGCATAGCTGTCGCCGCCGGCATGGGCCAGTTCGCGCACGACACCAAAGTTCGACACCTCGACAGCCGGGATGACGCAGTGCGCCACCCCGGCCCGCGCGGCCCGCTGGCGTACCTCCGGGAGGTCGCCCGCGAACTCCGGCGCATCCAGGTGGCAATGCGTGTCTATCCATGAGGACATCCCCGGATGATGCCCGACGGCCATCCCGCCGCTCGGGATACGTGCAGGCCCGCGCAAACCGTGATACCGTGTGATTTCGCTTTTTCAAGGTGAACGGATGCGCAGGCCAGCTCTCTACAGCTCAAGCCGCCCGGCGCGCGCGGCGGAGCCCCCCGCCGCCGACGTGCCGCCCGAGCTTGCTCCTCCCGCCCCGGCCAAGGCGCGCCGGTTTTCCCCCTCCAGCCCGGCCTTGCTCTGGGCCGCCATCGCCGTGCTGGCGGCGCTGCTCGCGGTCAGCCTGTCGATGGGCCTGAAGCCCGGCCAGCGGCGCATCACGCAGGAACAGATCAACGCCGCGGTGCTCAAGACGCTGGAGACGCAAGTTCTCCCTTCGGAATACGCGCGCGCCTACGAGAACATCCGCCCGTCCGTCGTGCGCGTAGTCAGCTACGTGAAGAAAAGCCGCCTCAAGGATGAGAAGGCCAAGCTGGCCAACAGCACGCCCAAGCCCAAGCCCCTGGGCCCGGCACTTGGCCCGGAGGGCAACGCGCAAGGCGAAGAGGAAGAGGTCGAGCACGGCGTCGGCACCGGTGTCGTGATCGTGGACAAGGGCGTGATCCTGACCAACCTGCACGTGGTCTCGGGGGCCGACCGCATCAAGGTCACCTTCCATGACGGGCTGGAGGCCAGCGCCAACATCACCGGCGTGCAGCCCGAGAACGACCTGGCGGTGCTGCAGGCCTCGAAGATTCCGGACGACATGATCGCCGCGACCATGCGCTCCACCAACGACCTGGCGCCTGGCGACAAGGTGCTGGCGGTGGGCTTTCCTTTCGGCATCGGTCCCTCGGCTTCGGGCGGCGTGGTCTCGGGCCTCAAGCGGGCCTTCCGCTCGCCCGAAGGCAAGCAGGAAATGAGCAACCTCATCCAGTTCGATGCGGCGGCCAACCCCGGCAATTCGGGCGGTCCCCTGGTCACCATGGATGGCGAGGTGGTGGGCATCGTCACGGCGATCCTGAACCCCACCCCCGCGCGCACCTTCCTGGGCATCGGCTTTGCCGTGCCCATCGAGAACGCGGCCTCGGCCGCAGGACTGCCCCCGTTCTAAGGACTCATCACATCTATGGACTCCGCAACCCGTCAGGACAGCGCCACCGCCAAGCTCATGGAGCAGATCCTCTATGAGGTCAAGCGCGTGGTCGTGGGGCAGGACCGCTTCCTCGAGCGCGTCATGGTGGCCATGCTGGCCCAGGGTCATCTGCTGGTCGAGGGCGTGCCCGGCCTGGCGAAGACGCTGACCGTCAAGACCCTGGCCAGCACCGTGCGCGGGCAGTTCAAGCGCATCCAGTTCACGCCCGACCTGGTGCCGGCCGACCTGGTGGGCACCCGCATCTACAACCAGCGCACCGGCGACTTCGCCACGGCGCTGGGGCCGGTGTTCACCAACCTGCTGCTGGCCGACGAGATCAACCGGGCGCCGGCCAAGGTACAGAGCGCGCTGCTCGAGGTCATGCAGGAGCGCCAGGTGACCATCGCGGGCGAAACCCACAAGGTGCCCAATCCCTTCCTGGTGATGGCCACGCAGAACCCCATCGAGACCGAGGGCACCTACCCGCTGCCCGAGGCCCAGGTGGACCGCTTCATGATGAAGGTCCTGGTGGACTACCCGACCGACGAGGAGGAATACGTCATCGTCGAGCGCGTCACGGGACCCGCGGTGAACGTGACCCCCGTGGCCACCACCGAGCAGCTGGCTGCCTTGCAGCACGAGTGCCGCCGCGTGTACGTGGACCCGTCACTGGTGCAGTACGCCGTCAAGCTGGTGTCGGCCACCCGCACGCCCGACAGGCACGGGCTGAAGGACCTGGGCAAGTACATCACCTTCGGCGCCAGCCCGCGCGCCACCATCAACCTGACCGAGGGTGCCCGTGCGCTGGCCATGCTGCGCGGCCGCACCTATGCGCTGCCCGAGGACATGACGGACCTGGTGCCGGATGTGCTGCGCCACCGCCTGGTGCTCTCCTACGAGGCGCTGTCCGAGGGGCTGAACTCGGATGCCGTCGTCGCCCAGATCATGGGCAAGATCCCGCCGCCGGCCAAGCCGCTGGAGCACGAGAAGCTGGCGGCCTAGCAATGTTCTGGAGGAAGTCCGCCCGTCCCCGGCCGGTCGAGGCATCCGCCCCGCAGGCGGCGCCGCCCGCGCCGGCAGCGGCGGAATCCGTGCTGCGGCGGCTGGAGTGGACCGTGATCCGCCGGCTCGACGGACTCCTGCAGGGCAACTACCGCACGCTGATGCGCGGCACCGGCCTGGACCTGGCCGACCTGCGCGAATACCAGCACCAGGACGACGTGCGCCACATCGACTGGAACGTCACCGCCCGCACCAGCATCCCCCACGTGCGCGTGTTCACCGAAGACCGGGAGATGGCCGCCTGGTTCCTGCTGGACCTGAGCCCCTCGGTGGACTTCGGCTCGGGCGAGCAGCGCAAGCGCAACGTCTCGGCCGACTTCGTGACCGTGCTGGCCCGCATGCTCACGCGCCACGGCAACCGGGTCGGCGCCATGCTGTACGGCTCGGGCGTGGACACGGTGATCCCCACCCGCGGCGGGCGCCGCCACGTGCTGCACCTGCTGCACAGCATGCAGGCCCGGCCCGCGCACAGCGAATCGGGCCCGACGCGGCTGCGCGACCTCCTGGACTCGGCCGCCAGCCTGATCAAGCGCCGATCCACCGTGTTCGTGGTGTCCGACTTCATCAGCGAGCCGGGCTGGGAGCGTCCCCTGGGCCTGCTGGCGCAGCGCCACGAGGTGGTGGCCGTGCGCCTGCTGGACCCGCTGGAGCTGCAGCTGCCCGACCTGGGCCTGCTCACCCTGCGCGATGCCGAGACCGGCGACCAGGTGCTGGTCGACACGCACGATCCGGGTTTTCGCAAGCGCTTCGCCCGCATCGCCGCCCAGCGCGAGGCCGAGCTGCGCGAGGCGCTGGTCCGCGCCGGCGTCGACACGCTGGAACTGTCCACGGACGCCGACCTCGTCGAGGCCGTCGTCCGCTTCACCGAGATGCGCAAGCGGCGCGCCCGGCTCTCGGCCGGCAGCCTGCCGGCGCACCTGAAACAAGCCGCCTGAAGAGGTTCCCATGCATTTCCTCTGGCCCCAATACCTCTGGCTGATGGCGGCGCTGCCGCTGCTCATCCTGCTCTACGTCTGGCTGCTGCGGCGCAAGAAGAAGCTCGCGGTGCGCTACGCCTCGCTGTCCATCGTCAAGGAGGCCATGGGCCGCGGCCAGACGGTGCGGCGCCACATCCCGCCCCTGCTGTTCCTGCTGGCCATGGCGGCCATGCTGCTGGCGGCGGCCAGGCCCGTCGCGGTGGTCAGCCTGCCCTCGACCCAGCAGACCATCATCCTGGCCATGGACGTGTCCGGCAGCATGCGCGCGACCGACGTCCAGCCCAACCGGCTGGAAGCGGCCCAGGCCGCCGCCAAGTCCTTCCTCAAGGAACTGCCGCGCCACGTCAAGGTGGGCATCGTCGCCTTTGCCGGCTCGGCCCAGGTGGCGCAGCTGCCGACGGTGAACCGCGAGGACCTGGTCACCGCCATCGACCGCTTCCAGCTGCAGCGTGCCACGGCCACGGGCAACGCCATCGTGATCTCGCTGGCGACCCTGTTCCCCGACCAGGGCATCGAGCTCGCCGCGCTGCAGGGCGGGCGCGACCGCCAGCGCGGCTTCGCCATCGACGCGGAGAGGAAGGAAAAGAAGGAGTTCACGCCGGTCGCGCCGGGCTCCTACACCTCGGCCGCGATCATCATGCTGACCGACGGCCAGCGGACCACCGGCGTGGACCCGATCGAGGCCGCCAAGATGGCGGCGGACCGCGGCGTGCGCGTCTACACGGTGGGCATAGGCACGGTGGACGGCGAGACCATCGGCTTCGAGGGCTGGTCCATGCGCGTGCGCCTGGACGAGGAAGCGCTCAAGGCCGTGGCCAACAAGACGGCGGCGGAGTACTACTACGCCGGCACCGCGGACGACCTGAAGAAGGTCTACAACAGCCTGAGCTCCAAGCTCACCGTGGAGAAGAAGGAGACCGAGGTCTCGGGCCTGCTGGCCCTGGCCGCGGCTGCGTTGTCGCTGCTGTCGGCAGCGCTCTCCATCCTCTGGTTCAACCGGATTCTCTAGCCCAGCCGGCCCGAGGTCAGCCGCAGCTGCCTGCCGCAGCGCGCGGCCAGCGCCTCATCGTGCGTGACCAGCACGAAAGCCGTCCCGCGGTCCCGGGCGAGCTGAAGCATGAGGTCGAACACCACGTCGGCCGTGCTGCGGTCGAGGTTGCCGGTCGGTTCGTCGGCCAGCACGCAGGCGGGCCCGGTGACCAGCGCGCGGGCGATGGCCACGCGCTGGCGCTCGCCGCCGGACAGCTCCGCGGGGCGGTGGCGCACGCGCTCGCCCAGTCCCACGGATTCCAGGGTCTTGCGTGCCTGCTCCGCGCAGACCTCCGGCGGCTCGCGCCGGATGCGAAGCGGCATGCCCACGTTGTCCAGGGCACTGAACTCGGGCAGCAGGTGGTGGAACTGGTAGACGAAACCCAGGTGCAGGTTCCGCAACCGGCCCTGCTCGGCGGGGCTCAGCGCCGACATCTGCTGGCCCATCAGCTCCACCGAGCCCGTGGTGGGCGCGTCCAGACCGCCCAGCAGGTGCAGCAGCGTGCTCTTGCCGGACCCCGACGCGCCCACGATGGCGATGGTTTCGCCGGCGCGGACCTCCATGTCGATGCCCCGCAGCACCTCGACGTCCAGGCCGCCCTCGCTGAAGCGCTTGGTGAGGCCGCGGGCCTTGAGCACCACGTCACTCATAGCGCAGGGCCTCGGCCGGGTTGACGCGGCTGGCGCGCCAGCTCGGGTAGATCGTGGCCAGGAAGGCGAGCACCAGCGAGATGATGGCCACCGGCAGGATGTCCGCGCTCTGCGGGTCGCTGGGCATGCGGCTGATCAGGTAGATGTCCTTGGGCAGGAAGCTGGCGCCCAGGGCGCGCTCGAGGGCCGGCACGATCACGTCGATGTTCAGGGCCACGCCCAGCCCCAGCACCAGGCCGGCGAGCGTCCCGATCACGCCCACGGCCGCTCCCTGCACCACGAAGATGCCCATGATGCTGCCGGGACTCGCGCCCAGCGTGCGCAGGATCGCGATGTCGGCCCGCTTGTCGGTCACTGTCATCACCAGCGTGCTCACGAGGTTGAAGGCCGCCACCGCCACGATCAGCGTGAGGATGATGAACATCATCCGCTTTTCCAGCTGCACGGCGGCGAACCAGGTCCGGTTCTGCCGCGTCCAGTCGCGGATCAGGAGGTCGCCGCCCAGCGCGGCCTGCAGGTCCGCGGCCACCGCGCGGGCCTGGTGCAGGTCCTTGAGCTTGAGGCGCAGCCCGGTGGGGCCTTCCAGCCGGAAGATGCGGGCCGCGTCCTCCTGGTGCATCAGCACCAGCCCGCTGTCGTATTCGAAGTGGCCGGAGTCGAAGGTGCCGGCCACCGTCATCTGCTTCAGGCGCGGCGTGACGCCGGCTGGGGTGACCTGGCCGCTGGGCGCGATCAGCGTGATGGGGTCGCCCTCGCGCACGCCCAGGTTGCGCGCCAGCTCGCCGCCCAGCGCCACGCCGAACTGCCCGGGCTGCAGCTTGGCCAGCACGCCGGGCTGCAGCGACTGCGCGAGGTCCGTCACCTCCGGCTCGCGCGCGGGGTCGATGCCGCGCACGATGGCGCCCCGCATGTCCTCGCCGCGCGCCAGCAGTGCCTGCGCCGTGATGAAGGGTGCCGCGCCCACCACCTGCGGGTGGCGGCGCACGTCGGCCAGGGTGCGCTCCACGTCCGGCAGCACGCCGCCGCCCGGGCCGTAGATCTCGATGTGCGACACCACGCCCAGCATGCGGTCGCGCACTTCCTTCTGGAAGCCGTTCATCACCGACAGCACGATGATCAGCGCCGCCACGCCCAGCGCGATGCCCAGCATGGACACGCCCGAGATGAAGGAGATGAAGCCGTTGCGGCGGGTCGCCCGCCCGGCCCGGGTGTAGCGCCAGCCCAGGACCAGCTCGTAGGGGGTTCGCATGGAAGGGTTTCTTGTTGTGGCCGGGATTGTGGCATCCGGGACAATACGAAGCATGTCAGACGGTGTCCACTTGTTGATCCCCTTCGCCGCCGCCGGCGCGCCAGGGTGCAGGGACACCTTGCAGAAGCTGTCGCTGCCCCATTTCGAGCGGCTGCTGGCCCGCCTGGCGCGCGCCGAAAGCGAACCGGGCGACGAGCACACCTTGTCCATGCCGCACGAGCGCGTCCTGGCACGGGAGTGCGGCCTGCAGGCGGCCGACGGCTGCATTCCCTGGGCCGCGTGGCAGGTGGAGCAGGCCGGCCGCGACACGCGCTACGCGCCCTGGGCGTGGATCACGCCCTGCCACTGGCGCGTGGGCACCGACCACATCGCCATGGAGCACCCGCAGCAGCTGCAGCTGGACCCGCGCGATTCGCAGGCGCTGCTGGCGGCCATGCAGCCCTATTTCGAGCAGGACGGCATCCGGCTGGAATACGACGCCCCCACCTTGTGGCTCGCCCGCGGCGAAGTCTTCGGCCCGCTGGCCACCGCCTCGCTCGACCGCGTGGTCGGCCGCGTGATCGACCCGTGGATTCCGCGCAGCGACAAGGCCAGGACGGTCCGACGCCTGCAGCAGGAGATGCAGATGCTGCTGTACACGCATGCCGTGAACGAGGAACGCATCCGCGGCGGCCTGCTCCCCGTCAACTCCTTCTGGGTGAGCGGCACCGGCGCCCTGCCGCCCACGCGCAAGCCGTCGCCGCCACCGGGACTGCAGATCACCCACTACCTGCGCGATGCCGCGCTGCTGGGCGACTGGGCGGCCTGGGGATCGGCCTGGCAGCAACTGGATGCGCGCGAGGGCCCGCGGCTGGCGCAGGCGCTGGACCGGGGCGAGCCGGTGGCGGTCACCTTGTGCGGGGAACGCAGCGCGCAGACCTGGCGGAGCGGGCCGGTCGGGCTGCGCCAGAAGTTCCAGGCCTTTTTCGGCCGCCAGCCCGCACGTGAGGCGCTCGGGCAGCTATGAAAATAATAGCGCGCGACATTCCCCCTCGGGCCGCCTGGGCGCTGGAACAGGCCGGCGTGCACCCCCTGCTGGCGCGCCTGTACGCGGCGCGCGGCGTGCTGGGGAAGGACGAACTGGACGACGGGCTGGCGCGCCTGCTGCCGCCGGCCGGCCTGAAGGGGGCGGCCGAGGCCGCCCGGCTCCTGGCCGACGCCATTGCCCAGGACCGCCACGTCTGCATCGTGGCCGACTACGACTGCGACGGGGCCACCGCCTGCGCCGTGGCGGTCCGCGGCCTGCGCCTGCTGGGCGCACGGCACGTGGGCTACCTGGTGCCTGACCGCGTGACCGACGGCTACGGCCTCACGCCCACGATCGCTCATCGTGTCAAGGACGGCGGCGCCGACCTGCTGGTGACCGTGGACAACGGCATCGCCAGCGTCGAAGGGGTGGCGGCCGCCAACGCGCTGGGCCTGCAGGTGCTGGTGACCGACCACCACCTGCCGGGGCCCGAGTTGCCGGATGCCGCCGTGATCGTCAACCCCAACCAGCCGGGGTGCACCTTCGAGAGCAAATCGATCGCCGGGGTCGGCGTGATGTTCTACGTGCTGCTGGCGCTGCGCGCCGAGCTGCGCGAGCGCGGGGTGTTCACCGCCCAGAACCAGCCCAAGCTCGATGCCCTGCTGCCGCTGGTGGCGCTGGGCACCGTGGCCGACGTGGTCAAGCTCGATGCCAACAACCGGCGGCTGGTGGCGCAGGGCCTCAAGCGCATCCGCGCGGGGCAGCTGCCCTGCGGCCTGGCCAGCCTGTTCACCGCGGCGGCGCGCAAGCACCAGGCCGCCACCACCTTCGACTTCGGGTTCGCGCTGGGGCCGCGCATCAACGCCGCCGGCCGGCTGGCCGACATGACGCTGGGCATCGAGTGCCTGCTGACGGACGATGCGGCGCGCGGCGACGAACTGGCCCGCACCCTGGACGGCATCAACCGCGAGCGGCGCGACATCGAGGGCGACATGCGCGAGCAGGCGCTGCAGATCGTGGAATCGCTGTTCGAGGAAGGCCAGGAGCCGCCGGCCGCCATCTGCGTGTTCGACCCGGACTTCCACGAGGGCGTGGTCGGCATCGTGGCCTCGCGCATCAAGGACAGGCTGCACCGGCCCACCTTCGTCTTCGCGGCCAGCCAGGCGGCGGGCAAGGAGCATGAACTCAAGGGCTCCGGCCGCTCCATTCCCGGCTTTCATCTGCGCGACGCGCTGGACCTGGTGGCCAAACGCCACCCCGGCGTGCTGCTGCGGTTCGGCGGCCACGCGATGGCGGCCGGCTGCACCATCGCCGAGGAGCACCTGGACACCTTCGAGCAGGCGCTCACGCAGGTGGCCCAGGAGTGGCTGGACGCCGCCACGCTGCTGCGCCGGCTGCATACCGACGGGCCGCTCGCGCCCGAGTACCGGCGCCCCGAGCTGGTGGACACACTGCACCAGGAGGTCTGGGGCCAGGGCTTCGCGCCGCCCGTGTTCAGCGAGGAGATGGAGATCCTGTCCCAGCGCCTGGTCGGCGAAAAGCACCTGGCGCTGAAGCTGAAGCACCAGGGACAGCCGGTGGACGGCATCTGGTTCGGCCGCACCGAGCCGCTGCCGGCCCGGGCCAAGATCGCGTTCAGGCTGGACGCCGACGAATGGCAGGGCGTGCGGCGCGTGCGCTTCCTGGTGGAAGGCGCGGAATTCTGATCAGGCGCGGTCGAAGTAGGCAAACAGCCGCAGCGCCACGGCCTTCAATTCCTCGTCCGCCAGCGTCTGCGCCCGGGCCAGCTGCCACATCGCATACTCACGGTCCCCGAGCATCATCGCCGCGCTGACGCAGCGGCCGTGGCCCGCCATCAGCAGGGTGAAGGTGCCCAGCAGGTCCGTGGGGCAGTAACGGTGGCTCCAGCGGGGTTCTTCAAAGTCGTCGGAAGCCTCCAGCGACGTCGCATACGGCTGCACCGGCGTCGGCTCGGCAAACGTGGCGTGGCTCATGGCGGCTCCCTTGTCTTGTTCGTGCTTCCAAGATAGGCGGTGGCCTCAGGCGCTGCCGTCGGAGGCGGCGGCGAGCCGCTGTCGGACAAGCTCAACGCCAGGCGTAATTCGCGCGCTGCAGGGCGGCCGCCGTGTTCTCCGGCTGCACCATGGCCTGGCCCTGCGGCTGGCGCCCGGCGCAGCTCGCAATGGTGGAGTTGGACAGGTAGCGCAGGCAATCGCTCTGGGCCATGCGCTCCACCTCGGCGGCCGTCTGCCGCGCATGCTGCTTGCGCACCTGGTGGCTGCACACCATGTAGAAGGCCAGCATCTGCACCAGCGCCAGCGCGATCAGCACGGTGCGCAGGCGCTTGTCCTGCAGCAGGGCATGGAGCGTGGTGTGCTGGCGGGACCTCATGGCAGGCTCCTCGGGGTGGGCATGGTCCGATGCTAGGACGCGTGCCCCGCCCGGCACCGCCGGGGCGGCGCGTTGCGCTGTAGGACAAAATCGCGCCATGACCCCGCTGCTGGACGCCGCGGCCACCGCGGCCAGCCTGCCCTATCCCGCCCTGGTGCGCGCCATTGAAGGGCTGCTCGCCGATCCCGCTGTGCAAGTGCCCAACCGGCTGGTGCAGCCCCTGCCCGGAGGCGGCAGCCTGTTCGTGATGCCGGCCCTGGACGGCCGCTTCGCCATCACCAAGCTGATCACCTTCACACCCGCCAACGCGGGCACCGGCCGGCCGGCGATCCAGGGCGACGTGGTGGTGTTCGACGTGGCCACGGGCCAGCGCGTGCTGGTGCTGGACGGGCCTGCGGTGACCGCACGCCGCACGGCTGCGGTGTCCCTGCTGGCGGCCCAGCGGCTGGCGCCGCGGCCCGAGGGCCCTTTGCTGATCGTGGGCGCCGGCGCCCAGGGCCATGCGCACCTGGAGGCGTTCGCGGCCGGCCTGCCCGTGCGCGAGGCCTGGGTCGCCTCGCGCAGCCCCGCGAGCGCGCAAGCCCTCGCCGAACGGGCCCGCGAACTCGGACTGGCGGTCCGCGTGGTGGACGATCCCGACGCCGCGCTGGCGCACTGCCCGCTGGTGGTGACCTGCACGCCGGCCAGTGGCGTGGTCCTGAAGGCGCTGCCCCGGCCGGACGCCTTCATTGCCGCCGTGGGCGCGTTCACGCCCCGCATGGTCGAACTGGCGCCGGACCTGTGCCGGCATGTGGCGCAAGCCGGCCGCATCGTGGTGGACACGCCCGACGCGCGGCACGAGGCCGGCGACCTGTTGCAGGCCGGACTGGACGTGGCGGCTTTTGCCAGCCTGGGCGACGTGGTGCGCCAGACCGGCCCCGGCGCTGGAGGACCCGTGCTGTTCAAGAGCTGCGGGTGGGCCGGCTGGGACCTGGCGGCCGCCCGTTGCGCTGCCGCTACCATTGACCCATGAGCGAAGCAAGCGAGCGGCCCTCGGCCCTGATCGGGTGGCACGAGATGTTCATGGGCGTGGCCCTGCTGGCCTCGGCGCGTTCCAAGGACGGCCGGGCCCGCAATGGCGCCTCCATCGTCTCGCCCGACCAGCGCATCCTGGGCGTGGGCTACAACGGCCTGCCGCGAGGCTGCGACGACGGCGACCCGGTGTACTGGTCCGACAACGACGGCGACCCCTTCCACTCGCGCCACAGCTACGTGGTGCACGCCGAGATCAACGCCATCCTCAATTGCGTGGTGCACCCGCTGCGCGAGGCTACGATCTACACGACCCAGTTCCCCTGCCCCCGCTGCGCCCAGGCCATCATCCAGGCCGGCATCCGCCGCGTGGTGTACCTGCGCGAGAAGAAGCACCACCACGCCGAGAACCAGGCGGCGCTCAAGATGTTCACAGCGAGCGGCGTGGCCTGCGAGGCCATGGAACGCTTCGACCGGGGCGCCTGGCAGTGGTCCCAGGCGCTGGCCGGCACCCTGGGCGTGGCGCCGGCCGACCGGCGCGAGCACGACGTCTAGCGGCCTAGGCGCCGCGCCCCGCCACCACCGTCCGTTCCACCACGCGGTCGTCGCCCAGCACGATCAGCGAGAACAGCAGCTCGTCCAGGTCCCGCGCATGCTGCGCCTTGCGCGCCAGCAAAGGCGTGGCCTGGGGGTTCAGCACCAGGAAATCGGCCTCGCACCCGGGCTGCAGGTTGCCCACCACGCCGTCCAGCCCCAGGGCCTGGGCCGCGCCGGCCGTGTGCTGCCACCACAGGTGCTGCGGGCCCAGGCTGATGCCCGGCTTGGTCTGGCCTTCGCGGCCCACGTAGTAGGCGGCCAGCATGGTGTGGAAGGGGCTGAAGCTGGTGCCGCCGCCCACGTCGCTCGCCAGGCCATAGCGAAAGCCGATGCGCTGCGCGCCTTCGTAGTCGAAGAAGCCGCTGCCCAGGAACAGGTTGCTGGTCGGGCTGACCGCGGCCGCGGCGCCGGTGCCGCGCATCAGGGCCCGGTCGTCATCGTCGAAGTGGATGCAGTGCGCGTAGATCGAGCGCTCGCGCATCAGCCCGAAGCCGTCGTACACCGCCAGGTAGCTGCGGGCCTGGGGGAAGAGCTCGCGCGCCCAGCGGACTTCGTCCCGGTTCTCGGCCACGTGCGACTGGATCCACACGTCGGGGTAGCGCGCGGCCAGCTCGCCCGCGCCGCGCAGCTGCGCTTCGCTGCAGCTGGGCGCGAAGCGCGGCGTGATGGCATAGCCCAGGCGGCCCTGGCCGTGCCAGCGACGGATCAACGCCTCGGTGTCATGCAAGGACTGCTCGGTCTCATCACGCACCCCGTCCGGCGAGTGCCGGTCCTGCAGGACCTTGCCCGCGATCAAGCGCAGGCCTCTGGCCTGCGCCTCGGTCATCAGCCCGTCGACCGACGCCGGATGCGAGGTGCAGAACGTCAGTGCGGTCGTCACCCCATGGCGCCGCAGTTCGTCCAGGAACACCCGGGCCACCGCCTGGCCGTACGCCGGGTCGGCAAAGCGCGACTCGTGCGGAAAGGTGTAGTTCTCCAGCCAGGGCAGCAAGCCGTCGGCCGGCGAGC
>CAZZAW010000032.1:0-1606 GCA_964652405.1 uncultured Ramlibacter sp.
GCTCATCTCCATCCCCAATCTGCCTTTGCCGCAGGGATGGACCAAACCGTCGACCAGCGTGCACTTCCTGGCGCCGCAGGGCTACCCGTACGCCAAGCCCGACTGCTTCTGGACCGATGCGGATCTGAGGTTGGTCGGGGGCGGTGTGCCCCAGAACACCGGGAGCAATGCAGCAGCCAACCTGGGGCACCTCCTCTGGTTTTCCTGGCACACCGACCACTGGAATGCAGGTCGCGACGACCTGCTGTCCTGGCTTGCCTCTATCAAGGAGCGGCTGTCGCGGCTGTGCTGACCATGCTGAAATTCTGTCGATCCGAAGCACAGGCGCTGCAGGCCATGGCAGCGCAGCGTGAAGTGGAAACATGCGCCACGGCACTGGTGATTCCGGCAGGCCAGCGAGACGGCGAGCAGCTCTTCGTGGCGAGGACGCTCACGGAGGTGCCTGACTCGGCCTACGCAACTCGCACACCCACTGCGGCAGTCCTGCGGCCTGAGTACTGCATCGAGCTGGCCAATGCGGCTCGGGCAGCCGGAGCCGGTGTTCTCCTGGCACACACCCATACGGGGCCACACCCGCTCGAAGGCTTCTCAAGCGTCGACGATCAAGGCGAGCCGCCACTGGCTCAGTACTTCGGTCGGCGCGTCGCCGCGGGCCAGCACTTTGCGGCCGTCTTTACTTCCTCTCGCATCCACGCGCGACAACTGGGTCCGGGCAGGAGCCTTGGCGTGACGACTGTGGGCGATGTGCTCACGCACTCAGACGCGGCATCGGTCCAGGCCGAAGCCCGCTATGACCGCCAGGCGCGGGCGTTCGGTCAGGACGGACAGCAGCGCTTGCGCACCACTCGAGTGGCCATCGTCGGATTGGGCGGAACAGGCTCCGTTGTTGCCCAGCAGCTTGCCCACCTGGGGGTTGCAGATTTCGTTCTGATCGACCCTGACGTTGTCGAAGCAACAAACTTGAACCGTCTGGTTGGAGCCGTTGCGTCCGATGTCGGCGCGCCCAAAGTTCAGGTGGCTTCAAGACAGATCCTGGCGATCAACCCGGCCGCCAACGTGCTGGCGATCGAAGGCGACATCGTCGACGGAACTGTCGCCGCGTTGCTGAAAGCTGTGGATTTCAGCTTTGGCTGCACTGACTCCATGGCAAGTCGGGCGGTGCTGAACCAGTTGGCATACCAATACCTGGTGCCTTGCATCGACATCGGCGTGGGCATCTTCGTGCAAGACGGGCAAGTGCAGTATGTGGCGGGGCGCACGCAAATGCTCAGCCCTGGCCTTCCGTGCCTGGTGTGCACCGATAAGCTCGACGGAGAGCAGGTTCGCCGCGAAATGATGACCGAGGCCCAGCGCAAACTCGACCCTTACATCACCGGGGCGGCCATTCCGCAACCGGCGGTCATTTCCTTGAATTCGACGATGTCGTCAGCCGCAGTCACGATGTTCCTGGCGGCGGTCACGGCCATGCCCTCACAGGCACGAATGTTGACTTACGACGGCCTGCGTGGCTCGTTGAGACCCGCGGCGATGGCGCCGCGCCCCCACTGCATTGTCTGCTCGCCGGAAGGTGCAAGCGCCAGAGGAGACACCTGGCAGCTGCCCACCC
>CAZZAW010000032.1:1616-16491 GCA_964652405.1 uncultured Ramlibacter sp.
GAACCACGGAGCCGAAATGATCAGCCGACCCAAAATTCTCTGGTTTGGTCGGCCCCCCGGCGCCGAGGACCACAAGGAGGCGCGAAATCGTCAACTCGAGATCGAAGTACCTACCGGCGCCCCGCCATTCGCATTTGCCCGGGCCGCGGTCTTCTGGGCAACGACGGGGCACTATGAGCAGGCGATCGACGCGCTGGAGTCGAATCTTGCTCAAGCCATCACCGAAGGTCTGCTCATCTATGTGATCGTCACGGAGGATGGACAATTCAATGATGCCCAGGCCGCTTTCAGCGCATTGATGCCTGAGGGCACGCCGAAGGATCGCTACGTCCTGCGCTCAGGCGAAGTGCCAGCGCACGAGGCGCCCAACGCAGCCTTGATGCACGACCCCGGACCTGGCGCCAGAAAGACACTGGAGATTTCCGGGGAGGTGGAATTCCTCGGTGCAGAGCAAAGGTTGCTGCTACAGCGGGCCTTTCACGACTGCACAGCCATCAGGCTCACATCCATCGGCGGTGGGTTCTCCGGTGCCATGACATTTACTGTGGACGCAACGCTTGCGGCGTCCAACGCTGGGCCCGAGCCGATGCCCTTCTTTGCCAAGATTGGCGACGCCCGCAAGCTGCGTGAGGAAATGGCCCTGTTCCAGCAGTACGCTGAGCACCATGTACCTTGGTACCTGAGGCCAAATTTCCTGCCCGGAAAATCCTTGTACGGCTTGCAAACTGGGATCCTAGTGGGCAGTTTCGTGCAGTCAACACATTCGCTCGCCCAGCTGGCCTGGGAGGGCAAAGGGGCATCACACATCCGGTCCTTGTTTGAGGACACGCTGGGAGGGCTGCGTCGCCAGTCGCAGAGCGTTCAACCCGAGACCGCCAAATCCGCTGTTGCTGCGCTCGAGCAGTTCTGTGGACACCATCGGGTGCCCGCGGCGCGCCTGGCTGCAGCCACTCTGCAATTTGGAGGCGATGTTTTGCCCCCCCGTACGCTCTGGCGCAAACTTCTGAACCTGCCATCCCAAAGATGGCGCCGGTCCGCCCTGCACGGCGACATGCACGGTGAAAACGTGCGCATCCGCAAAGACGATGCGATCGTGATTGACTTCGCCCAAGCAACCACCGGGCCCATGAGCGCTGACCTGGCAAATCTGGAGATCTGGCTTTCGTTCGAGATGGCTCCGGGCAAGGCACTCACGCGCTCTGAATGGCGGTCAACGGTCGACGCGTTGTATGGATCGGATCAGATTGATTTTCGCCACAGCGGTCATCAGTCAGGCCAGGGCAACTGCATTGACGAAATCCGGCGCCTTGCAGCGCTGTCGGTGGAGAGCCTCGACGAGTACAAACGCGTTCTGGCGGTCTATCTGATCCGCCAAGCCAGCTTTCCGCCCAACCCGCTCGATCCGGACGAGGACGAATTCCGCAGGTGCTATGCCTATTGGCTGGCGAACCGGTTGGTCCTCGATCTCTGCGCTTCAGCATTGCCGGCTCTGGAGGCTGCATGAGAAGGCGCGCTGCAAAACTGCAATTCAAGGGCCAGGTGGCGCACCGCCACGAAGCCAATGCGCTGCTCACGGAACCCGGGGCAGCCGTGCTGGTGCATCGGGGGGTTGATCGGTCAATTGCCATCGCTTGCCCGGACGGCTGCAAAGAGCAGCTGACGATCAACCTGGACCGGCGCGCGGGCGCTGCCTGGCGCTACTACCGAGACGGCGCTGACGTTTCGTTGTTCCCGTCGGTCTGGCGCGACACGGGGTGCAAGAGCCACTTCATCGTCTGGCGCTCCCGGATTTACTGGTGCGATCACCACGACGAACTCGAAACACCAATGGACGATGTGGTCGAGCAAGTGCGCGCGGCGTTGACCCGCGACTTTGTTCTGTACGTCGACCTGGCCGACCAGCTCAGCCTGGTGCCGTGGGCAGTGCTGTCCGCTTGCAATCGCCTGTGCCGTCAAGGGGCCGCCGTTGGCGGAACGGACAAGATGCAGGGCCACTTCAAACGTCAGCCGTGAATCAGGGCGCTGGCGATGCCGCAGCAGGTGTACGAAGCCACAAGATGAAGGTGCGTCGGATCAGAAGTGCTGCCGTGCGGGCTCGCACAGAGGCGGCGCCACAGGTTGGGAGGGAGCCCGTGATCAATGCGTTGAAGGTCTACGGCATTGTCTTGGCGACCCTGTCGGGGATCGGAGCTTACTTCGGCTACGGGGTCGCATTGGCTTTGATGGGCAAGTTTGGTCTCGATACCGGCTTGTGGTACAGCTCGCCGCTGGAGCTGCTGTCGCTTTCTGGCGAAGGCGTGATGGGCATGCTTGCCAACCTGACGAGGAAAACGCCGATCGATTTCCTGTGGGTTTCTCTCACGTGGGCAGCGGGCGGTGCGGTGATCGCTTCGGTTGTCTGGCTGGCCCTGCTTCTGATGTCGTGGGTCTACCGTCGTGTGCCGCAGGGATCTCTTGATATCGCACGCTTGATCGGCGTGGCCGAACTGCACAAGGCGACCCAGGAGCGACCTGCTCAGATTGCGGTACGGGTTGTGAAATCGGTTGTGGCGGGCGCAGTGGCGGGCGCGGCCGCGCTGCCCATATCGCTCGCTTTGATCATCGCGGGTTTCGCGGCTTTGCTGATTTTCCCAGTGCTGGGGTTCAGCGCTGGCCAGACATACGCCGAAATGGAGGTCATGGGCCCTGAGCGCTGCGTCAGCAAGCCTGGCCACTTGCGAAGTGCCGCGATGAAGGGGGAGCTTCAAAACAGCTCGACCGGAGCCAAATGCGCCGAACTTGTGTCAGCGGCCGGCACGGTCGTAGGCCGCGGTCGCGTCGTGATTGCCCGCCCCTCTTTCGTCGTCTTCTACCGACCAGCCGAGGGAGACACCATCCTTTTTCAGATCAAGGACGGCCACTTGAGAGTTGTGGACTCACTGAACTAGGAAATCATCCGCGCTGCTGCTGCGGCTGTCTGCGCGCGGCGCTCTGGTCGTATTTCAGGCCTTGCTGCCAATGCTCAGTCATTCGTTCTAGCAAATCCGCAGGGATGCGGGTGTCGGCTTGTGCTTCCCGAAGTGCCCGCTGCATCCCTTCAGCGATGCGCTCGAGCACTTCATGAGGACGCCTGACGCCGCAAACGCTGCTGCCGAATTTCAGCAAGTCTTCCAGTGTCGGGTAGTCGTGCTTGCGGGTGCCCTTCCTGCCTTTGAACAGCTTTAGAGCCATGGTGGTGTCAGCATGAGTGCCGCCGGCCAGCGTGCGATTGACATAGATGGAAGTCACCACATCGAACATCGGGGCGAGTCGCACATCGGTGCCGGACTCGTACAGCACGCCGAAGTTCTTCAAGTGCGCATCGCCATTTCCGACCATGACCGAGAACGCGAGTTGGGCGAAAAACTCAGCCAGATCCGACCTCGGCACATTGACCAGCTTCAGGGCTTCTGCCACTCCCTCGTAGCTTCCGTGGTACTTGCGGTCCTCCATGAGATCGCGCACGTGCTTGCCCATCAGCGCCGCGATGTCCTCAAATCCGATGCGGGTTCCATCCGCCTTCAAGTCAAAGCGATCCAGAACCAGCAGTTTGCCGTTTTCCGAAAGTTCAAAGCCTGGGACGCAGATGCCGGCAAAGCTGGCTGCGCGCAGGCACAGGAACTCGTTGGCGGCCAGGCCCGGGTAAGCATCCGAGGCAGACTTCACGATCAGGTTAGGAACCGGGAAGGTCGCTCTGGTGTCGGGCACGAGGATCTTGGGCTGCACGCCCGCGACCCCGACTCCAGTGGACAAATACGAGCGAACGAGCTCCTCGAAAAGTTTGCCTTCCGTGTTTGAGCTGAGGATCTCTTGTTTCGAGATGGGGGTGGCAGGCTTTGCGAGTTCCGTGTCAGGCAGACGAAACGACAGGCGACCGATTCCGTTGGCGCCAATCAATGCCAGCAGGTGCATCGGCGAAAGCGGCTGCTTCGGAAACGCATTGCGCAGCCTCTCATATAGGTAGCCCTCCGGTAGGTTCTGGTCCATGACCGGAAACAAGCCGGTGTCCCGATACTCCAGATGCTCTGGTGGCATCAAAAGTCCTACTGCGAGTTGCTGCGGATCGTCGCGCGAGTACGTGTAGACAAAGTGAGCCTCGCGCACCAGGCGGCCGCTTGGGGCGGCGCCAACGCAGACCTCCAGGACTTTGATGCGTTCAGGAAGATTCATCGTCCGACTCCGCAAACCGCTGGCGCATCTGCTCAAGCGTAGGAACCCCCCTTGGCGTCAGTGCAATGGCGTAGCCCATCGCCCGCAGGATGTCGAACAGGGCACTCACCGATACGTCGCTTCCCTGCTCGAGGCGATGCAGAATGTCCCTGCTCCTGCCCGATCGGTTGGCAATCTCGACGGTGGTGTACCCGTGCTCGGTCCGCAAGAGCTTTACCGCTTGCGCGAGGTCTGCTTGAGTCAATAGTTTGTCCATTTATCTGGACATTTTAGGCAACTTCCTGTTGGCTGTCCAACATATCGTACAGTGCGACTCATCAGTTCCTGTCCGAAACCACTAATGCGCCGCCTTACTCGCAAAACAGTGCTGACCGCCCATATCGTGAGCTCTGTGGGTTGGGCCGGCGCACTCGCGGTGTTGTTCGCCCACGCGGTTGTCAATTGGTCAAGCCAGGACTTTGGGCTCGTACAAGCGACCGCGATCGCTATGGCGATCACTACCTGGTACGTCATCTTGCCCTTGAGCCTGACGTCCTTTTCCACGGGTGTTGTCCAGGCACTCACGACCCCCTGGGGACTGGTTCGGCACTATTGGATTGTGTTCAAGCTGCTCTTCACCGCAGTGGCCACGGGAGTTTTGCTGCTGAAGCTCAAGGCGATTGACCTTCTTGCCGAGGCAGCGAATGGCGCAGGGTTTGCGGTTGGCGCCCACGAGGGATTGCGCACTTCGCTGGTGTTGCATGCCGGCGGTGGGCTTGTTGTCCTGCTGGGCGTGACCTGCCTGGCTGTTTTCAAGCCAGCAGGCCTTACACCCTGGGTAAGTCATGACCGTCCATCCAGACTCCCCGGTTGGGTCAAATGGACATTTGTCGCGAGTGCCGGTGCCTTAATGCTGCTCTTCTTGATGCTTGTGGGAGGGGGACACGGGCCGTCCGCGCACGTCAATTGACGGCCGATGTACAACGCTCTAATATGGGTACTTTATTAAAGAATTCATTTAGAAGTGACCAAGAAAAGGATGTTAGGTTCCGCTGAGCAAGATGAGCTGCGCCGGTTGCTGCAGGTGGCCACGCTTGCCGCGCTCACGAACTCTCGGCGCTGGGAGCCTGGCGAACTCGCCTTCCAAGGGGGCACCAGCCTGCATTTGGCGCACGGGTCCCCTCGTTTCAGTGAGGACCTCGATTTCATGGTCCGCGGCGGCCTATCGCTCGAGGGTCTTGCCAAGGAAGTGCAGCGGCTGATTCAGCTGCCTCAGTCAGTTTCTCCTGACTTGTCCATCACTGTTTCTCCAAGCAGGGATGGCAAGAATCCGCACTCATTTGTGGTGAGTTTGTGCGGCCCGGACGTGATCGGCTCGGCCAAAGTGAAGATCGAACTTTGGCAAACGGACCGCGACGTCCTCAAGAGACTGCAGGTGGTGGTGAGCACGATCAACTCTCCATCAGGCTTCCCGTCGTACGTTCCAACAATCACCCTTGACGAAATTTTTGCCGACAAGGTATATGCCCTGGGTGCAAGGACACGCTTGAAAGAGCGGGAAGTGTTCGATCTTTGGTGGCTGACCGAGCGTAGTGGGCGCAGCCCGCAGCTCGATTCGAACTCACTGGTGGAGCGCTTGTCCATCTACCCGAACGGATCCGCAATCCAGACCGCCCGGAATTGGCTGGCCAATGCGCTCGATCGACATTCCCGACTTGGAACGCAGGCGGCAGTGGACTCAGTCCTGGCGGATCTTTCTCGCTGGTTGCCCAGTTCGTGGCCGTTAACCAGGGACGCCGCCTCCAGCATGGTTTCGACTTCCGCGGCGCATCTAGGCCGGGGGATCGAGATCATGATGGAGTTCGAAGCACAGGGCTACGTGCCTCGCGAGCGATGAAGTACACCTCCGCTTTCGCGCGCCTGAACGACCTTCCCGAGGTTTTTACGGGAAGGGACCTGGCATTGAAGTTCACTTGGGGCCAGCAGATGGTATCGACCTACCTGAGCAACTGGCGCAAGGCAGAGCTCATCCGCTCGCTGGGTGGGCACTCGGACGTCCACCTCAATCTGGTGGCCTCCAAACAGCCGAACGTTGACCTGGCGGTGCAGCGCGTGTGGCCGCAGGCGGTGCGGGTCGGAGCTGACGTGCTTCGGGAGGCCGGATGGACCACGCAGATTCTTTCGCAGCCCGAGATTGCAGTGCCGGCGGATGCGCCTGTCTTCAGCCTCGAAAGCTTTGTCGTAACAACAAGGACAGCTAGCTGGTTCGCAAAAGTCAGGAAGTCGTGTGAGCAGGTTCATGGCGGCATTCCTCGACTGCCGGCGGTATGGGCTCTTGCGGACATGATTGATCGCGCGATGGACGGACGCATCAAAAGCAGCTGGCTGCTTGCACCCGACGACCTTGATATTGAAGCTGCAGCAAAGGCGCCCGGGCTATCGCAAGCGCTTGGCGCTTTTAACCTCCCACAAGACTTGCTAACCTTTGACGGGTACGAGCGGCTTTATGACGAGTTTTTGGCAGCCCGGGCCACTCGCCTAGACGCTGTTCGGCAAAGAATCGAAAAAGGGTGACCCCGCGCAGGCAAATTCCACAGCCATCTCAAGCACATGTGATCAGCAGCACGGAGCTGGCGGCCTTGCGCACGACCTGCGCCACAGACGGCACTTTCGACTCCGAGTCTCGTCGTGAGGCATAGGCGAGGGAATTTGTCTTCAAGAAGCTGCGCAGGGCCTGTAGGTGAACAGCAAAGCTGACGTTCTCGGCGCCTAGCCGAAGGTCCAGCTTCTTGACCACGACGCCGGCCACGGCACCGTATTGATCCAGGACTGGGCCGCCGCTGTTGCCCGACTGCACGGCCGCGGAAATCTGCATCGTCCGGCTTTCGCCTCCAACCCCGGTCAAAGCGCTGACGATGCCAGTGGTGACGCGTAGACCGGCCCCTAGGACGTTTGCCAACGGATAGCCCAGGACGGTGATTGCTTCACCCAATTCCTGCGCTGCCGGCGAAATCTCCAAAGGCTGCAACGTCGGACCAGAAACCGACAGGGCTGCAAGATCGCTATCAGCGTCGGACGCAAGAAGTCGGGCGGGATAGCTTGCGCCGCCTTGCATTACCTGGAGGTTTGTGCACCCACGAGCCACGTGGTTGTTGGTGATGATGGTGTCGCGGGAGACTGCGAAGCCTGTCCCGGTCCACTTCAGGCCCTGTTGCCCCAACGCAGAGACGTTACTAACCGAATGCGCGGTCGCGCGGCCGGCATGCATGTCCGAGGTGCTTGGGCCTGGCGAAGCGAGCCTGCAGGCAACCTCTGCCTCCGATGCCGCGCGACTGCCTGGCGCAACCGCCTCCATTTCAGATGCGGTCCCCGTACGCACGCCCCCGTCCCACCGGGTGGTAGTCACATACTGAACGCGCCGAAGTTGCGAACATTGAACGCCCACCTCTGCCTCAACTGTCGTCTTGGCCGATTCTTCTCGGTGCCCGCGGCCAAAGATACGGTAATGGGTTACGTCACCTTGCTGCCTTACGGAGTTGGCGTCGATGAAGTAATGCATTTGAGCCGTCGCTTGCCCTGCGGGCACCCAGTCCGGTGCCCCAGGCACAGCTGCGGCTCCAGAGCCCAAGTGTCCCAGGATGATCAGAGCCAGACAGTTGCGCGGGTGCATGAACGCACTGTCGTCCCTGCAATCTGACTGCAGTTGAGAAATTTGCCTAGGCCGCCTAGGGGGTTAGGCATAGGGTGCTTAAGAAAGTCCGACCGACCCGATCTAAGCCGCCCTGAGATAGTCCCTCAGCTTCAGCTCGTCCGAATGCAGTTGCGCTCGCATGAGAGAAAAGAACTTCTTTGCCGTGCCAGAGAGCACCTGCCCTGCCGGAATCGCCAGCAGGCACGAGAAGACCACATCGATGCTCAGCTTTCGCACAACCAGGCCCCTGTCAGCGTAGTCCAGCGCAGTGATGGGATTGACGATACCCACACCCAGGCCGTGCAACGCCATCTCGCAAACGCTTGCCGCGTACGGCGTATGAATGGAAACAGACAGCGTGACCCCATGCTCGGCCAGCATGGCTTCCAGTCGGCGGCGCGAAGCATCTTCAGGATTGAGTGCAAGAAATGGCAGTTCCGCAAGCTGCTCTGGGCGAATCTGCTTGTGCCGGGCTAGCGGATGGCCTTTTTTCATGACCACCACGCCTGCGAACTTGGCAAAGGTCGTCGGCTCCAGGCCTTCCACGGACACTTCATCTGCCATGAGACCGAAGTCGGCCAGTCCAGAGACGACCCGCTCGCGCACCTCCTTGGAACTCAGGACCTGCAGTGATACCTGCGGCCGCGGCCCTTTGCTTGCGACCATCAGCTGCTTCAGGCAGCGGGGCATGAACCCCAGCCCGAACGCCGGGTAGCAAGCCACTTGCAGCCGATCGACACCGTACTCACGCAGGCTCTTGAGCCGGTGCTCGATGGCGCCGATCCCCACGAACATCCGCTCGACCTCCACCAACAGGGCCTTCGCTTCAGGTGTCGGGTAAAGGCGTCCTCTGAGCCTTTGAAAGAGCTCGAAGCCGGCCTCGCTCTCCAGGCGCTTGAGAGATTGACTGATGGCGGGCTGGGTCACCCCCAAAAGCGCCGCCGCCTTGCGCGCGGAGCCGCTGGACATCAGTGCTCGGAAGGTTTCAATCTCGCTGACCCGCATATAACCACCACTTATCGACTGAAATCAATTCTAACCAGCATCTTATCGACCCAAACCTAGACTGCAAGTGCTCAACCACTACGAGGAGACCGACATGAGCGTTCGAGTTGCAGTTGCATTGGCTGTCCTGGTTCTGGGCACTTCCGCCCAGGCACACGACTTCACCCCTGACATCACGAAGTTCCAGCAGGTCGCCGCGACCAAGAAGCTGGACAGCAAGGAAGCCATCCAGGCACGCCTTGCGTTGGAACGTGCGCAAGGCCAGATGGATCAGGCCGACATCAAGATGCTGCTGCGCATCCGCAGCCTGACCAATGCCGGACTGCGCGAACTGGGTGAGCAGCCGGCGTTCCTCTCCAGTGAATACAAGCGGCTCGAAGCGGCGCTGGCCAACCCGAAGACGAACGATCCGGCCAAGCTGGCCAAGGCTCGCGAGATCTTCGCGCAGCTCAATCACGAAAAACCGGTCTATGAGGCCCTGGAGACCGAGGCGGTGGAGAACATGAAGCAGGCCATCAAGCTGATCGAGTCGGCGCCGGCCAAGTAACGGCCCCAGAACAACAAACCATCAAAGAACCATGAAGACAAAAAACTTGATCCATTCGGCGCTGGCACTGACCCTGAGCGTCGCCGGCGGAACCGCCCTGGCCCAATCGTCAGTGACTTTGTACGGCATCGTTGACGCGGCGGTTGAGCGCGCGTCCAACGGCGCCGGCGTGAAAGTCAACCGCCTGGTGTCCGGCCAGGGCTCCGCTTCTCGACTGGGCTTTCGGGGCACGGAAGACCTGGGAGGCGGATTGCGCGCCATCTTCAATCTGGAAGCTGCCATCAACACCGACAACGGCACCGCGGCGGCGTGGGCGGAGGCCTGATGTTCAACCGCCAAAGCTGGGTGGGTGTAGGGGGCAACTGGGGCCAAGTGACCTTCGGGCGCCAGTTCCGGCCCGAGGCCCGCGCGGTCTTTGGGATGGATCCGTTCGATGCCGGCTCGGTTGCATCGCCTCCCAACACGTATGCGAACACCGTCTTTCGCTCGGACAACGCGATCGTGTACGAATCTCCACGTGTGGCCGGCTTTGTGGGCCGCGTGATGTACGCGTTCGGGGAGCGCGCGGGCGGTGTCTCCGGCGCGCTGGATGATATCGGCGCCTCGCTGCAGTACTACAACGGTCCGCTGTACGTGGCGTATGGTTTTGACAGCCAGCGCAATGCGGCCGCCACGGACCGTCGCAAGTGGAACTCGCTGGGCGGCTCGTACGACTTCGGCGTTGCCAAGCTCTACGGCGCCTACCGTACGCGCGAAGAAGGCGTGGCGAACCTGGACGAGACCAACTACTGGCTGGGCGTCGGTGTTCCGATCGGTCCCTTGACGCTGCAGGCCACCATCGGTCGGGTGGACGACAAGACCCGCCTGAACCGGGACGCCAAAGGCTACAGCTTCGGCGCCGAGTACGTGCTTTCCAAGCGGACCGACGTCTACATGCGGTACGCCAAACTGCGCAATGAAAACGGCGCGACGTTCGGCCTGGACAACGGCATCAACGGACCGCGTCCCTCCTCGATCGTGGCCGGGCTGCGCCATCGGTTCTGATTCTCCAAGGTGGCATTGAAGCTCCGGCGACGCAGCCTGATGCCTTGGGAGGGAAGGGACCCCCTTCCCTCCGTTTTTAAAGGGGTCCTCGGGACCTCAGCATGAAAGATGAAATGAATCGCCGTGAGCATTCATCAGCAGAGGCCGCATCAGGGGCCAACGGCGAGGCCTTCGACTTCGCCAGCTTGTCACCTCCGATCTGGCGTGCCTCGACAGTGGTATTCAAGACCTTGGAGGAGTTCGTCAACCGCAAGTCTCGACTGCCGGACGGCTTCACCTACGGCACCACCGGCACGCCTACCCAACGCCAGCTTGAATCCCGAATCGCGGAACTCGACGGGGCGCAGCACTGCGTCGTCACACCTTCCGGGCAAGCAGCCATCTGCTTGGTGCTCCTGGCCTCCCTTCGAAGCGGTGACCACCTTCTGATGACGGAGGCGGCTTACGGGCCGGCCAAGACTTTCGCGCTGCAGCACCTGGCTGAACTTGGCGTCGAGGTCGAGCTTTATGACCCGCGGCTGGGCAAAGGCATTGAAGGCCTGTTCCGCGAAAACACGCGGATGGTGTGGCTGGAGTCCCCCGGCTCCGTCACGATGGAATTGCAGGACATTCCGGCCATTGTGGCGGCGGCCACCCGCCGCTCCATCACGACGGCCATCGACAACACCTGGGCGAGCCCGCTGGGCTTGAAGCCGCTGCAGCTGGGTGTCGATATCAATGTCCAGGCTTGCACCAAGTACATGGGCGGTCATTCAGACGTTCTCATGGGCAGCATCACCACCAACCATCCGGCCATCTACCGCAAGGTCAGGCAGCTGCAGGCCGTGATGGGCCAGGCTGTGAGCGCTGAGGATTGCTTTCTCATCTCCCGCGGCCTGGATACCCTCAGTGTGCGGATGCGCCACCAGGTCACTTCCGCGGAACGAATTGCCAAGTTCCTGCAGCACCACCCGATGGTCAATCAGGTCCTGCTTCCCTCGCTGAGCAGCTCCCCAGACTATCTCACGTGGCGGCGGGATTTCACCAGTGCTGGATCGCTGTTCTCCCTGGAGCTGATGCCCGCACCGCTTTCTGCCTACTCGGCGATGTTCAACAGCTTTCGCCATTTCGCAATCGGTGCGAGCTGGGGCGGTGTGCACAGCATCGCGGCGTTCTATCCCGAGGAAGAAATTCTTGCGCGCCGCTACCGCCCGTGCGACGGCCCGCTGGTTCGCCTGTCGATCGGCTTGGAAGACACCGACGACTTGATTGACGAGCTTCACAAAGCGCTGCAAGCTTTCGAGCAGGCGCGTCCCACCCAACCCGCCTACAAAGGAGTGCAGTCATGACACCGCGTTTCGTTCGCCGCAGCTTTACCGGAGCCCTTTTTCTGGGTGCAGCGCTGTCGGCGCTGGGCCAAACCCCGGCCAAGCCCGCCGCGCCGAAGCAGCCTGCTAAGGCTGCGCCGGGCTATGTCATCTCCCAGCCGCTGACTGGCACGCTTGCCAAGATCAAGGACACGAACACGATCACCCTGGCAACCAGGACGGCATCGATTCCCTTCAACTACCTTGACGACAACAACAAGCAGGCCGGCTACGCCTGGGACATCAGCATGAAGGTGGTCGAGCGGATTAAGAAAGACCTGAACCTGCCCAACCTTCAGGTCAAGACCATGGAGGTGACGCCTCAGACTCGCATTCCCTTGGTTGCAAACCAGACGGTGGACCTGGAGTGCAGCTCGACCACCAACAACGTCGAGCGCCAGCGCCAGGTATCGTTTTCCAACACCTTCTTCATCGTCGGCTCGCGGCTCCTGGTTCGCAAAAACTCGGGAATCCGGCACTGGGCAGACCTGATCGGCAAAAACGTCGTCGTCAGCGCCGGCACCACCAGCGAGCGGCTCCTTCGCCAGCTCAACGAAAAGAACGGCTGGGGCATCAACATCATCCTGGCCAAGGACATCAACGAAAACTTCCTGACCGTGGAAACCGGCCGCGCCCGCGCGGCCATGCAAGACGACATCATCCTTTTCTCCAACATCGCTCGGGCCAACAAGCCCTACGAATGGGAGGTGGTAGGTGTCCCCATGGCGCGCGAAGCCTACGGTTGCATGATGCGCAAGGACGATGCGCAGTTCAAAGGCGTGGTGGACGACGTGATCGCCACGATGATGCGCAATGGGGAGATGGAAAAGCTCTTCGTGAAGTACTTCCTGACCAAGATCAACGTCAAGGGTGGGGTGACCGTGGGCTTCCCGGTCAACGACGAAATCCTCGACCTGTTCAAGAATCCGAACGACAAAGCGCTGTGATCTACGGCGCAATGCAGAAGGCAGAAGATGAGTTACAGCTGGGACTGGCTGGTGTTTTTCCGCCAGTCGGTGACGGGGGAAGGCTTTTACTGGGAGATGCTCCTTCGAGGTGTCGCCTGGACGATTTTTCTTTCCCTGCTCTCCTGGGTGCTGGCCCTGGCAATTGGCACTGCCGCCGGGGTCGCCCGCACTCTGCCTAATCCAGTTGTCCGCTGGGCAGCGACCCTGTACGTCCACATCTTTCGCAATACGCCTCTTCTAGTCCAGCTTTTCATCTGGTACTTCGTCGTGCCAGAGCTTCTGCCTGTGACGTGGGGCGATGCGGTCAAGCAGATGAATCCGACGACCAATCAGTTCCTCACGGTCGTCGTTTGCCTGACCTTGTACAGCGCGGCCAAGGCTGCCGAACAGGTTCGCGCCGGCATCGAATCGGTGCCGCGTTCACAGACGCAAGCGGCCATGGCCATGGGCCTGACAACCGCCGGCGTTTACCGGCACGTGCTGCTGCCGCAGGCGTTTCGGATCGTCATCCCGCCGATGACGTCGGACTTTCTCAACGTCTTCAAAAATTCCGCTGTGGCCTTGACGATCGGTCTGATGGAGCTGACCGGACAAACGCGGCAACTCAGCGAATTCAGTGCGCAGCCGTTCGAGGCCTTCGTGGCAGCAACCCTGATCTACATGCTCATCACCTATGCAGTGATTCTTCTGATGCGGTGGATCGAGCGCAGGAGCCGGATCCCCGGCTACCTGGGAGCCTGAGCATGGCCTACAACTTCGACTGGTCAACCATCGTCCGCGCCTGGCCTTACCTGGCAGAGGGAATGGCCATGACCCTCTTTCTTGTCGCCGTGGGCATGGTGGCGGGAATATTCATCGGCACTGTCCTGGCGATCATCAGGATCTTTGGACCCAAACCGCTACAACTGGCGGCAGGCGGCTACGTCAATTTTTTCCGCTCTATCCCGCTGATCCTCACAATCTTCTGGTTCTACTTCCTCATGCCGCCCGTATTGCGGGCCGTCACGGGTGATCCGAACCTCACAGTAGGCGCCATCTACTCAGCCCTGGCGGCGTTCACACTGGCTGAATCCGCCTATTACTGCGAAATCATGCGGGCCGGCATCGGAAGCGTGCGGGGCGGGCAGATGCAAGCAGCACTGTCCGTTGGATTGACCCGATGGCAGGCGCTGCGCTTTGTGATCCTGCCGCAAGCGTTCAGGAACATGACCCCCTCGCTGATCAATCAGACGGTGGCATTGCTCAAGGACACCTCCCTGGTCTATGTGATCAGCCTGAACGACTTCCTGGGCGCAGCCAGCAAGCTGGGCCAGCGCGACGGCAGGCTTGTCGAGATGTACCTTTTCGTGGCTGCGGTCTACCTTGCGCTGTGCTCGCTGGGTGTCTGGTTGGTCGGCTATTTTCAGAAGCGTCGTCTGGCGCCGGCTTGAGGTGGAATCGTGATTGAAATCAAGAATGTCTCGAAGTGGTACGGCAGCTTTCAGGTCCTGACCGACTGCAGCCTGTCCGTCGCGCGTGGCGAGGTGGTCGTTGTCTGCGGTCCGTCGGGGTCAGGAAAGTCGACCTTGATCAAGACTGTGAATGGGCTCGAGCCTTTCCAGCAAGGTGAGGTTCTGATTGACGGGACTTCAGTGGGGGCCAAGAAAACAAACCTTCCCCTTTTGCGCAGCCGCGTAGGCATGGTTTTCCAAAACTTCGAGCTCTTTCCGCACCTGACCGTCACCGAGAACCTGACACTTTCCCAGATCCGCGTTCTGGGGCGGCCCAAAGAAGAGGCTGTCAGCAAGGCGCATCATTTCCTGGAGCGGGTTGGCCTATTGGCGCACAAGGACAAGCACCCAGGTCAGCTGTCCGGGGGGCAGCAACAGCGTGTGGCGATCGCCCGCTCCCTGTGCATGGACCCCATCGTGATGCTTTTTGACGAGCCAACCTCCGCGCTGGATCCTGAGATGGTGGGCGAAGTGCTGGACGTCATGACAGAGCTGGCCACGGAAGGGATGACCATGATGTGCGTCACGCACGAGATGGGGTTTGCTCGGCGCGTGGGGCATCGCGTGATCTTCATGGACGCAGGTAAGGTTGTTGACGATCTGCCGGTCGCGAAGTT
>CAZZAW010000033.1:0-16437 GCA_964652405.1 uncultured Ramlibacter sp.
GATCGCCGAGAGCGACGACACCGTGGTCGTGGAAGGCAACCACTACTTCCCGGAATCCGCGCTGAAGCGCGAGTACGTCACGTTCAGCAACCACAAGACGAGCTGCCCGTGGAAGGGCCAGGCCAGCTACTACTCGCTGCTGGTCAACGGCGAGATGAATGCGGATGCAGTCTGGTACTACCCCGACCCCAAGCCCGAAGCCGAGATGGTGCGCGGGCGGGTGGCTTTCTGGAAGGGCGTGAAGGTCGCGGCCTGACGCTGGCCAAGGGCTCCGCTAAGCTTGGCGGATGCTTGCGCCGCCCTATGTATCCCTCGCTCAACTCCCGGCCCGGCTGGCCGGGCCCGGCTATGCCGTCCTCAGCCCGCAGTCCGTGTGCGAGCTCGCGGGTTGCGAGTTGCAGGCTCTGGAAGCGCTGGCGCCTGCCTGGAACGACCTTCCGCCCGATGCCTACCTCAAGGACGGCGGGCGTTACCGGCGCCGCCGCCACGGCTGCTTCGTGGCGGACCGCGGCGAACTCGCCACGGTGCCGCACCGGGCGCACTGGCAGCCCGTGGAATACAACGCCCTGCACGGCGGCATGCAGCGCTGGTTCGAGCCCCTGCAGCCTGGCACGGTGGACGCGCCCGCGTGGCGCCGCCTGCTGCTGGCCCTGGCGCGGGTGAGCTCGGGGCTGAAAGGTGAGCGCCCGTGGTACGTGGAGGCGCACCAGTTCCGCATCGACACCACGGACGGCATCGGCCGTCCCACGCCCGAAGGGGCGCACCGCGACGGCGTGGACCTGGTGGCCGTGTTCCTGGTGGGGCGCCACCACATCAAGGGCGGGGAGACGCGGGTGTTCGAAGCGGACGGACCGGCGGGGCAGCGCTTCACGCTGTCCGAGCCCTGGAGCCTGCTGCTGCTGGACGACGAGCGCGTGATCCACGAGTCCACGCCCATCCAGCCCGTGGGGGCCCACGGCCACCGCGACACGCTGGTGCTGACCTACCGTGCCGGGGGCTTCCAGGGCGACTAGTCCCTGACGTCCGCGACGGGCTGGCTGCCGAAATCAGGCCGCGCGAGGTAGGCCAGCACGCGCGCGGCCGCTTCCCTTGGCGAGGCGAGCATGCCCTTGTCCTTCATGCCGATGAAGTTGCCGATGTCGGGGAAGCTGGCGGCGTCGGCGCCGCGCAGCTGCACCTGCATGTCGGTGTCGATCACGCCCGGCGCCAGCGAGCAGATGCGAGCGCCGTGCGGCTGGCCGGCTTCTTCCAGGGCCACGCAGCGGCTGAAGTGGTCCATGCCGGCCTTCGCGGCGCAGTATGCCGCTTGCGAGGCCATGGCCCGGCGGCCGAGGCCCGAGGAGATGTTGAGCACCTTGCGCGTGCAGGGCCAGCCCGCGGTAGCGCGCAGGAAGGCGCCGGTCAGCAGCATCGGCGCTTCCAGGTCCACCCGCAGCGCGTCGGCCAGGTCGTCCGGGGCAATGTCTCCGAGCGGCGCGATGCGGGGCAGCACGCCGGCGTTGTTGATCAGGGTGGCGCTGGCGTATCCCCTGTCGCGCTGGGCTGCCAGCCAGGTCTCCAGCTTGGCGGCCGCGGTGGCGGGGCGGGCGAGGTCCTGGTTCCATTGCTCCAGGGAGCCCTTGCCGGCGGCCCGGGCGGCGAGGGCATCGTTGCTCTTGCGCGAGATGCACAGCAGGACATGGCCCGCGTCCAGCAGCTGTTCGGCCATGGCCAGGCCCATGCCGCGCGAAGCGCCGGTGAGGATGGTGAGGTGGGAAGCAGGGGTCATGGGGCGATCCTAGGTGAAGTCTTCAGGCGTTCACAACGATGGGGAAGCTGGCTTGCAGGCCGTCGGCACCGGCCCGGAACGGGACGGTGACGGCAGCGCGGTCTTCCGCGCTCATCCTGCGCCAGAGCCCGTCCCTTTCGTTGTTCGGGTCGCCCTGCACATAAAGCTGGGTGGTCAGCAGCTCGCGCCCGCCCGCCTTCACCTTGACGTGGATGTGCGGCGTCCGGCCGGCATAGGCCACGGGCCGGATGGTGCGGAAGCGGTAACGGCCATCCGCGCCCGCCACCACCTTGCCGAAGCCCTGGAAGGCGGGGTCCGCACGGCTGCCGTCGCCCGGGTGGTGGTAGTGGCCGGCCTCGTCGCATTGCCAGATCTCGACCTGGGCGCCAGCGAGCGGCTTGCCCTGCAGGTCCGTCACCACGCCCTCGACCCAGGCCGGTTGGCCGCGCGCGTAGCGCTGGCTGCCGTTGCGCAGCAGGTCGAAGTCGCTGTCCTGCGGCAATGCGACCGGATAGAACGGGCCTTCGGTCTGGGCCGGCGTGGCGCGGCGCGGCGCTGCGGGCTGGGCCCGGGCGCCCAGCCACAGGGCGGGAAGCGCGACCAGCGCGGCGGCGACGGTCCGGCGATGGAGGAGGGAAGGGGACATGGCGTTCTCCGGCAGGGGCAGGCAACGGCGGCGGACCCGGACTTCGGCAGCCTTCCTACACGGAGCCTGGCCCAGCCGCGGGAGCATGGCCTCATTCTCACAGGAGCGCGAAGACCATGGTGCCGCCGGAACAGCTGGGCTACTTGCGGGCGATCTGCGCCAGCGCGCAGAAGGCCGCCCAACGCGCCCGCGCGGATGCGGCCGCGGCCGAGCAGGCGCTGGCCGACGCCGTGGAGCTGGACCTGGGGCCGGCCCAGCTGCAGGCCGTGTGGCAGTTGCAGCGGCAGGCGCTGGAGAAGCTGCACATCGGCCTGTTCTTCACCCGGCTGTACGTCGCCGCCGCGCGCGCCTAGGCCTGCCAGACGCCGTAGCCCGCCCGCCGCAGGGCGATGCCCAGTTCCACCTCCATCTCGCGCGCCGCCCGGTATGGCAGGGGGTTGTAGCGTTCGTAGAGCTCCGGCCTCAGCCGCACGCCGTAGTCGCGCACGTAGCTGCTGGCCTGGATGCCGGCCTTGTGCTTGTCGAAGCGCAGGTCCGGGTCCAGCCCCGTCATGCCCACGTAGACGAAGGGCTTGCCCAGCACGTAGTCCGGATTGGCCTTGCGGAAGCGCGCGTGGTTCCAGACGCGGTCGTCCAGTTCGACGACGTACACGTGGTAGTGGGCGCGCGCCATGCCGCTTCAGAAGGGCGCTGCGCTGCGCCAGTGCACGGGCGTGGCGGTGGCCGGATGCACCAGCTTCAGCCCGGAGGCGTGCAGCAGCAGGCGGGGCGCAGCCGCGGCCACCCGGGGTGGCGCGTACAGGGTGTCGCCCAGGATGGGGTGCCCGATCGCCAGCAGGTGCACCCGCAGCTGGTGGGAGCGGCCGGTGACCGGCTCCAGCGCCAGGCGGGTCGTGCCTGGCTGCGGGCCCGGGCCCAGGCGGCGCCAACGCGTGAGGCTTGGCTTGCCCTGCTGCGGATCCACCTTCTGGCGCGGGCGGTTCGGCCAGTCGGCCGAAAGCGGCAGGTCGATCTCGCCCGATTCGCCGGGGTCGCCCTGCACGATGGCGGCATAGGCCTTGGCGACTTCGCGCCGCGCGAAGGCATGGCCGAACGCCGCCTGCAGGGCAGCCCCACGGGCGAACAGGCACAGGCCCGAGGTCGCCATGTCCAGGCGGTGCACCACCAGGGCGTCCGGCCAGCGTTCCTGGGCACGGGTCCACAGGCAGTCCTGCTTGTCCGCGCCGCGGCCCGGCACGCACAGCAGGCCCGCGGGCTTGTCCAGCACCAGGCAATGGGCATCCTCGTGCACCACGGATAATTTGTGCATGAGCACGCTTGCCTCGCTGCCTTTCCCGCTGCAATCCATCCTGTTGCTGGTCGCCTCCAACGTGTTCATGACGTTCGCCTGGTACGGCCACCTGAAGAACCTGGCCACCAGCCCCTGGTACGTGGCGGCGCTGGTGAGCTGGGGCATCGCCCTGGCCGAGTACCTGCTGCAGGTGCCCGCCAACCGCATCGGCTTCCAGCAGGCGGGGTTCTCGGTTGCGCAGCTCAAGATCATGCAGGAAGTGATCACGCTGTCCGTGTTCGTGCCCTTCGCCGTGTTCTACCTGCGCGAGCCCCTCAAGCTCGATTACCTCTGGGCCGCCCTGTGCATGGTCGGGGCGGTCTATTTCATGTTCCGCAGCAACGGCTGAGAGGTGGCGGGCGTTACACTCGCCTGTCACAAAAACGTCACATTCTGGAGCCGCCATGCTCTTTGGCAAGCTGCTGCCGCGGGAAGGCAACTTTTTCGAGATGTTCAACCAGCATGCCGAGCGCATCGTGGAGGCAGCCCACGCGTTCTCCGGCCTGGTGGCCAACTACAACGACCAGGCCCTGCGCGAGAAGTACAACCAGGACGTGGACAACGCCGAGCGTGCGGCCGACCGCGTGACGCACGAGGTCAACCGGCTGATCCACAAGACCTTCATCACCCCGATCGACCGCGACCAGATCCACACCCTGATCAACACCATGGACGACGTGGCCGACCTGATCCAGGACTCGGCCGAGACCATGGCGCTGTACGACCTGCGGCAGGTGAACGAGGAAATCACGCGCCTGACGGACCTGTCGGTCAAGTGCTGCGAGCGGGTCAAGGACGCGGTGGCGCTGATCGCCCGGCTGGCCGACGCACCCACCGCCGAAGCGGCCCTGAAGACCTGCGAGGAAATCGACCGGCTGGAGTCCGACGCCGACCGCGTGATGCGCTCGGCCATGAGCAAGCTGTTCCGCGAGGAGCCGGACGTGCGCGAGGTGCTCAAGCTCAAGGCCATCTACGAGCTGCTGGAGACCATCACCGACAAGTGCGAAGACGTGGCCAACGTGATCGAGGGCATCGTCCTCGAGCATTCCTGATCCCATGGAGACCGCGCAGGCCGCCCTCTGGGTGGTGATCATGCTGGTGGCCCTGGCCCTGGCCTTCGACTTCATGAACGGCTTCCACGACGCGGCGAACTCCATCGCCACGGTGGTGTCCACCGGCGTGCTCAAGCCGACCCAGGCGGTGCTGTTCGCCGCCTTCTTCAACTTCATCGCCATCTTCATCTTCCACCTGAGCGTGGCGGCCACGGTGGGCAAGGGGATCGTGCAGCCCGGCGTGGTGGACACGCACGTGGTGTTCGGCGCGCTGGTGGGCGCGATCACGTGGAACGTGATCACCTGGTACTACGGCATCCCCAGCAGCAGCTCGCACGCGCTGATCGGCGGCATCGTGGGCGCGGTGATCGCCAAGGCGGGCGCCGGGTCCCTGCTGGGGGCGGGCATCCTCAAGACCGTGCTGTTCATCTTCGTGTCGCCCACGCTGGGCTTCCTGCTGGGCTCGCTGATGATGCTGCTGGTCTCGCACCTGTTCCGCCGGGCCACTCCCTCGCGGGTGGACCGCTGGTTCCGGCGCATGCAGCTGGTCTCGGCCGGGGCCTACAGCCTGGGCCATGGCGGCAACGACGCGCAGAAGACGATCGGCATCATCTGGATGCTGCTGATTGCCACCGGCTACGTGGCGGCCGGCGAAGCCTCGCCGCCCGGCTGGGTGATCGTGAGCTGCTACTTCGCGATCGCGCTGGGCACCATGTTCGGCGGCTGGCGCATCGTCAAGACCATGGGGCAGAAGATCACCAAGCTCAAGCCGGTGGGCGGCTTCTGTGCCGAGACCGGCGGCGCCATCACGCTATTCCTGGCCACGGGGCTGGGCATTCCGGTGTCGACCACCCACACCATCACGGGCGCCATCGTGGGCGTGGGCTCCACCCAGCGGGCGAGCGCGGTGCGCTGGGGCGTGGCCGGCAACATCGTCTGGGCGTGGATCTTCACCATCCCCGCCAGCGCCTTCGTGGCGGCCGTGGCCTACTGGCTCAGCCTGCAGATTTTCTGACCGGCTTCAGGGCAGCTGCGGCGGCTGCGGGTGCAGGCGTGCCATGGACAGGCTGTCCACGTAGCGGCCGTTCTTGAGCGCATAGCCGCGGTGGCGGCCTTCCTCCACGAACCCCAGGCTGCGGTACAGCGCGATCGCCTTCTCGTTGTCGACGTGCACGTGCAGCTCGATGCGCAGCACGCCGGCCCAGCCGTCGGCCCAGGCCAGCAGGCGGTCCATCAGCTGGCGGCCCAGGCCCCGGCCCTGCCACTGCGGCGCCACGGCCAGGCCCAGCAGGCGCACATGGCTGCGGCGCAGGCTGGCCTGCACGGTGTGCAGCCCGCCCATGGCCACGATCTCGCCGCCGGCCACGGCCACCAGCTTGCAGTCGCGCGGCTCGATCCGCTGGAGGAACTCCACCCGCGAAGCCACTGGCATGTCGGGCACCTGCAGCGTGCCTTCCACGGTGCCGGGGCGGCCCAGCAGCGCCGAGACGCCGGCCGCGTCGGAGGGCTCCGCGGCGCGGATGATGACATCGGCCGGCGCATTCATTGGCTGATCCTCCGTCCTTCCTCGACCTGGTACTCGAAGTAGCGCTGGAAGCTGTAGACGATGCTGGCCATCAGCACGGTGGTGCCCACCAGCAGCGAGGCGACCACGGCGAACACGGTGGCCCAGCGGGTGTGGCCGGCCGGCGCCTCGGGCCCGGCGCCGGGGTTGAAGCGGGCGTTCCAGCGGGCCTTGTCGGTCAGGCCGTAGACGATGGCCGTGAGCGCGCAGCCGGCGATGGTGAACCCCAGGAAGGGCACCAGCACCCAGCTGGCGGGGTCGTCGATGCCGAAGCGCTGCACGCGCTGCAGGCCGTAGACGCCCAGCGCCGTGGGGATGGGCAGCAGCCAGCCCAGCAGGTCGCCCAGGCCGTGCAGGTAGAAGCGGTGCAGGCCCAGCGGCCCGCCCAGGAAGGCGAGCCAGGCGGCCAGGGTCTTGCTTTTCATGGTTCCCGGGGTGCGGTGGAAGCGCCGGGGCCCACCACCTTTTCCATCAACACGATGTCCAGCCAGCGGCCGAACTTCCATCCGCAGTTGGCGATCACGCCCACCCGCTCGAAGCCCAGGGACCGGTGCACGCCGACCGAGCCGGCATTGCCCGAATCGCCGATGACGGCGATCAGCTTGCGGATGCCCGCGCCTTCCGCCTCGGCCACCAGCCGGGCCAGCAGGGCCTTGCCCAGGCCTTTCCCGGCGGTGTCCGGGTGCAGGTAGATCGAGTCCTCGGCCGAGAAGCGGTAGGCCGGCCGCGGCTTGAACCACTGGCAATAGGCGAATCCCAGCACCCGGCCGTCCTGCTCGGCCACCAGGTAGGGCAGGCCCTTGCCCAGCACGTCGGCCCGGCGCGCCGCCATGTCCGCCTCGGTCGGCGGGGTGGTCTCGAAAGTGCCGGTGCCGTGCAGCACGTGGTGGCCGTAGATGGCCGTGATGGCGGGCAGGTCGGCGTCCTGGCTGGGGCGGATGGTGCTCATGGGGGCAGGGGGCGTTATAATCGCGGGCTTTTCAGCGTGTCGCTGGCCGGGTGGCCATGTCGCGTGTCTCAAACGCTGGAAGACTCCCGGAAGCGATTCCGTCCACCCGAAGGATAAATCATGGTCGTCATTCGACTCTCACGCGGCGGCGCCAAGGGCCGGCCGTTCTTCAACATCGTCGTGGCCGACAAGCGCGTGCGCCGCGACGGCCGCTTCATCGAGCGCCTGGGTTTCTACAACCCGATCGCCAAGGACAACGAGGAAAGCGTCCGTATCGCCCAGGACCGCCTGACCTACTGGCGCGGTGTGGGCGCCCAGGCCTCCCCCACGGTGGAGCGCCTCCTCAAGCAGGCTGCCGCCAAGGCCCCGGCTGCCGCCGCCTGAGCGGGCGATGACAGGCCTGGAGCCTGTTGAACTGCCCACCGACGCGGTCGAGGTCGGGCGCATCGCCGATGCCTGGGGCATCAAGGGCTGGTTCAAGGTCCTGCCCCACAGCGCTTCCCCGGAAGCGCTTTTTTCTTCCAAGCGCTGGTACCTGCAGCCCGCCGAGAAGGGCGCGAAGACCTTCTCCGGCACGCTGCTGCTGCGCGTCCGCGAGGCCAAGGAGCACTCCGACACCGTCGTGGCCTCGGCCCAGGAGGTGGATGACCGCAATGCGGCCGAGGCCTTGAAGGGCGCACGGATCTTCGTGCCCCGTTCCAGCTTCCCGACCGCCGCGCAGGACGAGTACTACTGGGTCGACCTGATCGGCCTGGCCGTGGTCAACCGCGAGGGCGTGGCGCTGGGCGAAGTGAAGGAGCTGCTCTCCACCGGGCCGCAGACCGTGCTGGTCATCGGCTACGAAGGCGAGGGCGGCAAGCCCCAGGAACGCATGATCCCCTTCGTGTCGGCCTACGTGGACAGCGTGGACCTGCCGGGGCGCCGCATCACCGTGGACTGGCAGCCCGACTACTGAGCCCGGCATGCGGTTCGACGTCATCACCCTGTTCCCGGAGCTGTTCGGCCCCTTCCTGGCGGCCGGGGTGACCCGCCGCGCCTATGAATCCGGGCAGGTGGACGTGCGCCTGTGGAACCTGCGCGACCACGCCGAAGGCAACTACCGCCGGGTGGACGACAGGCCGTTCGGCGGCGGGCCCGGCATGGTGATGATGGCCCAGCCCCTGGCCGCCTGCCTGGCCGTCGCGCAGGCGGACCGCGGTACCCGGGGGCCGGTGCTGCTGTTCTCCCCCACGGGGCGCCGGATCGACCATGCCCAGGTGGAACGCTGGTCCGCCAGCGCCGGCGCCGTGCTGCTGTGCGGGCGCTACGAAGGCATCGACCAGCGCTTCGTCGACGCCCATGTGGACGAGCAGCTCAGCCTGGGCGATTTCGTGCTCTCGGGCGGCGAGATCGCGGCCATGGCCTTGCTGGACGCCGTCGCCCGGCTGCAGCCGGGGGTGCTGAACGACGAGGGCAGCCACCAGCTGGACAGCTTCAACCCGGCCCTGGACGGGCTGCTGGACTGCCCGCACTACACCCGCCCGGAAGAATGGGAGGGGCGGCGCGTGCCGGCCCCGCTGCTGTCCGGGCACCACGCCCAGATCGAGCGCTGGCGGCGTGACCGGCGGCTGGAGGTGACCGCGCGGCACCGCCCCGACCTGATCGCCGCTGCCCGGGCCGCCGGGCGGCTGGACGCGGCCGACGAGGCCCTGCTGGCCAGCCTGCGCCCCGCCGGGCTATAATCTCGGGCTTTCCCGGATCCTCTGCCCGGCCGCCAGGCACCCGATGCCAGGCCTTTTGCGTAGCGCGGGCATGATCGATTAAGGCCAACCATGAACATCATCCAGACCCTCGAGCAGGAAGAAATCGCCAAGCTCGGCAAGAAGATCCCCGAGTTCGCCCCCGGCGACACGGTCATCGTCAACGTCAACGTCGTCGAAGGCAACCGCAAGCGCGTGCAGGCCTACGAAGGCGTGGTCATCGCCAAGCGCAACCGCGGCCTGAACAGCGGCTTCACCGTGCGCAAGATCTCCAGCGGCGAAGGCGTCGAGCGGACCTTCCAGACCTACAGCCCGCTGATCGCCAGCATCGAAGTCAAGCGCCGTGGCGACGTGCGCCGCGCCAAGCTGTACTACCTGCGTGACCGCAGCGGCAAGTCGGCCCGCATCAAGGAAAAGCTCGCCAGCAAGTCGGCTGCCACCGCCGCCGCCTAAGCCTTCCTGGCCGCACAGCCGCCGACAGGCCACCCGCCTGCGGCGGCTTTGTTTTTTGCCCCATGCCCATCGACCCCGCACCCGCCGCCGACCCGAACACGCTGCTGTCGAAGCTGCCGAACTTCGATCCGCGGGCCGTCCCCGTGACCGGCATCGACTCGCACCTGCCGGCGGTGGGGTCCGAGCGGCTGCGGCCCCAAGCCCTGCGCGAGCGCTTCGAGCGGCCGCCGGCCTGGGAACCCGAGGTCTGGGCCGAGCGGCGGTTCTCCGAGCGCGAGCCCGCGCATGCCGCGGTGCTGGTGCCCATCGTGATGCGCGAGCAGCCCACGGTGCTCCTGACCGAGCGCACCACGCACCTGTCCACGCATTCGGGCCAGGTGGCCTTTCCCGGCGGCAAGCGCGACGACACCGACCCGGATGACGCCTTCACCGCGCTGCGCGAGGCGCAGGAGGAGATCGGCCTCGACCCGGCGCTGGCGCAGGTCATCGGGCAGATGCCCACCTACACCACGGGGACGCAGTTCATCATCACGCCGGTGGTGGCGCTGGTGAGCCCGGACCACCGGCTCACGCTGAATGCGTTCGAGGTGGCCGAGGCTTTTGAGGTGCCGCTGGCTTTCCTGATGAACCCGGCGCACCACCGCCGCCATGCCCTCGAGTGGGCCGGGGCGCGCCGGGAATGGTTCTCCATGCGCTACATGGACGGCGCGAGCGAGCGTTTCATCTGGGGCGCCACGGCCGCCATGCTGCGCAACTTCTACCGCTTCCTGGCGGCCTGAAACAACGGCCCCCACGCTTGCCGCAAGCGGCTGCGCTGCCCCCCGAGGGGGCTCAGCCGCCTTGGGGCGGCCCGGCGGCGGCTGGCCTCCCCGCATCGCTATCATCCCCGCATGAGTTTCTTCGCCATCCTGTTCGCCCTGCTGATCGAGCAGGTGCGGCCGCTGGCGCGCCAGAACCCCATCCACGCAGGCATGCGCAGCTGGGCCCGCTGGGTCAGCCGCAACTTCGACGCCGGCAAGCCCCAGCACGGCTGGATCGCCTGGACCCTCTCCACGGTGCTGCCGGCGCTCGTGGCCCTGGGCATCCACTGGCTGCTGATGCTCACCATCGGCTGGCCGGCCGCCGTGGTGTGGAGCGTGGCGGTGCTGTACGTCACCCTGGGCTTTCGCCAGTTCAGCCATCACTTCACCAACATCCGCGACGCGCTGGACGCCGGCGACGAGGAGCGCGCCCGCGAGCTGCTGGCGCAGTGGCAGCAGGTGGATGCCACCGAGCTGCCGCGGCGCGAAATCGTGCGGCATGTGATCGAGTACTCGGTGCTGGCGGCCCACCGGCACGTGTTCGGCGTGCTGGGCTGGTTCTCGGTGCTCGCGGCCTTCGGCTTCGGCCCGGCAGGCGCGGTGCTGTACCGCATGAGCGAGTTCGTGGCGCGCTACTGGCGGCACCGCAGCCGCACGCGCACGCAGCCGGCCAGCCTGGCCCTGCAGTCGGCGGCGGCCCGGGCCTGGGCCGTGGTCGACTGGCTGCCCGCGCGCGTGACCGCGCTGGGCTTTGCCGTGGTGGGCAGCTTCGAGGAGGCGATCGACTGCTGGCGCCACCACGCGCAGCGCTTTCCGAATGACAACGACGGCGTGGTGCTGGCCGCCACCTCCGGAGCGGTGAACGTGCGCCTGGGCGGCGAGGCGCTCAGGTCCCCCGCCTTCGTGCCCGAGGCCAGCGGCAGTTTCCGCGCCAGCGGGGCCGGCGCCGATGCCCTGGCGGACAGCGAGAGCACGCCCGGCCGTGAGGCCGAGCCCGCGCACTTGCGCAGCATCGTGGGTCTGGTCTGGCGCTCGGTGGTGCTGTGGATGGTGCTGCTGGCGCTGCTGACGCTGGCGCGCCTGCTCGGCTAGACCGGGTCGCCTGGGCCCCGCTGCAGCTGCTGGCGCGCGCCCTCGCTCACCTTCAGCAACTGCTCGAACAGCCGCGCGAAGGCGTCCAGTTCCCCCGCATAGAAGCCCACGTGGCGCACGGCCATGCCTTCCAGCGTGTGCTGCAGGCGGCGCGTGACCCAGGCCGGGTGCGCGGGATGGCCCGGCAGGGTGAAGGTGTAGCTGGTCTTGTTCTCGCGGTCATGGAAGATGACCAGCTGCTGCTCCGGCAGCGGCTGGGCCGCCTGCCCGTGGCGTGAGCGGACCTCGTCCAGGTAGGCCTGCCACTGTCCGGCGGTGACCCGGGGATCGGGATAGGGCTTGAACTCCTGCGCGCCGGCGGAGCTGGCCGCCAGCAGGGCGGCAGCGAGGGCGAGGGCATGAAGGCGCGGCATGGGGCCAGCATAGGAGCTGCGCGCGGGCGGCACAAGCGCCCAGGCGTCAGTACCGCGGCGGCTGGGACAGCTCGGCGAACAGGTCGCTATAGATCTTGTAGCGGGCTGCGCCCACGGGGTGCGGGCTAGCGGCCGATTCGATGGCGGACATCACGGCGCAGCCCGGTTCGTGCAGGTGAGTGCAGTTGTAGAACTTGCAATGGCCGAGGTGCGGCCGCAGGTCGGGCATCAGCCCGGCGAGCTGGTCCGGGGCGATGTGGTGCAGGCCGAATTCCTGGAAGCCCGGCGAGTCGATCAGCGCGGTGGTGCGGCCTTCGTCCACCCAGTACCAGGTGGTGCTGGTGGTGGTGTGCTTGCCGCTGTTCAGCGCCCTGGAGATCTCGCCGGTCTGCGCCAGCGCGCCGGGGACCAGCAGGTTGATCAGCGTGCTCTTGCCGGCGCCCGAGGGTCCCAGCACCAGCGTGGTCTTGCCATGCAGGTGCTTGAGCAGCAGGGACCGGTCCACGTCGCCGGACAGGCGCAGCGAAAGCGGCAGCACCCCGTAGCCCATGCGCTGGTAGGGCAGCAGCCGGCTCCAGGCGCGCTCGAAGGGCTCCACCAGGTCTCTCTTGTTCAGGGCGATCAGGGGCGCGATGCGTTCGGCCTCGGCCGCGATCAGCGCCCGCGCCAGCTGGCTTTCGGAGAACTCGGGTTCGGCGGCGATCAGCACCAGCACCTGGTCGAGGTTGGCGGCGAAGGACTTGGTGCGGACCTCGTCCTGCCGGTAGAACAGGTTGCGGCGCTCCTGCACCTGCTCGATCGTGCCTTCATCGTGGCTGCCGCGCCAGAGCACGCGGTCGCCGACGACGGCCTGGCTCTTCTTGCCGCGCGGGTGGCAGATCAGCCGCTCGCCGCCCGTCTTCTCCACCAGGCAATGGCGGCCGAAGCTGGCCACCACCAGGCCGGGCTCCAGGCCGGCCGGCTCAGACAAGGGCCGGGGCCCTCATGCGACCAGCGCGTCGACCTGGGCCGCGCACTCGAAGTCGGTGTCCGACAGGCCCTTGACGTCGTGCGTGTTGAAGCGCACCACGCAGCGGCTGTAGTGGACCGAGAGGTCCGGGTGGTGGTCCTGCGCATTGGCGATGAAGGCCACCGCGTTCACGAACGAGATGGTCTCGTGGTAGTTCGCGAAGGTATAGGTCTTCTCGATGGCGACCTGGGGCCCGTCGCCGGTCAGCTGCCAGCCCGGCGCGGAAGCCAGCCGGGTCACGACCTCGGTCGGGGTGAGGGCCCGCCGCGGCTGCAGGGACCAGTCCTTCTTCTTGAGCATCGAAGTCATGCGGGGCTCCCGGCCATGCGTGCCAGCCGTTCGGAGGCCGGCGGGTGCGAGTAATAGAACTTCACGAAGACCGGGTCGGGCGTGAGCGTGGACGCGTTGTCCTCGTACAGCTTGAGCAGGGCGGTGCTCAGGTCCTGGCCGCTGGTCTGCGCCACCGCGAACGCATCGGCCTCGAACTCGTGGCGGCGCGACAGCTGCGCGAACAGCGGCGAGATGAAGTAGGTGAACACCGGCGCGGCCAGCAGGAACAGGATCAGCGCGAGCGCGTCGTTGGGGCCCGTCATGTTGGGCCGCACGCCCAGGCCGAAATAGAACCAGGCCTGCGTGGCCAGCCAGCCCAGCAGGGCGAAGCCCGCCAGGCTGATGGCGAAGAGGCTGGCCACCCGCTTGAGGATATGCCGGTGCTTGAAGTGGCCGAGCTCGTGGGCCAGCACCGCGTCCACCTCGCCCGGCGACAGCTTGGACAGCAGCGTGTCGTAGAACACCACCCGCTTGGCCGCGCCGAAGCCGGTGAAGTAGGCGTTGGCATGGGCGCTGCGCTTGCTGCCGTCCATCACGAACAGGCCCTTGGCGGCGAAGCCGCAGCGCTGCATCAGGGCCGTGACGCGCGCCTTGAGCGTCTCGTCTTCCAGCGGCTTGAACTTGTTGAACAGCGGCGCGATGAACGTGGGGTAGACGACCAGCAGCAGCAGGTTGAAGCCCATCCAGACACCCCAGGCCCACAGCCACCACAGCGTGCCGGCGGCGCCCATCAACCACAGGATCAGCGCCGCGATCGGCAGGCCGATCAGCGCGCCCAGCACCAGGCCCTTGGCCAGGTCGGCCAGCCAGAGGCGCAAACTCATCTTGTTGAAGCCGAAGCGCTCCTCCAGCACGAAGGTCTGGTACAGCGAGAGCGGCAGGCCCAGCGCGCCGCCGATCAGGGCGAAGGCCGCGAGCAGGGCCAGCTGCTGGACCATGCCCGGTCCCAGCCAGCCCATCAGGAGCTGGTTGAGCGCGTCCAGGCCGCCCAGCAGGGTCCAGCCCAGCGTGACGGCGGCGGTGAACGCGGTGTCGATCACGTCCAGCCGGTTCTTGGCGATGGTGTAGTCGGCGGCCTTGCGGTGCGCCTGGGGCGAGATGGTGGCCGCGAACATCGGGGGCACGGTGTCGCGGTGGCGGGCCACGTGGCGCGTCTGGCGCGTCGCGAGCCAGAACTTCACGGCCAGGCTGGCCAGCAGAAAGCCCGCGAAAACAAGGGTGAGGACAAGGGGGCGATCCATGCGCCGATGGTAGACCATCGTGGACAATGGGGACATGTCCGACACGCCCCCCAATCTGCCCGTCACGCTGGAGAAAAGCGACCAGAACCTCGTGTGGCTCGACTGTGAAATGACCGGTCTGGACCCGGAAGTGGACCGATTGATCGAGATCGCGGTTGTCGTCACCGGCCCCAACCTGGAGCCACGCATCGAAGGCCCGGTGTTCGCCATCCACCAGAGCGACGCCCAGCTGGACAAGATGGACGCCTGGAACAAGGGCACCCACGGCAAGAGCGGCCTGACCGACCGGGTGAAGGCCTCCACGGTCACCGAGGCACAGGCCGAACAGGAGATCCTGGACTTCATCGCCAGGTACGTGCCGCGCCAGGGCAGCCCGATGTGCGGCAACAGCATCGGCCAGGACCGGCGCTTCCTGGTGAAGTACATGCCGAAGCTGGAGGCCTACTTCCACTACCGCAACCTGGACGTGAGCACCCTCAAGGAACTGGCCAAGCGCTGGCGGCCCGCCGTCTACAACAGCTTCAGGAAGCAGCAGCTGCACACGGCCCTGGCCGACGTCCAGGAGTCCATTGCCGAGCTGGCGCACTACCGCGAGCACTTCCTGAAGCTCGATTAGGTAAAAACCCGAGTTCGTGCGATAATCGCTGGCTTCGCAGTTCGCAAGGGCTGCATCCTTCATCTGCCTTCATGCACAAGGCTGCGCAAATGCAGCCGACAGCGCCGACAACGCTGTACGTCGTTTGAATGGTTGATGTCCATTAACCATTGACGACGGCCGTGCCCCCGCGGGGCGCGGTTCGCGTGCGAGACCTCATGACCGACACTTTCACCGAAGTGCAGGGTGGCTTTGCCCCTGCCGAGACCTTTGACACCGCCCTGGACACGACCCCGGTCGCGCCCAACGGCTTCCTCAAACTGGGCCTGGCGCCCGAGCTGATCCAGGCCGTGGAAGACCTGGGCTTCACCCAGCCGACCGCCGTGCAGGAGCAGGCCATTCCCATGGCCATGGCCAGCGACGCCGTGGAAGGCGAGTCCGCGCGCTTCGTCGACCTGATGGTGTCCAGCCAGACCGGCAGCGGCAAGACCGCGGCCTTCCTGCTGCCCGTGCTGCACACGCTGCTGCTGCAGCAGGCGCAGGCGGCCGCCGAGGAGCGGGCCGAGTACGAGCGCCTGGCCGTCGAAGCGGCCGCGCGCGGCGAAGCCCCCCCCAAGCGCAAGCGCAAGGACCCGACCAATCCGCGCAACTTCAGGGCGGCGCAGCCCGGCGCGCTGATCCTGTGCCCCACGCGCGAGCTCGCGCAGCAGGTGGCGCACGACGCGATCGACCTGGTCAAGCATTGCCGCGGCCTGCGCATCGCCAACGTGGTGGGCGGCATGCCCTACCAGCTGCAGATCGCCCGCCTGCAGAACGCCAACCTGGTGGTCGCCACCCCCGGCCGGCTGCTGGACCTGCAGCGCTCGCAGCAGATCAAGCTGGACCAGGTGCGCTTCCTCGTCGTCGACGAGGCCGACCGCATGCTGGACCTGGGCTTCGCCGACGACTTGGCCGAAGTCAACCAGCTCACCATCGAGCGCCAGCAGACCATGATGTTCAGCGCGACCTTCGCGCCCCGCATCCAGCAGCTGGCCGCGCGCGTGATGCGCCAGCCCCAGAAGGTGCAGATCGACTCGCCGCAGGAAAAGCACGCCAACATCAAGCAGGTGCTGTTCTGGGCCGACAACGCCCAGCACAAGCGCAAGCTGCTGGACCACTGGCTGCGCGACACCTCGATCAACCAGGCCATCGTCTTCGCGTCCACGCAGATCGAGTGCGACGGCCTGGCCAACGACCTGCAGCAGGAAGGCTTCTCGGCCGTCGCGCTGCACGGCGCGCTGAGCCAGGGCCTGCGCAACCGCCGGCTGATGGCGCTGCGCAATGGCCAGGTGCAGATCCTGGTGGCCACCGACGTGGCGGCCCGCGGCATCGACGTGCCCACCATCACCCACGTCTTCAACTTCGGCCTGCCGATGAAGAGCGAGGACTACACGCACCGCATCGGCCGCACCGGCCG
>CAZZAW010000034.1:0-4770 GCA_964652405.1 uncultured Ramlibacter sp.
GGGGCGTGTTCGGCGACGGCGAGATGGACGAGCCCGAGAGCATGAGCGCGCTCACGCTGGCCAGCCGCGAGACGCTGGACAACCTGGTATGGGTGGTCAACTGCAACCTGCAGCGGCTGGACGGCCCGGTGCGCGGCAACGGCCGCATCGTGGACGAGCTGGAAAAGCTGTTCCGCGGCGCCGGGTGGAACGTGATCAAGCTGCTGTGGGGCAGCGACTGGGACGGCCTGTTCGCCCGCGACACCACCGGCGCCCTGGTGCGCGCCTTCGCCCACACGGTGGACGGGCAGATGCAGACCTTCGCGGCCAAGGACGGCCGCTTCAACCGCGACACCTTCTTCGGCCAGAACGAGGCCCTGTCGCGGCTGGCGATGGGGCTGACCGACGAGCAGATCGACCGCCTCAAGCGCGGCGGCCACGACCTGGTGAAGATCTTCGCGGCCTACCAGGCCGCCGCCCGCCACGCGGGCCAGCCCACGGTGATCCTGGCGCACACCAAGAAGGGCTACGGGATGGGCGCCGCAGGGCAGGGGAAGATGACCACGCACAGCCAGAAGAAGCTGGACGAGGCGGCGCTGCTGGAATTCCGCAACCGCTTCAACCTGCCGCTGTCGGACGAGCAGGCCACCTCGCTGGCCTTCTACAAGCCGGGCGAGGACAGCGCGGAGCTGCGTTACCTGCAGCAGCGGCGAGCGGCGCTGGGCGGTTTTCTTCCGCGCCGCGAAACCGCGTGCGACCCGGTGCCGGTGCCGCCCGCGGACCGCTACGCGCAGTTCGCGCTGCAGGCCGGCGGCAAGGAGATGTCCACCACCATGGCTTTCGTGCGCCTGCTGGGCAACCTGCTGAAGGACCCGGCGCTGGGTCCGCGCATCGTGCCCATCGTGGCCGACGAGGCGCGCACCTTCGGCATGGCCAACCTGTTCAAGCAGGTGGGCATCTATTCCAGCGCGGGGCAGAAGTACGAGCCCGAGGACATCGGCTCGGTGCTGTCGTACCGCGAGGCGCTGGACGGGCAGATCCTGGAAGAGGGCATCAGCGAGGCGGGCGCCATCGCCTCGTGGACGGCTGCGGCCACCAGCTACAGCGTGCATGGGCTGGCCATGCTGCCCTTCTACATCTACTACAGCATGTTCGGCTTCCAGCGCGTGGGCGACGCGATCTGGGCCGCCGCCGACCAGCGCGCCCGCGGCTTCCTGCTGGGCGCGACCAGCGGCCGCACCACGCTGGGTGGCGAGGGGCTGCAGCACCAGGACGGCTCGTCGCATCTGGTCGCGGCCACCATCCCCAACTGCAAGGCCTACGACCCGGCGTTCGCCGGCGAGCTGGCGGTGATCGTCGACCGCGGCATGCGCGAAATGCTGGTCGAGCAGCAGGACTGGTTCTACTACGTCACGCTGATGAACGAGAACTACGCCCAGCCCGACCTGCCCCCGGGGGCGGAGGAGGGCGTGATCCGCGGCGGCTACAAGTTCGGGCGCTACGGCGACGGCCCGCCGCGCGTGACGCTGGCCGGCTCCGGTGCCATCCTGACCGAGGTGATCAAGGCGGCGGAGCTTCTCGCCGCCGGGGGGATCGCGTGCGAGGTGCTGTCCGTCACCAGCTGGAGCGAGCTGGCGCGTGAAGCAATGGCTGTCGTCCCCGCGGAGGCGGGGACCCAGGGCGCCCTGGATTCCCGCCTTCGCGGGAATGACCTTCCTTATGTGACCCAGCTGCTGTCGCAAACCACCGGCCCCGTGATCGCCGCCAGCGACTACGTGCGCGCGGTGCCGGAAAGCATCCGCGCCTTCGTGCCGGACGGGCGGCGGTATGTGACCCTGGGCACCGACGGCTTCGGTCGCAGCGACACGCGCGCCGCGCTGCGGCGCTACTTCGGGGTGGACGCCGCCAGCGTCGTGTCCGCCGCCCGAGGGGCGCTCACGAACTGAGCGGGTACGGCTTCAGAGCGCGCCCAGGCTGGCCACCCCGAGTACGCTGCCCATTCCCACCATCAGTTTCACGTCGCGCGCGTCGTTCCCGCTGCGCCAGCCTAGGAAGGCTGCGACGAGGCAGGTGGCCGTCAGCACCGCCAGCAAGCCGGCGATCATGACGGGCTCCTGGGCGCGGTACGGGCGGGCAGCCGCAGGGTGGGCTGCTGCTGGCGTTTCCTCGCCACGGCCGCGGCGGCGGCCTTCAGGGCGCGTTCGGTCGCGCGCCGCAGCAGCGCGCCCAGGCGGCGCTGCCGCTCGGTGACGACAGCCACCTCGCCATCGGGCAGGTGGATCTCCACGGTGCACTCGCGCGGCGCGGCCCCCACACGGTCGGGCTGGGCTACCCGGACCACGATGCGCGCGATGCGGTGTGCCAGGCGGCCGAAGGCGGCGCGCAGGCGTTCGGCCAGGCCCAGCGCGTGGGCCCGCGGCAGGCGGACATTGCCGGAACGGATGTCGATGAACATGGCGTGCTCCTCGTGGCGAATCAGCGGGCGGCCTGCAGGACCGGGTTGTCCATCAGCCAGCGCAGGGCGGCCGTGCTGATGACGTTGGCCTCGGCCTCGGCCAGGTGGTAGTCGGCGCCGGCGACGGCGGCCGCGAGCTCCAGCGTCTCGCGCCGCAGCGCCGGGTCCGTGATCTCTGCCAGCAGCGAGTGCAGGAATTCCGGTTCGATGCGGCAGGCCGTGCCCCACTGCGGCCAGGCGGTGGCCAGCAGGTCCTCGGACAGGTGCTGAACCACCTCGTACAGCTCGTCGCGCGCGAGGCCCAGACGGGCCGCGGCGTCCAGCCGTTCGAGCACGCTCAGCTCGCTGCGGCTGAAGTGGCCGTCGGCCAGCGCGGCGAGCGCCACGATGCGGGCCGCTGCCCGCGGGCTGTTGGAAGGGTAGCTTCTCATGCGGTCTCCTGGGGAAGGGCAGGTGCGGGATGCACCAGGCCAATGTAGGAGCCGCGTGCTTCGAAATAAATTCGGTTTTACAGTGCAAAGCTTCGAATAAACCGAATCCTGGCGGCGATGAACTACAAGCACCTTCACTACTTCTGGACCACGGTGCGCACGGGCAGCATCGCGCGCGCGAGCGAGCAGCTGCACCTGACCCCGCAGACGCTCAGCGGGCAGATCAAGCAGCTGGAGGAGCGGCTGGGCAAGCCGCTGCTGCGCAAGGCCGGCCGCAACCTGGAGCCCACGGACGCGGGGCGGCTGGTGCAACGCTATGCCGACGAGATCTTCACGCTGGGCGCGGCGCTGCAGGAGGAACTGCAGACCGGCCGCGAAGGCGCTGCGCTGGCGGCGTTCCGCGTCGGCGTGGTGGACTCGGTGCCCAAGTCGATCGCGACCCATGTGCTGGAGCCCTGCCTCGCGACCGGGGAGCATGGGCGGCTGGTCTGCCACGAAGGCAAGCTCACGGCCTTGCTGGCCGACCTCGCCGTGCACCGGCTCGACCTGGTGATCTCCGACGTGCCGCTGCCTGCCAGCCTGAGCGTCAAGGCCTTCACGCACCTGCTGGGCCGCACCCAGGTCAGCTTTTTCGCGGCGCCCCGGCTGCTGGAGCGCGAAGGCTGGACGGCGCGCCGGGCCCGCGCCCGGTTCCCGGCCTGCCTGGCGGCCTTGCCCCTGCTGATGCCCAGCACCGCCACCGCCCTGCGGCCCCGGCTGGATGCCTGGCTGCGGGAGGCGGAACTGGCGCCACCGGTGGCCGCCGAATTCGACGACGGGGCGCTGACCAAGGCGTTCGGCCGTCAGGGCGCGGGCGTGTTCGCCGGCCCGGCGGTGCTCGCCGACGAGATCGAAGCGCAGTACGAGGTGGTCCGGCTGGGCAGCGCGCCCGCGCTGCTGGAAGAGGTCTACGCCATTTCGATCGAGCGGCGCATCACCCACCCGGCAGTGGCCGCCATCACCGCGGGCGCCCGGCAGCGGCTGCTCGCGTGAGCAGCCGGGCATTGCGGCCTAAGATGGCGGGATGACCAGTCCCGCCGCCCCGCCGCCGCTTCCCTCCCGCTTCTGGGCCGACCTGTCCACCCGGCAGTTCGCGCAGCTGCAGGCCTCGGGCCGGGCCCAGGAAGTGGTGGCGGTGCTGCCGGTGGCGGCCATCGAGCAGCACGGCCCGCATCTGCCGGTGAGCGTGGACACCACGCTGGTCGACGGCGTGATCGCGGCCAGCCTGCCGCACCTGCCGCCCGCGGCGCCGGTGCTGTTCCTGCCCACGCAGCAGGTGGGCAAGAGCAATGAGCACATCCGCTTTCCGGGCACGCTCACGCTGTCGGCGCAGACGCTGATCCGGGTCTGGATGGAGATCGGCGAATCGGTCGCGCGGGCTGGCGTGAAGAAGCTGGTGCTGTTCAATTCGCACGGCGGCCAGATCAGCGTGATGGACATCGTGGCGCGCGACCTGCGCAGCCAGTGCGACCTGGTGGTGTTCTCCACCAACTGGTTCACCCTGCCGCTGGGGGACGCCAACGCGCTCTTCCCGCCGCAGGAACACCGCTTCGGCATCCACGCCGGCGACATGGAAACCTCCATGATGCTGGCGCTGCGACCGCAGTTCGTGGACATGGCGCAGGCGCGCGACTTCGCGTCCACGGCGCAGGAGCGCCATGCCCGCTACCCCATCCTGGGCAACGGCAGCAGCGCCAAGCTGGGGTGGCAGGTGCAGGACTACAACGCCATGGGCGCGGCCGGCAATGCCGCCATCGCCACTGCGGACAAGGGCCGGGCGGTGATCGAAGCGGCCGGCCGCCAGCTGGCATTGCTCTTGCAGGAAGTGGCGCAGCTCCCGCTGTCCACCCTGGTCGACCGCCACCA
>CAZZAW010000034.1:4780-15706 GCA_964652405.1 uncultured Ramlibacter sp.
CACCTGCCCCTGGAATGATCGCCCCGCTCCTGGAACTGCGCGAGATCGAGAAACGCTACGGCAACGGCACGCTGGCGCTGCAGCGCATGTCGGTGGCAGTGGGCGAGCATGAATTCGTCAGCTTCCTGGGGCCCAGCGGGTGCGGCAAGAGCACGGCGCTGAAGATGATCGCCGGCCTGTCGCCGCTGTCGGGCGGCGAGATCCGCTGGGCCGGCGGCCAGGGCGACCACGCGGACGACATCAGCTTCGTGTTCCAGGAGCCCACGCTCATGCCCTGGGCCACGGTGTTCGACAACGTCTGGCTGCCGCTGCGCCTGAAGGGCGCCTCGCGCGAGCAGGCCCGACCGCAGGTCGAGCAGGTGCTGGCCACCGTGGGCCTGGCGCAGTTCGCCAACGTCTATCCGCGCGAGCTGTCGGGCGGCATGAAGATGCGCGTGTCCATCGCCCGCGCCATGGTCACCCGGCCGCGCCTGCTGCTGATGGACGAGCCCTTCGCCGCGCTGGACGAGATGACGCGCTTCAAGCTCAACAACGACACGCTGGCCCTGTGGCAGGCGCACCGGTTCACCACGCTGTTCGTCACCCACAGTGTGTACGAGGCGGTGTACCTGTCCACCCGCATAGTGGTCATGGCCTCGCGTCCCGGCCGGGTGGTGGCCGAGATCGCGGTCGACGAGCCCTACCCGCGCAGCGAGGCCTTCCGCACCTCGCCGCGCTACAACGCGCTGTGCGTGGAAGTGTCGGGCGCGCTGCACGCCGCGGGAGCCGTCCATGAATGACCAGGTCCTGCCGCCCGCCGCCGCCCCGGCTCCGGCCGCCGAGCGTTCCGTCACCGCGCCGCAGGGCCTGCCGCTGCACCAGCAGCCCTGGCTGCGGCTCGTGCTGCCCATCGTGCTGTTCGCGCTGGCCCTGGGCGCCTGGGAGGCCTTCGTGCGCATCCGCGAGATTCCGCACTACATCCTGCCGGCGCCCACGCTGATCGCCCGCACCCTGTGGGAGCACCTGGGCTCGCTCATGACCAGCTGGCTGTTCACCATGAAGATCACCTTCTGGGCGCTGTTCCTGGCGGTGGTGGGGGGCGTGCTGCTGGCCATGCTGTTCGCGCTCAGCCGCTGGGTGGAGCTGAGCCTGTTCCCGTTCGCCATCGTGCTGCAGGTCACGCCCATCGTGGCCATCGCGCCCTTGATCCTGATCTTCGTGGACAGCACCACGGCGGCGCTGCTGATCTGCGCCTGGATCGTGGCCTTCTTCCCCATCCTGTCCAACACCATCGTGGGCCTGCGCAGCGCCGACCACAATCTGCGCGACCTGTTCAAGCTGTACCGGGCCAGCCCCTGGCAGACCCTGCGCCACCTGCTGATCCCCTCGGCGCTGCCGTACTTCATCGCGGGACTGAAGATCGCAGGCGGCCTGAGCCTGATCGGCGCGGTGGTCGCGGAATTCACCGCGGGCGCCGCCGGCAAGGAGACCGGCCTGGCCTCGCGCATCCTGGAAGCGAGCTTCCGCACCGAGATCCCCAAGATGTTCGCGGCGCTGGTGCTGGTCTCGCTCACGGGCATCGCCATCTTTCTGCTGTTCAACGTGGTGGCCAAGCTGGTGCTGGGCAAGTGGCACGAATCCGAGGTGAAGCAGGACCGCTGATGCAGCTTCAGGCCGTGCTCATCCCGCCGGCGCTGCGCGGCTTCGACGACGGCCGCGGCAGCGGACAGGCCTATGCGGTGCGGCTGTCCGGCGCGCAAGTCGCCGCCATCGAGCCGGTGGACGCGCCCGCGCAGGGCACCCTGCTGCCCGCCCTGGCCGACGTGCACGTGCACCTGGACAAGAACTTCACCGTGCAGCAGGTGGGCGCCACGCAGGGCGACCTGTTCGCGGCGATCGAGCGCATGGCCGAGCACCGCCGCCACTGGAGCGGGCCCGACCTCTACCGTCGCATGTCGCAGGGGCTGGAGCAGGCCTGGCGGGCCGGCACCCGGGCGATGCGCACCCACCTCGACTGGGTGGAGCGCGACCCGCCGCCTTCGCTGGCCGTGTTCGAGCGGCTGCGCGAGGAATGGGCCGGCCGCATCGAGCTGCAGTGCGTGTCGCTCACGCCGCTGGACCTGTTCGACGACGCCTTCGCCGGCGAAGACATCGCGCTGGAGGTGGCCCGCGTCAACGCGGCCGACCCGCGCGGCCGCGCCGCCTCGCTGGGCGCCTTCATCTACCGCAACGACCGGCTGGAAGAGAAGCTGCGCCGCCTGTTCGACCTGGCCGAAAAGAACGGCCTGGGCCTGGACCTGCACGTGGACGAAGGCCTGCACGCCGACGCCGAGGGGCTGCGGCTGGTGGCCGAGCTGGCCGTGCGCAAGGGGCTGGCGGGCCGGATCGCGTGCTCGCATTGCTGTTCGCTCTCCATGCAGGCGGCCGCCCGCGCCCGCGAGACGCTGGCCCTGTGCGCGCGCGCCGGCGTGGACCTGGTGGCGCTGCCCACCACCAACCTCTACCTGCAAGGCGCCTGGGACGCGACGCCCGTGGAGCGCGGCATCACGCGCCTGCGCGAGGCGGCCGAGGCCGGCCTGCGCCCCAGCCTGGCCACCGACAACGTGGCCGACGGCTTCTACCCCTACGGCAGCTACGACCTGCTGGACACCTTCGCCCTGGGCGTGCAGGTCGCGCACCTGGCGCCTGCATCGGACTGGCTGGCCGCCGTCACCACCAGCCCCGCGCGCGCCATGGGCCTGGCCTGGGACGGCCGCATCGCGCCCGGTTGCCCGGCCGACCTGCTGCTGCTGGAGGCGCGAGACGACTACGACCTGGTGACGCCGGCCGGCCGCCGGCGCACCGTGATCCGCCAGGGCCAACCGCTATGACAGACCGCACCCACCGCCTGGCCGCATTCCGCGCGGCCATCGCCGGCATCGAGTGCAGCGACGCCCCGGCGCTGCTGCAGGCCAAGAGCCGCGACTACTACTGGTACAGCCCCATCCTGAAGGAACAGCTCGACGGCAAGCAGGGCGAGCTGCTGGTGCGCCCCCGGACCGAGGACGAGGTGATCCGCGTGGCCGCCGCCTGCGCCCGCCAGCGCCTGCCCATCACCGTGCGCGGGGGCGGCACCGGCAACTACGGGCAGTGCGTGCCGCTGGAAGGCGGCGTGATCCTGGACATCACCGGCCTGGACCGCGTGCTGCAGGTGGAGCCCGGCAGCGTGCTGTGCGAGGCCGGCATCCTGATCGCCGACCTGGAGCGTGCGGTGCGGGAACATCCCGCGGTGCCGGGCGGCCAGGAGCTGCTCATGTTCCCCAGCACCCGCGACATCGCCACCATCGGCGGCTTCATCGCGGGCGGCTACGCCGGCGCCGGCACGGTGCGCAACGGCATTCTGAAGGACGCGGGCAACGTGACGCTGATCCGGGTGGTGACGCTGGAGGAAACGCCCCGCGTGATGGAGCTGCACGACGCCGACATCCAGAAGGTGCACCACGCCTACGGCACCAACGGCATCATCACCCGCCTGCGGCTGAGCCTGAAGCCGGCGGTGGACTGGGTGCACCACATCGCCCTGTTCGGAAGCTACGGCGACGCGCTGCGCTTCGGCTGCGAGGCCACCGAGGCGATCGGCTCCTCGCTGGACGCCTTCCTGATCACCGCGGTGGAGCGGCGCTTCTCCCCGTACTACGAAGGCGAGTTCGGCGACCGCTTCCCGGCCGACCGCGACGCGGTGTTCGCCATGGTGAACCCGGCCTCGCTGGAGGCCTGGCGCGCGCTGGTGGCCAGGCACGGCGGCACCGAGACCATGGCGCTGACCGAGGGCGAGCTCAAGGCGCAGCGCCTGTACCCGGCGTTCGAGTGCGCCTACAACCACACCACCCTGATGGCCCTGAAGCAGGACAAGAGCTGGACCAACCTGCAGACCGTGGCGCCCTGGACGCCCGGCGTGGGCATCGACGTCGCCCTGGTAGAGCGGCAGATGGAGCGCTGGGGCGATGAGGTGCTGCAGCACCACGAGTTCGGCCGCCAGTTCGGCGGCTGCGTGGCCTTCGGGCTGCCGCTGGTGAGCTACTTCGACAAGGAGCGGCTGTACGAGATCGTCCGCGAGTACGAGGCCGACGGCTGCCTGGTGTTCGACAACCACGTGGTCACCATCGAGGACGGGGGCATGAAGGAAATCGACGCGGCGCAGATCGACTTCAAGCGCATCGCCGACCCCCACGGGTTGATGAACCCTGGCAAGACGCGGGGCTGGCGCCCCGAGGACGCCCGGCCCTGACCCCGCCGCCCGCGAAAACCCCGGGGGCCGGCAGGCACGATTCGTGAAAGCATGGCCCCCGCAACCTGCAACCAAGAGGAGCTCCGCATGACCCGTTTTGCTACCAAAACCATAGCTGCCATCGCCCTTGTGGCGGGCGCTGCGAGCGTTTTTGCCCAGGAGAAAGTGGTGTTCGCCACAAACTGGAAAGCCCAGGCCGGCCACGGCGGCTTCTACCAGGCGCTGGCCGACGGCACCTACAAGCGCTACGGGCTGGACGTGGAGATCCAGCAGGGCGGCCCCCAGGTGAACAACCGGCCGCTGCTGGCCACCGGGAAGATCGACTTCCTGATGACCGGCAACCTGCTGCTGACCTTCGACAACGTGAAGAACGGCGTGCCCACCACCGTGGTGGCGGCGATCTTCCAGAAGGACCCGCAGGCCATCTTCGCGCACCCTGGCCAGGGCTACGACAAGTTCGCCGACCTGACCAAGGCGCCGACGGTGTTCATCAGCAAGGACGGCCAGTTCAGCTTCTGGCAGTGGATGAAGGCCGAGCACGGCTTCAAGGACGAGCAGCTCAAGCCCTACACCTTCAACGTGGGCCCGTTCCTGGCCGACAAGAAGTCCGCGCAGCAGGGCTATTCGATCAGCGAGCCCATCTCCATCAAGGCCCAGGCCGGCTTCGACCCCGTGGTGCACCTGCTGGCCGACAACGGCTTCTCCACCTACAGCACGACCATCGAGACCCGGCTGGACATGGTGCGTACCAAGCCCGAGACGGTGCGCAAGTTCGTCGAGGCCTCCATCGTCGGCTGGAACAACTACCTCTACGGCGACAACAAGGCCGCCAACGAGATGATCAAGAAGGCCAACCCCGAAGCCACCGACGCCGGCATCCAGGGCTCCATCGACCTGATCAAGAAGCTGGGCATCGTGGACAGCGGCGACGCGGTCACCCGCGGCATCGGCGCGATGAGCGAGGCCCGCATCAAGGACTTCTACGACAAGATGGTCAAGGCGGGCCTGTACAAGCCGGGCGAGGTCGACCTGTCCAAGGTGGCCACCACCCAGTTCGTGAACAAGGGAATAGGCCTGGACGTCAAGAAGAAGCTCACCGGGAAGTGACCGGGTGAAGACGCTGGTCGTCCACTGCCACCCCGACCCCGAGAGCTTCAACGCCGCCCTGTACCGCACCGCCTGCGAGGCGCTGCGCGAGGCTGGCCACGAGCTGCGCTGCGTCGACCTCTATGCAGAAGGGTTCGACCCGGTGCTCTCGCGCGAGGAGCGGCTGGCCTACCTGCCCAACCCGGGCCTGATCGAGGCGCGGGTGCAGCCCTACGTGGATGCCCTGCGCTGGGCCGAGCACCTGGTGTTCGTCTATCCCACCTGGTTCTACGGCCCGCCGGCCCTGCTCAAGGGCTGGCTGGAGCGCGTGTGGCTGCCGGGCGTGGCCTTCCTGCCCCCGCCCGCCCGGGGCCGGCGCGCGGTGCCGGGCCTCACGCACATCCGCCGGCTCACGGTGGTCACCACCGGCGGCGCGCCCTGGTGGTGGCTGGTGCTGATGGGCGACCCCGGCCGGCGCCTGTTCACCCGCGGCCTGCGGGCGCTGTTCGCCCGCGATTGCCGCACCACCTGGCTGCAGCTGCACGACATGAACAACGTGGGCGAGGGCGACCGCGCCGCCTTCCTGGCGCGGGTGGACCGGCGGCTGCGGGCCGCCTGAAGGAGACAAGCACATGAGCGTGGGACAACCCCTGGCGAACTACGCCGCGTGGCGGCGCGCCGGCGACTTCGTGTTTGCCAGCGGCGTGATCGCGGTGGACCCGCAGCGCAGCGTGGTGACCCGCTACGAGCAGTTGCCCGAGCCCGCGCGCGCGCAGCTGCGCGGGCTGGGGCTGGACACGGGCCAGGTGTCGGTGGACGTGTTCGAGGCGCCGATCGCGGCGCAGAGCTGGTTCGTGCTGGACCGCATCCGCCAGGTCGCGGCCGAATGCGGCGGCGACATGGGTCAGGTGGTGCGGCTGGTGCAGTACTTCCGCGACCTGCGGCACTACCCGGTCTACAACCGGGTGCGCGGCCTGTTCTTCGCCCAGCCGGTGGTCAGCACCGTGGTGGAGGTCAGCCGCATGCTGCCGGCCGACGAGGTGCTGGTGGAGGTCGAGGCCACGCTGTACCTGGGGCGGTGACCGCATTCGGGGTTTGTCCTTAGGCGAACCCACGCCTCGGCTTAGGCAATTTGCTTAAGGCAGGCCTGTAACGAAGTGTTTTCATGGTGGGGCCGAAGGAGTCCCTCCCATGAGCTGCGAACACGAACTTGCCACCCTCCAGGCCCGCCTGGCCCAGGCCGAGGCCGAGCGTGACCTGCTGCTGGCGACGCTGGACGCCGCCAGCGACGCCATCGTCGCCGTGCGCCCCGACGGCTCCCTGTTCTTCAACATCCGGATGGCGGAGCAGTGGCGCATTCCGGAAGAGCAGGTCAGCAGCCTGGACGTGCCCACCATCCGCATGTTCATGGAAAAGCAGGTCAAGGACGAGGCGAAGTGGCGAGAGCTGTTCGCGCGCCTGGACGAGACGCCGCCCGAAGGCAGCACCTCCATCATCGAACTCAAGGACGGGCGGCTGCTGGAGCGGCGCGTGATGCCGCGCATCGTGCAGGGTCGGCGCGAGGGCCATGTCATCAGCTACCGCGACGTGACCGACGCCACGCGGCACGCACAGGAGATGACCTTCAACTGGCACGTGCTGCAGAACTCCGGCCCCATGTTCTGGATCGACCGGGACAGCGGCGCCATCACCTTCGCCAACCCGGCGGCCTGTGCCCACCTGGGCTACACCGAGGCGGAGTTCCGGGGGCTGCGGGTGCGCAGCTTCGACGTGGCGCTGACGAGCGAGCAGGAGCAGATGGTGCTGGACGCCACGTCCGCCGGCCAGACGGCGGTGTTCGAGAGCCGGCACCGCACCAAGCAGGGCGCCCTCAAGGACGTGGAGGTATCCATCTTCCTCACCGAGCACGCGGGCCGCGCCATGTACGTGGTGAACGTCAAGGACGTCACCGAGCAGAAGCGGGCCGAGCGCGAGGCCCGCCGCCAGCAGTCGCTGCTGCTGTCGCTGATCGATTCGATCCCGGACCCGATCTTCTTCAAGGACCTGGAGGGCCGCTACCTGGGCAACAACAAGGCCCACGCCCGCCGCGCCGGCAAGACGCTGCAGGAGATCCGGGGCCGCACCTGCGAGGAGCTCTATGCGCCGGAACGCGCAGCCGCCATCCGGGCCCGTGACAACGAGACGCTGGCGGCGCTGCAGCCGCGCGTGATCGAGGAGTGGATCCCGCGCAGCGACGGGCAGGTCGTGCTCTACGAGACTCTGACCTCGCCGCTCTGGGACGAGGAAGGCCGCCCGCAGGGTCTGCTGGGCATCTCGCGGGACATCACGGCGCGCAAGAAGATCGAGGAGGAACTGCGCGCGGCCAAGGAAGCCGCGGAGGCGGCGACGCGCTCCAAGTCGGAGTTCCTCGCCAACATGAGCCACGAGATCCGCACGCCCATGAACGCGATCATCGGCCTGTCGCACCTGGTGCTCAAGACCGAGCTGTCGCCCCGCCAGCGCGACTACATCGCCAAGGTGCAGACCGCCGGCCAGCACCTGTTGGGCGTGATCAACGACATCCTGGACTTCTCCAAGGTCGAGGCCGGCAAGCTGGACCTGGAATCCTCCGAAGTGGAGGTCGAGAAGCTGCTGGACACCACCAGCAGCCTGGTGGCCGAAAGCGTGGGCCAGAAGGGCCTGGAACTCGTCATCGACATCGACCCGGCGGTGCCTCGCGTGGTGATCGGCGACTCCCTGCGGCTCGGGCAGATCCTGCTGAATTTCGTGAACAACGCGGTGAAATTCACGGAGCAGGGCGAAGTGGGGGTTTCGGTGGGGGTGGCGGAGGCCGGCGAGCACGACGCGCTGCTCAAGTTCTCGGTGTGGGACACCGGCATCGGCATGACGCCCGAACAGGTGGGGCGCCTGTTCACCAGCTTCTCGCAGGCGGACATGTCCACGACCCGCAAGTACGGGGGCACCGGGCTCGGGCTGGCCATCAGCAAGAAGCTGGCGCAGCTGATGGGTGGCGAGGTGGGCGTGGAAAGCGAGCCCGGTCGCGGCAGCACCTTCTGGTTCACGGCCCGCCTGCCGGTCGGGCAGCGCAACGAGCGCCACCTGGTGCCCAACCCCGACCTGCGCGGCTGCCGTGCCCTGGTGGTGGACGACAGCTTCCACGCGCGGGCAGCCGTGGTCGACATGCTGCAGGGCATGACCTTCGAAGTGACCGAGGCGGGCAGCGGCCCGGAGGCGATCGACGAGATCCGCACGGCCGCCATCGAGGGCCGGCCGTACGAAGTGGTGTACCTCGACTGGCGCATGCCCGGCATGGACGGCATCGACACGGCACGGCGGATCCGCTCGCTGGGGCTGGATTTCCCGCCCATCCTGATGATGGTCTCGGCCTATGGACGCGAGGAAATGCTGCGCGAGGCCGAGGCCGTGGACATCCGCACGGTGCTGGTCAAGCCGGTGCGGCCGTCCACCCTGTTCGACGCCACCATGGACGTGCTGGCGGCCCGACGCGCGGTGCAGCCGCCGGCTCGCCCGCTGGAGGCCGGCCCCGAGGTACCGGCCCTGCCGCCGGCCCTGGCCACTTTGCGGGGTGCCCGCATCCTGCTGGTGGAGGACAACGACATCAACCAGATGGTGGCCACCGAGATCCTCGAGGACGCGGGGCTGGTGGTGGAGGTGGCCGAGAACGGCGAGGTGGCCCTGCAGAAGGTGCAGCAGTCCTACTACGACCTGGTGTTCATGGACATGCAGATGCCGGTGATGGACGGCGTCACCGCCACCCGCGAGATCCGCAGGATCCCGCGGCTGGCCGAGCTGCCCATCGTCGCCATGACGGCCAACGCCATGGAGCAGGACCGGCGCCTGTGCCTGGCCGCGGGCATGAACGACACGGTGATCAAGCCGATCGACCCCAAGCTGCTCTGGGCCGCGCTGCTGCGCTGGATCCCGCCGCTGGCCAAGCCGGGCGCCGGCGACCAGGCGCCGGGCCCGCTGGCCGGCAGCCTGGTCACGCCGACCCACGAGCTGCTGCAGGGCATCGCCGGGCTGGACGTGGGCCGCGGCCTGGCGCAGGTGATGGGCAATGAGGCCGTCTACCGCTCCATCCTGGCGCGCTTTTGCGCCACCCAGGCCGGGCTGCCGGCGCAGCTGCACGGCGCCCTGGCGATGGGCGACCTGGTGACGGCCGAGCGCCTGGCCCACACGGCCAAGTGCGTGGCGGGCAACATCGGCGCGGCCGACGTGGCCCAGCTCGCCGCGCAGCTGGAGGAGTCGCTGCGCACCTACCAGCCGCCGGTGATGGTCCAGCAGTGCCTGCGCGAATTCGAGCGGCCGCTGGCCACGCTGGTGGCCAGCCTCAGCGAGAGGCTGCAGCCCCAGGCCGAGCACGCCTGAGGGCCTGGCGGCAGCGTCCTACGCCAGCTTGCGAGGGGGCCGATAGCGGCGCCGCCGCGTCTCTCTAGATTGGGTGTCCACGGGGCGGCGTGTCGCCGCCCTCCAACCCAGGAGAGAACACATGGCAACCGTGGCAGAAGTGATGACGCGCGAAGTGCGCAGCATGGCGCCCACCGGCACGCTGGCCGAGGCCGCTCGGCTGATGGACGAACTCAACGTCGGCGTGGTGCCGGTCTGCGAAGGCGACCGCCTGGTGGGCATGGTGACCGACCGCGACATCGTGGTGCGCGGCCTGGCGCAGGACAAGGACCCGCAGTCCTGCACGCTGGCCGACGTGATGAGCGGCCACGTGCGCACCGCGCGAGAGGACGACGACATCGACGAGGTGCTGTCCGAGATGGCCACGGCCCAGATCCGCCGCCTGCCGGTGGTGGACAGCCAGGACAAGCTGGTGGGCATCGTCACCCTGGGCGACATCGCGGCCAAGGATCCCGAGGACGAAGCCGACGTGGCCATGTCGCTGGGCGACATCTCCTCGCCGGCGGAGCCGGACCGCCCGCGGCAGCCGTCCTGAGCGCCGGCGCGGCGCACTGTTGCGCGGGCGCCATGCTCGCGCTGCAGGGGCGGCCCAATGTGCGCCCGGTCACACACAAGCGGGTGGGCCGTGCCTACAGTGGAGGCAAGAAAAGGAGCCGCCATGCGCTTTTCCGCCGCCTTCACCTTCCCCCTGCCGCAGCTCGCGCCGGCCCAGGAGCAGGCGCGCGTGCAGGTGCTGCGACCCCAGCCCGAGGAGCCGGCGCCGTCTCCGGCCTCCGCCGCGAGCGAGCTCCCGGCCGACCTGGACCAGCGCGTGCGCGAATCCGGCGAGTGGTAGGCCCTGGCCTGCGGCTTGCAAGGCCGCAGGCATGGAAACCAAACCGCCCCTGCCTCCCTTCACCCACGAGACCGCGGTCCAGAAGGTCCGCCTGGCCGAAGACGCCTGGAACACGCGCGACCCGGCCCGGGTGGTGCAGGTCTATACCGACGACACCCAGTGGCGCAACCGGGCCGAGTTCCCGGTGGGCCGCGCCCAGGTGCAGCAGTTCCTGGAGCGCAAGTGGGCGCGCGAGCTGGACTACAGGCTGATCAAGGAGCTCTGGGCCTTCGCCGGCGACCGCATCGCGGTGCGCTTCGCCTACGAGTGGCATGACGATTCCGGGCACCGG
>CAZZAW010000034.1:15716-16429 GCA_964652405.1 uncultured Ramlibacter sp.
TGGTTCCGCAGCTACGGCAACGAGAACTGGGAGTTCACCGCCCAGGGCCTGATGCGGCGGCGCTTCGCCAGCATCAACGACCTGCCGATCCGGGCCGAGGACCGCAAGTTCCACTGGCCCCTGGGCCGGCGGCCGGACGGACATCCGGGTCTGACCGAACTCGGCCTGTAACCGCCGGGGCACAGAATGCCCCCATGGCCATCCCTCGCCCCGGCTTCCACCGCCCTGCGGGCGGCCGGCTGCTGCGCTGGGCCAGGGGGCTGCTCGCCGGCTGCGCGATGGCCGGAATCGCCGGCTTGGCGGCCGCGCAGGCGCCGGGCAGCGCGGTCCAGGCCGTGCAGGTCTGGGTCGAGGCCGGTGCCCAGGCCGGCATCGAGCAGGTGGCGCCGCGCGGTGCCGCAGGCTTCCGGCCCGCCGTGCCGGGCGAGGTCTATGCCGCCGGGCCGGCGTCCACCGTCTGGCTGCGCGTGCAGCTGGACCGGCCGGCCCAGGCGCCCCCCGCCTGGCGACTGGAAATCCCCGTCGCGCTGCTGAACGAGGTCACCCTGTTCCAGCGTTCGCCCGCCGGCTGGCAGGCCCAGTCGGCCGGAGACCGTCTGCCGGTGGCGTCCTGGCCGCGCCCCGCGCGCTATCCGGCTTTCGACGTCTGGTTGCCCGGCGCCGGTCCCGAGCTGGTCTACCTGCGCGTGCGCCATGGGGAGCCGATCGGCTTC
>CAZZAW010000035.1:0-16314 GCA_964652405.1 uncultured Ramlibacter sp.
TCGATTTCCTTGGTGGTGATGCCCGGCTTGATGTGGGGCGTGAGGTAGTCCAGCACCTCGGATGCCAGGCGGCCGGCGGTGCGCATGCCCTGGATGCCCTCGGCGTCCTTGTACGTGATGCTCATGGGCTGGAATTATCCCATTCGGTGAAAAGTCGCGTCGGTAAAATCCCGGGTTCTCCCCTACAGGCCCCAACGTGACCCTGCACATCACCGAGTTCGAGGGCGGCAATGCCCTCAGCGAGTTCCGCGCCCAGCAACTCCTTCCCCGCCTGCAGGCCCTCCACGACAAGGTCACCGGCATCTCGGCCCGCTACGTCCACCTGGCGGCGACCGACGCGCCGCCGCCCGCGTCCGGGCAGGACAAGCTCCGGTCCCTGCTGACCTACGGCGAGCCCTGGACCGGCCGGGACGTAGGGCTGCTGATCGTGGTCACGCCGCGCTTCGGCACGGTGTCGCCCTGGGCGTCCAAGGCCACCGACATCGTCCACAACTGCGGCCTGGCGCTGCGCCGGGTGGAGCGCATCACCGAGTACCGGCTGGCCTGCCGGCAGGACCCCTCGCCGGCCCAGCGGGCCGCGCTGGCCGCGCTGCTGCACGACCGCATGACCGAGAGCGTGATGTTCGAACGCCGGCAGGCCCACAGCCTGTTCGCCGAGCTGCAGGCCGCGCCGATGGCGTACGTGGACGTGCTGGGCGGCGGCCGCGCCGCGCTGGAGCAGGCCAACCGAGAGTTCGGGCTGGCGCTGGCCGAGGACGAGATCGACTACCTCGTCACGGCCTTCCAGGGCCTGGGCCGCAACCCCACCGACGTGGAACTGATGATGTTCGCGCAGGCCAACAGCGAGCACTGCCGCCACAAGATCTTCAACGCCACGTTCACCATCGACGGCGTGCCGCAGGACAGGAGCATGTTCGGCATGATCCGCCACACCCACCAGGCGAGCCCGCAGCACACGGTGGTGGCGTACTCGGACAACGCCTCGGTCATGGAAGGCTCGCCGGTGCAGTCCTTCCGGCCCGGATCGACCGCCAGCGCAGACGGGGCGGGCGCCGCCAGCTATCAAAAGCATAGCGACATCCACCACGTGCTGATGAAGGTGGAGACCCACAACCACCCCACGGCGATCTCGCCCTTCCCCGGCGCCTCCACCGGTGCGGGCGGCGAGATCCGGGACGAGGGCGCCACCGGCCGCGGCTCCAGGCCCAAGGCCGGGCTGACCGGGTTCACGGTGAGCAAGCTGTGGGACGGGCGCTTCGGCAAGCCGGAGCACATCGCCAGCCCGCTGCAGATCATGGTCGAAGGGCCGCTGGGCGGCGCCGCCTTCAACAACGAGTTCGGCCGCCCCAACCTGCTGGGCTACTTCCGCGAGTACGAGCAGGCGGTGGACGGCGTGCAGCGCGGCTACCACAAGCCCATCATGATCGCGGGCGGCCTGGGCGCCATCGCCGCCGGGCAGACGAAGAAGGTGCCCTTTCCGGCCGGCACGCTGCTGGTGCAGCTGGGCGGGCCGGGCATGCGCATCGGCATGGGTGGCGGCGCGGCCAGCTCCATGGCCACCGGCGCCAACGCCGCCGAGCTCGACTTCGACTCGGTGCAGCGCGGCAACCCGGAGATCGAGCGCCGGGCGCAGGAAGTGATCAACCAGTGCTGGTCGCTGGGCGAGGGCAACCCCATCCTGGCGATCCATGACGTGGGCGCCGGGGGCCTGTCCAACGCCTTCCCCGAGCTGACCAACGACGCGGGCCGCGGCGCGCGATTCGACCTGCGGAAGATCCCGCTGGAGGAATCGGGCCTGGCGCCCAAGGAAATCTGGTGCAACGAGAGCCAGGAGCGCTACGTCCTGGCCATCGCCCCCGAGTCGCTGGAGCAGTTCCGCGCCTTCTGCGAGCGCGAGCGCTGCCCGTTCGCGGTCGTGGGGGTGGCGACCGAGGAGCGCCAGCTCGTGTTGGCCGACGAAGGCCAGCCTTCTCCCGTGGACATGCCCATGGACGTGCTGCTGGGCAAGCCGCCCAAGATGCACCGCGACGTGAAGCGGGTGGCGCGCCAGTCCCCGCCGCTCCAGCTCACCGGGGTCGCGCTCCAGGACGCCGCGATCAAGGTGCTGAGCCACCCCACGGTGGCCTCCAAGCGCTTCCTCGTCACCATCGGCGACCGCACCGTGGGCGGCCTGTCGCACCGCGACCAGATGGTGGGCCCCTGGCAGGTGCCGGTGGCCGACTGCGCCGTCACCCTGGCCGACTACACGGGCTTCGCCGGCGAGGCCATGAGCATGGGCGAGCGCACGCCGCTGGCGGCCGTGGACGCGCCGGCGTCCGGCCGCATGGCGGTGGCCGAGGCCATCACCAACCTGCTGGCCGCGCCCATCGAGCTGCCGCGCGTGAAGCTGTCGGCCAACTGGATGGCGGCGTGCGGCGAGCCCGGCGAGGACGCCGCGCTCTACGACACGGTCCGCGCCGTCGGGATGGAGCTGTGCCCGGCGCTGGGCATCTCCATCCCCGTGGGCAAGGACAGCCTGTCCATGCGCACGCAGTGGGACGGGAACAAGGTCGTCTCGCCGGTGAGCCTCATCGTCAGCGCCTTCGCCACGCTTTCTGATGTGCGGGGCACGCTCACCCCCCAGCTGGATGCCACCGAGGACACCACCCTGGTGCTGGTCGACCTGGGCAAAGGCCGGCACCGCATGGGCGGCAGCATCCTGGCGCAGGCCCTCGACCAGCCGGGCGGCGCCGTCCCCGACCTGGACGACCCGCAGGACCTGGTCCACCTGGTGAACGCCGTGAACGCGCTGCGGGCGCAGGGCCGGCTGCTGGCCTACCACGACCGCAGCGACGGCGGACTGTTCGCCGCCGCCTGCGAGATGGCGTTCGCCGGCCATGTAGGCGTGTCGCTCAACGTGGACCTGCTGGTGACCGAGGGCGACGGCATCTCCGACAGCCGCGCCGAGTACGGCGACGCCAAGAACTGGGCGGGGCAGGTGTCGGCCCGGCGCGAGGAGCTGACCCTCAAGGCCCTGTTCAGCGAGGAGCTGGGCGTGCTGCTGCAGGTGCGCACGGTCGAGCGCAACGAGGTCATGCAGGTGCTGCGCGAGCACGGCCTGTCCCGGTTCAGCCATTTCGTCGGCAAGACCCGCCCGCAGTCTTCGGAGATCGAGGTCGGCAAGGGCAAGGTGGAGGTCTGGCGCGACACCCGCGCGGTGTTCTCGGCCGACCTGGCCGACCTGCACCAGGTCTGGGACAGCGTGAGCTGGAAGATCTGCCAGCTGCGCGACAACCCGGCCTGCGCCGACTCGGAGCATGCCGCCGCCGGCGACCCGGGCGATCCGGGGCTGCACGTGCACCTGACGTTCGACCCGAACGAACCCGTTCGGGCTGAGCCTGTCGAAGCCCCTGCGCTCAACCTGGCGCGGCCGCGGGTCGCCATCCTGCGGGAGCAGGGCGTCAACTCGCACGTGGAGATGGCCTATGCCTTCACCGAAGCCGGGTTCGAGGCCTGGGACGTGCACATGACCGACCTGCAGGCCGGCCGGGTCGACCTGGCCGGCTTCAAGGGCGTGGTCGCCTGCGGGGGCTTCAGCTACGGCGACACGCTGGGCGCGGGCATCGGCTGGGCGCGCAGCATCACCTTCAACCCGCGCCTGGCGCAGCAGTTCCGCTCGTTCTTCGACCGGGACGACACCTTCGGCCTGGGCGTGTGCAACGGCTGCCAGATGTTCGCCGAGCTGGCCGACATCATCCCCGGCGCCCGCGCCTGGCCGCGCTTCACCACCAACCGCAGCGAGCGTTTCGAAGCCCGCCTGTCGCTGGTGGAGGTGCTGGAATCCCCCAGCCTGTTCTTCCAGGGCATGGCCGGCAGCCGCCTGCCGATCGCGGTGGCGCACGGCGAGGGCTACCCGGACTTCAGCGCCCGCGGCAACGAGGAGCACGTGATCCGCACCCTGCGCTTCGTGGACCACCACGGCCAGCCCACCGAGCGCTATCCCTTCAACCCCAACGGCGGGGCGCAGGGCCTGACGGGCGTCACCACGCCGGACGGCCGGTTCACCGCGCTGATGCCGCACCCGGAGCGGGTGTTCCGCAACGTCCAGATGAGCTGGACCTCGGGCGACAAGAGCGAGTTCAGCCCCTGGATGCGGATCTGGCGCAATGCCAGGCGCTGGGTGGGCTGAGCCCGCTCAGGCCAGCGCGGCTTCGTACTCAGCCACCAGCCGGCTGTGCTCCCGCCAGAAGGGGCGGGGCGCCTGGCCGCGCAGCACGTCCTCGAGGATGCCGGTGTGCACGTCCCAGCCGCCCATGACGTCCAGCACGGCCTTGCGGTCGTGCACCTGGCGGTGGACGATGGTCAGCAGCACGTCCTCGCCCTGGGGCGTGAGTTCGTAGGTGACCTCGGTGTCGCCGCTGTCCCAGGTCCAGGTGTGGGACAGCAGCCGCATCGGCTCCAGCCGCGTGACCACGCCGGTGAAGCTGCCCTTGCCGGCGTTCGCGCCGCGGTGGGCAGGCGGGACCTTGTCGGCCGACAGTGTGGCGTTGTCGAACTCCAAGCGGACCTGGCCGCCCACGCGCAGCTCGAACTCGCCGCCGCACAGCCAGCGGGCGCGCTTGCGGCCGTCGACGATGTGGTCCCAGACCCGCTCCAGCGGGCCGGGCAGGAGCCGTTCCAGGCGGACAGTGCCGGGCTCGACGAGGGTGACGTGCTGCTTCATGGTTGCTTCCTTGGCTTGGGTTGTCGTGCTTTCTCGATCGCGTCCTCGGCGCGCAGGGTGGCTTCGAGGACGTCGAGGCGGTCGGACCAGAACTCGCGGGTGCGCAGCATCCAGTCGGTGAGCGCGTCGAAGGGTTCGCGGTTGAGCGACAGGTAGTGGTCGCGGCCCGCCACGCGGCGCTGCACCAGCCCGGCCCGCTCCAGCAGCTTGATGTGCTTGGAGACCGAGTTCAGCGAGATCTCGAACGGCGCAGCCACTTCGGTGACGCGGGCCTCACCCGCGGCCAGGCGCTGCAGGATGGCCCGCCGGGTCTCGTCGGCCAGCGCGATCAGGGTGTCGTCCAGGTCCATGGCTTCATATTCACCCATATTGGTGAATATGTCAACCGCAGAGGCCGACGGGGTTCCCGGGAAGGGATCTCAGGCGGGGGTGGCCGGGCGTGTCCGGTAGAACTTGAGCGGCGCCTCGGCCAGCTCGCGGGCGCGCTGGTGCTTCACCGAGGCCTTCATCCTGCCGACCACGTGCATCTCGCAGGGCTTGCAGTCGAAGCGCAGGGTGAGCTTCTCCTTGCCGTTGACCAGCTGCAGCGGCTCGGCCTTGATGGTGCCCTTGACCCCGATCACGCCCTTGGCCTGCTTGGGGCACAGGCTCATGGACCAGCGCACGCAGTGCTTGGTGATCATCAGGCTGACCTCGCCTTCCTCCTCGTGGCTCTCGTAGGCCGGGGCGATCACCTTCACGCCATGCCGCGCGTAGAAGTCGCGGGCCTTGTGGTTGAACACGTTGGCCAGGTAGGTGAGGGTGTCTTCGGGGTAGGGCACGGGCGGCTCGACTGGCCGTGACCGCGCCGGGCGCACGTACGCCCGGCCACGGGCCTGCTCCAGGGCCGCCACGGCGTCGCGGCGCAGCTGGTTGACCAGCGAGGCCGGCACGAACCAGGGTTGCGACAGCTCCAGGGCGATCTCGATCGGCTCGAAGACGGTGTTCCCAAAGCGCCCCAGGTGCTCGCGCAGGGCGGCCTCCCCCCGCGCGGCGTCTTGCGACGGCTGCCTGGGATGCACCGCGCTGGCCGTGGCGGCGTGGCCGTCCTCGTCGGTGAGCGACAGGCTGAAACCGTCGGCGGTCTCGGCGAAGCGGGCCCAGACGGCGATGCGGCGGTCGCTGGATTTCTTGTCCAGCACCCGTACCCAGCTCATGTCGCGGTTGCGGTTGATGACCGTGCCGCGGCGCAGGTCCTTGAGGCCGGCCACGGGGTCCTTGGGGAAGATTCGCCAGCCCGAAGCCAGCTTTTCGGCGCGGTTGATCGCCACACCCACCAGGTCCTTCTGCAGGTCGAAGTAGCACAGGCCGTCGCCGTTGTGCAGCACGGTGTCGGGCCGGTCCAGCGCGAGATCGACCCAGTCCGGCCCGACCCTGGTGACGAAGCCGATCGGCTGGCCGGCATTCTTGGGCGAATCGAAGGCGCCTATGTCGTCCTGGCGGCCGTTGACGAAATAGTCGGTGAACTCGCGGTTGAAGTTCTGGTTGGGGTCCGGCGTGAAGGTGAAGGTGGTGTGGCCGCTGGAGGCGCGCGCCAGCGGCTGCGCCGAGCCCTCGCGCGACTCGATCAGTTCGTCGAACAGCTTGCGGTAGTGGGCGGTGATGTTCTTCACGTAGCCCATGTCCTTGTAGCGGCCCTCGATCTTGAAGCTGCGCACGCCGGCGTCCACCAGCGCGGCCAGGTTGGCGCTCTGGTTGTTGTCCTTCATGGAGAGCACGTGCTTGTCGTGCGCGATGAACCGGCCCTGGGCGTCCTGCACGTGGTAGGGCAGGCGGCAGGCCTGGCTGCAGTCGCCCCGGTTGGCGCTGCGGCCGGTGTGGGCGTGGCTGATGAAGCACTGGCCGCTGTAGGCCACGCACAGCGCGCCGTGGATGAAGAACTCCAGCTTGCAGCGCTCCATGTCCAGCGCCGCGTGCACCTCGCGGATCTGTTCCAGGGTGAGCTCGCGGGCCAGCACGATCTGCGAGAAGCCCGCGTCCTGCAGGAAGCGGGCCTTCCCGGGCGTTCGGATGTCGGTCTGGGTGCTGGCGTGCAGCTGGATGGGCGGCAGGTCGATCTCGAGCAGGCCCATGTCCTGCACGATCAGCACGTCGGCGCCGGCGTTGTACACGTCCCAGGCCATGCGCCGGGCGGGTTCCAGCTCGTCGTCGCGCAGGATGGTGTTCAGGGTGATGAAGACCTTGGCGCCGAAGCGGTGGGCGTGGCACGCGAGGCGCTCGATGTCCTGCACGCTGTTGCCCGCCGAGGCGCGGGCGCCGAAGCCCGGCCCGCCGATGTAGACGGCGTCGGCGCCATGGTTGACGGCTTCGATGCCGATGTCCGCGTCGCGGGCGGGCGCGAGCAGCTCCAGCTGGTGGGCAAGCAGGGTCATAGGGGGAAGCGCGCGATTTTAGACAAGGCCCTTGACCGCGGCCCCGCGAAGGACTCCAATGTAACGGAGCCGTTACATGGTCCGCAGAGGCCCGGGGGGCGGCACAGCAGACGGAGCCCTGACCATGTTCAAGCTGTTCAAGCGGGCTGAGCCCCCGGCGCCTCCGGCGCGAAAACGTTCCCCCGAGACCGCCCGGCCGCCGCGCCGCGCGCCTCCAGCGATCCAGGATCCCTTGCCCGTGCCCGAGGTGGTCGAGACCGCCGACGAGTCGGCCTGGGACGAGTGGGAGCAATCCAACTACCAGCTGGACAGCCAGCTCGGCGGCCTGTCCCCCAGCGACTCCGTCAAGGTGCGCGGCACCGACGGGGCAGCGAGCCGGCCGCAGGAGCTGGACCCGTTCGCCCGCATCGGTAAGAACCACCGCTAGCCGCGGCCGCGCCCCGGGGAGCCACCCCGGTGCGCCTACACTGCCGGCCATGCCCGGCACCCCCCGCTACGACAGCATCGACGCGCTGCGCGGCGCCGCCATCGTGTGGATGACGGCCTTCCATTTCTGCTTCGACCTGGCGTACTTCGGCTTCTGGCGCCAGAACTTCTACGCCGACCCGTTCTGGACCACGCAGCGGACGGTGATCGTCAGCCTGTTCCTTTTCTGCGCCGGCCTGGGCCAGGCCGTCGCCTGGCAGCAGGGGCAGAGCTGGCCGCGGTTCTGGAGGCGCTGGGCGCAGATCGCCGGCTGCGCCGTGCTCGTGACGGCGGGCTCCTGGCTCATGTTCCCGCGCAGCTATATCTACTTCGGGGTGCTGCACGGCATCGCCGTGATGCTGGTCCTGGTGCGGCTGACCGCCGGGTGGGGGCGTTGGCTCTGGCTGGCCGGGGCTTTGGCGATTGCTATGCCTTTCATAGCACGCGGTGCCCATGCCGCCTGGGCTGGAGCCGCATTCCTCAACGAAACCGGCTGGAACGTGCTGGGCCTGGTGAGCCGCCGGCCCATCACCGAAGACTACGTGCCGGTGTTCCCCTGGCTGGGGGTGATGTGGTGGGGCATGGCCGCCGGGCAGTGGCTGCTGGCGAGGCGGCGTGAATGGGTCGCGGCGCGGCTGCCGGCGGCGACCGCGCCGCTGTCCTGGCTGGGCCGCTGGAGCCTCACCTGGTACATGCTGCACCAGCCGGTGCTGATCGGCGCGCTGCTGGTGGTCCAGCTGGCGCGCTGAAGGTCACTCGACCTTGGCCTTGCCCCGCAGGTCGTCCTGGAACTTCACCAGCTTCTGCTGCTGCAGCTGCTGGGCGATCTGCGGCTTGACCTCGTCCAGCTTGGGCAGCTGCGCCTCGCGCACGTCGTCCAGGCGGATCACGTGGAAGCCGAACTGGCTCTTGACCGGCTCCTGCGTCAGCTGGCCCTTGTTCAGCTTGACCATGGCCTGGGCGAACTCGGGCACGTAGCTGGAGGCGTTGGCCCAGTCCAGGTCGCCGCCGTTGGCGCCGGAGCCCGGGTCCTTGGACTGCTTCTTGGCGATGTCCTCGAACTTCTGACCGCGCTTGAGGTTGGCGATGATGGCCTTGGCCTCGTCTTCCTTCTCCACCAGGATGTGGCGGGCGCGGTACTCCTTGCCGCCGTTGGCCGCCACGAACTTGTCGTACTCGGCCTTGATCTCGGCGTCGGTCACCGGGTTGTTCTTCTGGAAGTCGGCGAACAGCTCGCGGATCAGCAGGGTCTGGCGGGCCAGCTCCATCTGGCCGCGGAAGTCCTCGCTGGCGTCCAGGCCGCGCTTCTGGGCTTCCTGCATGAAGATCTCGCGGGCCACCACCTCGTCCTTGAGCTGGTTCTGCATGTCGGGCGTCACCGGGCGCCCGGACTTGGCCAGTTGCGCGGCCAGCAGGTCGGCGCGGGCCTTGGGAACCGGCTTGCCGTTGACGATGGCCAGGTTCTGCGCGAAGGCCGGCACGGCAGCCGCAACGGAGGCAGCGGCCAGGGCCGCGAGGAGGTGCTTTTTCATGGGGGAAGTCCTGTCAGAAGGTCTCGATGGCCAGGGCATGGAGCCCACGGTCGAGAAAAAGTTGCAGCGCATCATACACAAGCCGGTGCCGCGCCACGGGGGTCTTCCCCGCGAACATCGGGGAGGCGATCCGCACCCGGAAGTGGGTGCCGGAACCGGTGCCGTCCGCCCCTGCGTGGCCGGCATGCGCGGCGCTCTCGTCGATCACTTCCAGTCGGGTCGGGGCCAGCGCCTCGGCCAGCCGCTGGCGCAGCGCCTCGGCCGTGATGCCGGTACCGGTCACGGCTTGGGGGCCTCGTCGCTTTCCACGTAGCGCGACAGGTACAGCGCCTGCGCCACCACGAACACCGCCATCAGGCCCAGCCCGCCGAACAGCTTGAAGTTGACCCAGGTGTTGGTGTCGAAGGCATAGGCCACCCAGAGGTTGATCACGCCCATGGCGCCGAAGAAGGCGATCCAGCTCCAGTTCATGACCCGCCAGGCGCCATCGGGCAGCTGCATCTGCGCGCCCATCAGCGACTTGAGCAGGTTCTTGCGGAAGAACACCTGGCCGGCCAGCAGCACCCCGCCCATCAGCCAGTACAGCACGGTGGGCTTCCATTTGATGAAGGTCTCGTTCTGGGCCACGATGGTCGCGCCGCCGAACAGCACGATCACCCCGAGGCTGAGCCACTGCATGGTTTCGACCTTGCCGGTGCTGTACCGCAGCCAGGCGATCTGCGCGATGGTCGCCACGATCGCCACGGCCGTGGCGACGTAGATGTCCCAGACCTTGAAGGCCGCGAAGAACAGGATGATGGGGAAGAAGTCGATCAGCAGTTTCATGCGTCTTTTTTCGCGAAGTCCAGCGAGGCCGAGTTCATGCAGTACCGCAGCCCGGTGGGCGTGGGGCCGTCGGGGAACACGTGCCCGAGGTGGGCGCCGCACTGCGCGCACACCGTTTCGGTGCGGACCATGCCGTGGCTGGTGTCACGGATCTCCTTGATCGAGCCGGGCACCGCCTCGGAAAAGCTGGGCCAGCCGCAGCCGGCGTCGAACTTGGTCACCGAATCGAACAGCTTGTTGCCGCAGCAGATGCAGTGGTAGCTGCCATCGGCCCACACGGATTCGTACTTTCCGGTGAAGGGCCGCTCGGTCGCGGCGTGGCGCGTGACCTCGAAAGCCCCGCGCTCTGCGCCCTTGGCGGCCAGCAGGGCCTTCCACTCGGCATCGGATTTCTGGATCGGGTAGTTCATGCCGCCATTGTCGTGGTTTGCCAAGGCCGGCGCGCGCCCCAGGCCACTGGCGCCGGCAGCCCAAATCCGGATAATGCTCATCCATTGTCCCGCCTTCCGGCGGCGCGATCAGGGAGCAAAACAATGACCACTCTTCACGCCGAGCCCGGTATCCGGGCTCGTATCGATGCTGCCGCGGGCTCCGGCATGGCCCCGGCCGCCCTGGCCGCGGCGCCGCACGGGCGGCACCAGTTCGCGGTCGACGACCTGGAACTGCAGCACCTGACCACGCGGGACGAGATCCGGGAAGTCCTGCACCTGCGCGAGAACATCGACCTGTCGGTCCACGCCGCCGCGGGCGGCGGGTTCGAAGCCCTCGAAAAAAAAGAGACGAGTGCGGTTTCGTGGGCGCCTTCATGCTCCATGGCATTGCGATCGGCACCATCCGGGTCGTTCCGATGGACCGCGGCCTGACCCTGGCCGAAACCCTGCTCAAGGAAGTCCCGCCTGAGGCCAGGCCCGCGCACCCCGGCACCGGCTGGGAAGTGGGGCGCCTGGCCCTGGCGCCCGAGTACCGCAGCGACACCGAAGCCTTGAAGCGCTGCCTGTTCCTGTCGCTGGACTACCTGTCGCGGCATGCCGACGCGCCCGAGCTGTACGCCACCTGTTCGCATGTGCTCAGCCGGCTCTACCGGCGCTTCGGGTTCCGCGCCTTCGCCCAGGACGTGCTGCTGCCCGGCACCGGGAAGACCTACACGCTGATCCATGGCCATTCGCATGACGTGCTGGCGGCACTCTCGCGCCGAAGCTCGCCGGAAGCCGCAGGAGGCACGCTGCAATGAAGTGGATCCGCCAGCTCTTCGGGCACTACGCGTCCTACCACCAGCATGGGCCGCTGATGCTGCGGTATGCCGGCTGGCTGGGCGCGGTCGCCTTCCCGGCGCTGTACTTCCTGCGCGCCACCCAGCCCGTCTACGACGACCTGCCCCTGCGGCTGACCGGGGCGGCGTTGTGCATCCTGCTGCTGCTCAAGGACAAGTGGCCGGCGCGGCTGCGGCCCTACTACCTGGCCTTTTCGTACCCGGTGCTGATCTTCACGCTGCCGTTCGCGTTCGTCTTCGCCGCACTGAAGAACGGCGGCGGGCCGGTGGCGGTGGCGAGCACCCTGATGGCCATCTTCTTCATCATCCTGATGACCGACTGGCGCAACACCCTGGCCATGCTGGCGCTGGGGGCCGGGGCCGCGGTGGGCCTGTACTGGGCGACCGACCCGGCCGCGGCGTTGCCCGCCGACTACGTGGCGCGCTGGCCGACCTTCGTCCTGGTCATCGTGGGCGGCAGCCTGTTCAAGCTGGCCGGGCACCGGGCGGCCGCCGAGCAGATGCGGTCGGCCTATGCGGCGATCGCGGGTTCCATCGCCCACGAGGTGCGCAACCCGCTCGGCCAGATCAAGCAGAACCTCTCGCGCATGCAGCAGGCGCTGCCGGCGCCCGGCGCCCGGCTGGACGACGCGCGGCAGATCGACGCGCTGTACCACGCCCTGGCCGACAGCCAGCTGGCCGTGCAGCGCGGGCTGCAGCTGGTATCCATGACGCTGGACGAGGTGGCGCAAAAGCCCCTGGACGCCGCCGGCTTCGGTTACCTCTCCGCGGCCGAGGCCACCCGCAAGGCCGTCCAGGAGTACAGCTACGAGGACGAGAACCAGCGCAGCCGGGTCAGCCTGCACGTGGTGGACGACTTCGTTTTCAAGGGCGAGGAGACCGCCTACCTTTTTGTCCTGTTCAATCTGATCAAGAACAGCCTGTACTACCTGGCCGCGCACCCCGAACTGCGGATGGACGTGATCGTGGGCGGACACCGCGTCGTCGTGCGGGATACGGGGCCCGGCATCGCGCCGGAACTGTTGCCGCAGCTGTTCCAGCCGTTCCGCACGGTGGGCAAGATGGGAGGCACCGGGCTGGGCCTGGCCTACTGCCGCCGGGTCATGCTGGCCTTCGGCGGGAGCATCCGCTGCGAGTCGTTCCCCGGGCAGTACACCGAGTTCACGCTGCAGTTCCCGCCCGTGACGGCCGACGAGACGCGGGCGCACCGTGACGCCATGCTGGCGGCGGCCCGCGCCAGCCTGGGCGGCAAGCGCCTGCTGCTGGTGGAGGACGATGCCGCCCAGCGCCTGACCACCGGCTACAAGCTGCGGCCGCTGGACCTTCAGGTGCAGGAGGCGGCGGATGGCCGGCGGGCACTGGACCTGCTGGCGCGCCACGAGTTCGACCTCGTCCTGCTCGACCTGAACATGCCCGTGCTCGACGGCTACGCCGTGGCGCAGCAGGTGCGCGAGGGCGCTGCCGGGCGCAACCGGTCGGCGGCCATCGTGGCCTACACCAGCGAGCCGGAACGCCTGGCCCGGGTGAAGACCCAGCGCGCGGGCATGGACGCCTTCGTCAGCAAGCCCTGCGATGCCATCCACCTGGCCCTGGCCCTGCAGCGGGCCTTCGAGCGGCGCACGGCGCTGTCCCAGGGCACGGCCCTGGCCGGACGGCGGATCCTGCTGGCCGATGACAGCGTCCTGAACCGCCGGCCGGTCGCGGCCTACCTGGCCGCGGCGGGCGCCGGCGTCGTGGAAGCCGAGCACGGCGGCCAGGTGCTGGAGCGCCTGGCGCAGGGCGCGGTCGACGCCGTGCTCCTGGATCTGGAGATGCCCGGCATGGGCGGCCTGGAAGCCGCCCGTGCGATCCGGGCCAGCGCCAGTCCCTGGGCGCGCGTGCCGCTGCTGGCGCTGACCGCCCACAGCGACCAGGCCGTGCTGCAGGCCGCGCGCGAGGCCGGCGTGGACGGCATCCTGGTCAAGCCGGTCGAGCCGGGGCGGCTGTTCGAAGCGCTGAGCGCGCTGCTGGAGGGTGGGCCCGCTGCGTCGCGGCAGCCGGTGGAAACGCCGGCGCCCCCAGCGCCGCACTCCGGGCTGCTCAACCTGGGGCGGCTGGAGAGCTACCGGCAGCTGGGCCTGCTGGACGAGCTGCTGGTGGACTACCCGCCCGAGATGGCAAGGCTGGTGCAGGCGCTGGCCGAGGCCGCCGCCGTACGGGACGTGGAACGGGTGCTGGACACGCTGCATTCGCTGCTGGGCATCAGCGGGGAGGCCGGCGCGCTCGCGCTGTACGAGGCGGTCCGTGGTCTGTACGTGCCACTGCGGGAAGAGCACCGCTGGCCGGTGGTCCCGGACTGGCTCCAGCGGATCCAGGCCCTGGCGCGCCAGACCGAGGAGGCGCTGAAGGCGTATGCGTCCGCGCCCGCGGGAGCCGCCAATGGCTGACGCGGTAACGGTGCCGCCGGAAACCGGCACCGTGCTGTACGTGGACGACGAGGCGGCCTCCCGCCGCTGGTTCGCACGCGCCTTGGGCGACGAGTTCCCCATCGTGACCGCCGGCAGTGTCGACGAAGCCCTGGCGCTGCTGGCCGAGCGCAGCGCGGGCTTTGCCGTGCTGGTGACCGACTTCCGGATGCCGGGCGCCGACGGCATGAAGCTGCTGCGCGCCGTGCAGGAAGACCACCGGCACCTGATCCGCCTGCTGGTCACGGCCTACGCAGGCAAGGAAGTGGCCATGGCGGCCGTGAACCAGGGCAAGGTGCTGCGCATCCTGGAAAAGCCGCTGGAAGACGCCGAGGTCCGCGAAGCGCTGCGCGAGGCGCTGGCGCTGTACCGCAGCCAGGCACTGGAACGGGCGGCCAACGAGGGGCGCCTGGCCGCCCTGCGAGAGACCCTGGGATTTCTGGCCCACGAACTGAACACGCCGCTGGCCACGGCCCGCGGCTGCGTGGCGACGGTGGCCGAACGCTACCTGCCGCCGCAGCCGGGTGACGAGGCGGGCATGGCCCGGTTCGTCGAGCACCATCCCGGCGAACTGATCGCAGCCCTGGAGCGGGCCGAACGCCGGGCCCTGTACTGCCAGTCGCTGGTGTCCACCTTCGTGCAGTCGGCCCGGGATGCCTACCCGGGATCGGCCGCGCCCACCGTGGCGGCCTCGGCGCTGGTCGAATCCCTGCTGGACGAGTTTCCGTTCGAGGACGGCGAGCGTTCCTGCGTGTCCGTTCGCGTGCAGCAGGATTTCCGCCTGCCGGGCCGGCGCGACCTGCTGTACCTGGTGTTGTGCACGCTGGCCAAGAACGCGCTGCAGGCGCTGCGCGGGCGGCCTCAGCCGCGGCTGGAGATCACCGCAGGGGTGGACGCGTCCTCCGGGCGGCCGCAGGCCTGGATCTGCTTCGCCGACAACGGTCCTGGCATCGCGCCCGAGGTGCTCGCGCGGCTGACCCGGGAGCCGGTGACCACGCGCGCAGACAGCGGGGGCAACGGCATGGGCGTGCTGTTCTGCCAGCGCGTGATGCTGTCCCTGGGCGGCGCCATCGAGATCGAGTCGGACCCGGGCCTGGGCGCCCGGATCACGCTGACCTTCAGCCGCCTCGCCTAGCGCGGCGCGCCGGGTGCCGGCTGGGCGTCCAGCCCAGCGGCAGCGCGGGCCTGCGGCGGCACCGACCAGTGGCCGCGCGATGCGCTGAACCACTGCCAGAGCAGCGGAACCAGGGAGCGGTGCTCGTACACCCCTGCGCGCAGCATGATGGGACGCATCAGCCGCAGGGCGGCGGGCATGCGGTAAAACGGGATGTTCGCGTAGTAGTGGTGGACCAGGTGGCAGTCGCCCGTGCCCCACCAGTACATGACCCGCGTCAGCGGCCCCGTTCGGTAGAAAGTTCCTACCCAGAGCGGATTGGAGGGGTCCAGGTCGAAATGCTCCAGGATGATGCGCAGGGTGTTCAGGAACGGGGTGACCACCAGCAGCGGAAGCAGGTAGCCATAGACCACCCAGCGCCAGTCCCAGACGAGGCTGGCGGCCGCCGCCGCCCAGAGGGCGTAGCGGGTCATCCGTTCCCAGCGCAGCCGCCGGGCGCCGCCATAGACAGGCTTGGCCGCGCCCGGGGCGGCCTGGCCCTGTTGCACGATCAGCGAGCGGTAGAAGATGAACCGGAAGGCCAGGAGCGCGGGCGTGGCATAGACCAGGCGCTTCCACGCGGTATTGACGCCGTGCTTGTGCATTTCGGTGTCGCCGTCCGTCCCCAGCGCCCGGTGGTGCTTGAGATGCTGGCCTTCGTAGAGCGCGCTGCGCAGCTGCGCCGGCCAGGCCAGCACGGAGGAGACCACCCAGCGCCAGGGCTCGGACAGCAGCTTGCGATGCACGAACGCATCGTGGTTGAGGATCCCCATGACGATGACCAGGTTGCCCTGCACGAGGAAGCACAGCCACCACAGGGGATCGCGCGCGCTGCCGGTGGCCAGCTGTCCCATCAGGAACAGGAACAGGGCGATCGAGCCGGCGATGGCTGCCAGGTCCAGGGCGAGGTTGGGCGCGTGAAGGCGGGCCAGCTGCTCGGGCCCGAGTTCCCGGGCGATCAGCGCGCGGGCGGCGCGAAGCTGCAGTTCCCTGGGCGACATGGCCCCGGAGGTGACGTCGGTCATGATGTTCCGGCCGCTGGCCGGGCTCCCTGAAATTCAGCTGAACAGGATAGTGGATGACCCCAGCCGTCGCAAGGCGGCGGCCGGCGCTGACAGTACGATTGCCGCATTCCACCAAGAACTTGGAGACTCTCCCATGCTGGGCCTGATGCAAAGCCAACCCCTCCTGATCTCGTCGCTCATCGATTTCGCCGAGCGGCACCACGGCGACGCGGAGATCGTGTCGCGGCGGGTGGAGGGCGACATCCACCGCTACCAGTGGCGCGACGTGGCAAAGCGCGCGCGGCAGGTGGCCAACGCGCTCGACGGTATGAACCTGCTGTTTTCCGACCGGGTGGCGACCCTGGCGTGGAACGGCTACCGCCACCTGGAGCTGTACTTCGGCGTGTCCGGCTCGGGCCGGGTGCTGCACACCATCAACCCGCGCCTGCACCCGGACCAGATCGCCTGGATCGCCAACCACGCCGAGGACCAGGTGCTGTGCTTCGAC
>CAZZAW010000036.1:0-16285 GCA_964652405.1 uncultured Ramlibacter sp.
GCTCGTGAAGCCGCAGCCAACGGAATAGGCGCAGCCTATTCCGCCTTGATGCCGCGCATCTGGATGACGCCGCCCAGCAGGGCGGTGTCGGCCTTGATGCGGTTGGCCAGGCCCTCGGAGGAGGTGCCGGCCGTGGTCCAGCCTTGCTGGAACAGCTTGGCGCGCACCTCGGGGCTGCGCGCGATCTCGCTCACCAGCGACGACAGCTTGGCGACGATGGGCCTGGGCATGGACGCGGGCGCGGCCGCCGCGGTCCAGATCTCCAGCTGGAAGCCGCGCGTCACGCCGCCTTCGTCCAGGCTGGGGTACTCGGGCACCAGCGAGCTGCGGCCGGGCGAGGTGACGCCGATCGCCTTGAGCTTGCCGGCGCGGATCTGCGCGGCCGCCAGGCCGGGCGGCAGCAGCGACAGCTGGATCTGCCCGCCCAGCATGGCGTTGATCACCTGCGGGTTGCCGGGGTAGGGCACGTGCACCGGGTCGATGTTGGTCTTGGTCTTGAGCAGCTCCATGCCGATGTGGCCCACGGTGCCCACCCCGGGCGTGCCGTAGCTCCACTTGTTGCCGGCATTGCGGGCGGCCACGAAGAACTCCTGGGCGTTGTTCCCGGGCGCGTTGGCGGGGGCGGTGAGCAGCAGCGGCGCGGTGCCGATCAGGCTGATGGGCGCCAGGTCCTTGAGCGGGTCGAATGGCGTCGCCGGATTGAGCAGCTTGGCGATGGTCATGTTGCCGTTGATCATCACGCCGATGGTGTGGTCGTCGGTCGCCTTGGCCACGATGTCGGCGGCGATGTTGCCGCCCGCGCCGGGCCTGTTCTCCACCACCACGGGTTGGCCCAGCGCGCGCGACAGCGGCTCGGAGATCGTGCGCGCCACCAGGTCGGGCGTGGACCCGGCGGGGAAGCCCACCATCAGCCGGATCGGCTTGGTGGGCCAGGGGCCGGCGCTCGCGCGGGTCTTCTGGGCGAGCACGGGTGCGGCAGCGGCGGCGATGGCCAGCGCCAGCAGGGAGCGGCGGCCGGGCAGGGGCGTGGTCATGGGGGTCTTCCTTTGATTCGGCGCTCCTCAGCCGGGAGCGAGGGCGCCATGCTAACCGAGCGCCTGCTCAGAAGTTGAGCGGACGGATTTGCTTGCGCGAGTCCTGGCGCATGGCGGCCAGCCCCGCCATCAGCCACTGCAGGCTCCCGGCCGCGTCGTGGTCGCGTTCGGGGAGCATCGCCACCACCACCTGGAACTTCAGCATCACGCCCGGCGGCAACGCCTGGGCCTGGCGCAGGCCGCTGGCGACGACCTGCTGGGCGCGGGCGGACGCCGTCTCCGTCGTGGTGGGGCCCTCCAGCAGCAGCGCGAACTCGCGCTCGCCCACCCGGGCGGCCAGGTCGATGTCGGTGGCGGCGCGGCGGACATGCGAGCCCGCGACCACCAGGGCCCGCTCCAGCACCTCGCGCCCGTACTCGGCGGCGATGGCGTCGAAGTTGGCGATCTTCACGCCCAGCAGGGCGCACGGATGCTTCTGGCTGCGGGCCCGCGACAGCGCGGCCTCCAGCCGTTGCAGCAGGCTGCGGCCGTCGGCCAGCCCGGTCAGGGCGTCGGTGCGCGGCAGGGCCGAGGCGCGCAGCTGCGCCTCGCGCCGGCGCGCCAGGCGCAGGCTGAGCGCGTAGTACAGGATGGGCATCTCGATCGCGGATCCCAGCGTCAGGCCGTAGCGCGTGAGCGGGCTGTTGGGGATGAGGTTCAGCCCGCGCAGCACCGGGAACAGCGCGCTGACCAGCACCGGCAGGAAGCCGAGCGCAATGAGGCGGATGGACGGGTCGTCGCCCTGCCGCCAGACCAGCACGACCAGCACGCCCACCATCAGCACCGCCGCCAGCATCAGCACCAGGGCGAGCGACACCGTGGCCCGCGTCGGCACGAAGGCGTCCGCGATCACGGCCGCCAGCAGCAGGGCGATCAGCGCCCGCACCGCGTGGTTCAGGCCGCGGGAGAAGCGGGCGGGCTCGGTGACGCGGTGCACGAACCAGAGGCCGGCGGCCGAGCCCAGGCCGGGCAGCAGGAAGGTGGAGAGCTGGTTCCAGCGCAGCCAGGTGTCCCAGAGGTGCTGGGCGCCCACGCCGAGGTAGGCGGCCTGGCCTGCGCTCAGGAGGACCACGTACACGCCGTAGGTGGCGAAGTCGCGGTCCCGGTAGCGAAGGGCACTGGCCAGGGTGACGAAGACGATCAGCGCGGCCAGCCCGAAGTAGGCGCCCAGCAGGAACTGCTCGCGCTCGCGCACCTCCAGCAGCTTGGACTGGCTGTACAGCGTCATGGGCACCGCGAAGTCGAAGCGGGCGTGCTCCACCCGAAGCCAGTAGCGCACCGCCTGCCCGGTCTGGTGCGACAGCTCGAAGGTCGGCACGCGCCCGGGCACCGGCCACTGCGAGACCGGCCGGGTATCGCCCGCTTCCAGCACCACCCAGCGGCCGTCAGGGCCGCGGTAGAACAGCTGGGCGCGGTCCAGCCCCGACGAGGACAGCGCCACGAACCAGCGCTCGGGACCGGTGGCCACCGCATCGAACTGCATCCACAGCGCGTGGCCGTCGACGCGCAGCTGCTGGCCGGCACGGCGCACCGCCCAGGGCAGCGCAGTCGCCCCGGCTTCGACCTCGTCCACGGTCTTGGTGCCGCCAGGCTCCAGCCAGTAGCGAACCCGGCCTTCCAGGGGCACCGACTGCTGCTGCGCCGAGAGCTCGATGGGCGGGGCCGGGGCCGCTGGCTGGGCCATGGCGCAGCCCAGGCCCAGGCCCAGGCCGAACAGCCAGAGCAGCCCCGTCCACCATGTTCTTGTTATGGCCCTCACGCCGCAATTGTTGCAGACCGGCCCGCAACGAAAAGGCCCGGCGGTGCCGGGCCTTGATCTGGAGCAGGGCGCCGTTCAGGCGTAGGCCGCCAGCGCCTTCTTCATCTTCTTCATCGCGGCCGCCTCGATCTGGCGGATGCGCTCGGCCGACACGCCGTACTCGGCGGCCAGCTCGTGCAGCGTGGCGCCGCCGGAGCCGTCGTCGTTGACCTTGAGCCAGCGCTCCTCGACGATGCGGCGGCTGCGCGGGTCCAGCTCGGCCAGCGCCGCGGCGATGCCGTCGGTGGCCATCACGTCGCGCTGGTGCGACTCGATCACCGCGCTCGGCTCGTGGTTGGTGTCGGCCAGGTAGGCGATGGGGCCGAAGGCTTCCTCGCCGTCGTCGCCGGGCGCCGGGTCCAGCAGCACGTCGCCGCCGGCCATGCGGGCTTCCATCTCGACCACTTCCTCGCGCTTGACGTTCAGCTCACGCGCCATCACCTCGATCTGCGCGTCGGTGAGCGTCTCGCGGTGCGTCTGCGCGTCGGCCTCGTCCTTGAAGCCCTGCTTCATGGAGCGCAGGTTGAAGAACAGCTTGCGCTGGGCCTTGGTGGTGGCCACCTTGACCATGCGCCAGTTGCGCAGGATGTACTCGTGGATCTCGGCCTTGATCCAGTGCAGCGCGTAGCTCACCAGCCGCACGCCCTGGTCGGGGTCGAAGCGCTTGACGGCCTTCATCAGGCCGATGTTGCCTTCCTGGATCAGGTCGCCATGCGGCAGGCCATAGCCCAGGTATTTGCGGGAGACGGACACGACCAGGCGCAGGTGCGACAGCACCAGCTTCCCGGCCGCTTCCAGATCGGCCTCGTCGCGGAATTTCCTTGCGTACTGCTGCTCCTCCTCGGGGGTGAGCAGCGGCAGGCGGTTCACCGCCGAGATATAGGCGTCCAGGTTGCCCAGCGACGGAACGACCGCCCACGGATTGGCCATGGCCAATGCCGTGCTGGGGGCTCCAATGGAAGGGGACATACCGGGGGCTCCTTTCATGTCGGGCGTGATATTAGCACTCGCTTGGAGAGAGTGCTAACGCGCAAGTTCAATCGCCTTCATAGCCAAAGCCCGGGTTTACCCCAGCCGCCCGGCAGGCGGGTTGCCGCCGCCCGACAGGGCTACTACGATCTGGCAACAGGTTGTAACAGGCGGCCGTGACCGCCGGAGGGGCAGGCAGTGAAGACCATCATCCAACGCGTGCTGGGCAAGCAGGAACCCGGTTCGGGTCCGGGCCACTCGGCGCTTTCGTCCGAGATGACCACGCGGGACATCGAGGAGTACTACTTCCGGATCATTTCGGAGTGCCTGCGCCGGCTGCTCGTCAAGCCCGACAGCGTGGAGATCCGCGTCAAGCGGGCCGGCTACGGACCGGGGGGCATGCCTGGCTACGCGGGATGCGTGCGGGTGCTGCGCTGGGACCCGGTGGTCACCCCGGTCCTGCTGCAGAACATGCCGGTGGTCGATGCCCGGGTGCGCCAGCTGGTGGACGCCTCGGTCATCCTCGAGCACACCCACTTCGCCGGGCTCTGGTTCCAGGCCTCCAGCAGCACTGAAGGCGCGCCGCGCAGCCTCGCCGGCGTTCCGGCCGAAGTGGTGCACCAGCCGGCCCGGCCGGCTACCGTACTCGCCTGAAGCCCGCCGCCTACCAGCGGATCCCGAGCTTGAGGAACAGCTTGCTCAGCACGAACAGCGGCCCCACCCACAGGTACTGCAGGTCCTCGAAGAAGGAGGGCTTCTTGCCCTCCAGCTTGTGGCCCACGAACTGGGCGATCCAGGCGCCGACGAAGATCGCGGCCGACAGGGGCAGCACCGAGCTGCCCATGGCATGCACCAGCGCCAGCGCGACCACGGACAGCAGCGCCATGGCGCCCAGGAACACCGCGGACAACCGGGCGTAATAGACCATGCTGGCCCCCACGAACAGGTAGGCGGCCCAGGGGTGGGCGGCGAACAGCAGCCCCACCAGGCTGAGCATGATCAGCGGGATGGCGACGAAATGGATGACCTCGTTGCGCGGGTCGCGGTGGCTTTCGCCGTAGTGCGCCAGCAGCTGGTCCACCTTGCGCGGCGAGGCGCCGGCGGCGGCATCGACGGTGGTACTCATGGCATGTCTCCTTGGCTTTGGGAACAATGGACAGTCCCGATTCTGGGAGCCTGCCCCATGGAAGACTGTAAAGATCTTGACGTTTTGAGCGTGGCCACCACGGTCGGTTCCGAGGCCGACGCCCATCGGCTGGCCGGTCTTCTGCTGGAGCGGCGGCTGGCCGCCTGCGTGCAGGTCGAACCCGGGCTGCAGTCGCACTACCGCTGGGAAGGGCGGGCCTGCCGCGACCCCGAGGTCCGGCTGGTGATCAAGACGCTGCCCGCCTGCCGCGAGGCGCTGCAGGCCTTCATGGCCGAGCAGCACCCCTACGAGCTGCCCCAGTTCCTGGCCACGACCCTGTGCGCCAGCCCAGGCTACGCGCAGTGGGTGCGCAGCGAGGTGCAGCTGCCTAGCGGACGCTGAGGCCCGCCGGGCCGGGCAGGACTTCGCCGATGACGGCCGCGGTGTCGAAGCCGTGCCGGCGGAACACGTCCAGCACCGCGTCCACGGCCTGCGGGCTGCAGGAGACCAGCAGGCCGCCACTGGTCTGCGGATCGGACAGCAGCGCCTGGTCGACCGGCCCGAAGTCGGGCGGCAGTGCCACCTCGGCGCCGTAGCCGGCCCAGTTGCGGCCCGACGCGCCGGTCACGAATCCCTGGCCCGCGAGCGCCGCGACGCCGGGCAGCAGCGGAACCCGATGCCACTCGATCGCGACGCGGACGCCGGCGCCCCGGGCCAGCTCCAGCGCGTGGCCCGCCAGCCCGAAGCCAGTGACGTCGGTGAGCGCGTGCACGCCGGCCAGCCGGGCCAGCTCAGGCCCGGGCGTGTTCAGCCGCGTGGTGCTGGCGAGCATGCGGGCGTAGCCTTCCTCATCCAGCGCCTGCTTCTTGAGCGCCGCTGACAGCACCCCGACGCCCAGCGGCTTGCCCAGCACCAGCCGGTCCCCCGCCTGCGCGCCGGCATTGCGCTTCACGTCGCGCGGGTGCACCAGCCCCAGCGCCACCAGCCCGTAGATGGGCTCGACCGAGTCGATGGTGTGGCCGCCCGCGATCGGGATGCCGGCTTCGCGGCACACGGACGCGCCGCCCTCCAGCACCCGGCCGATGGTGGCAGTCGACAGCACGTTGACCGGCATGCCCACCAGCGCCAGCGCCAGGATGGGCCGACCGCCCATGGCGTACACGTCCGAAATCGCGTTGGTGGCCGCGATCCGCCCGAAATCGAAGGGGTCGTCCACGATGGGCGTGTAGATCTCGGTGGTGGCCGCCACCGCCTGATAGTCGCTCAGCTGCCACACGGCGGCATCGTCCGCGGTCTCGATGCCCACTAGCAGCTGCGGCGGCACCGGCAGCGCCGCCGTGCCCTTGAGGATGTCGGCCAGCACGCCGGGCGCGATCTTGCAGCCACAGCCGCCGCCATGGGAGAGCGAGGTCAGGCGGGGTTCGGTGGCGGCGGGGAAGGAGGGTGCGTTCATGGTCTCTCGGCAGGAAGTGCGGCGATTGTGCTCGCCCGCCGTCCGGCCCGCCGCCGCAACAGCTGAGTTACGTCGTGTATCGGGGGGAAAGCAATCCACGCGTCATGGCCGAGCTGCTGGGGCGGCCCTGTTACTGCCGCTACGGCTGGACCGTGGAAGTTACACGGGGAGACGTGTGCGGACGAGCTCCGTGCCTCATCAATTGGCCAGAATGCGCCGGTCTTTTCCTACAGGTACGTCAGACCTCTCCTACGCATGGCCACCATCACCGACATCACCAAACGTCCCGTCTCCGGCAACGCCGCCATCGACGTGCTGATCGACGAGTCCCAGCCCTGGAACTTCATCGGGCGCAACACGGTGTACTACACCTTCGCCGTGAGCGGCAGCGAGCTGGGGCCTGACGCGGGCGCGCATTTCAACGTCGGGAGCGTGGCCGGCTTCAACGGCACGCAGCAGTCGAACACGCGTACCGCGCTCAGCCACCTGAGCCAGGTCACGGGCATCCAGTTCGCCGAGACCGCCAACGCCGCCGCCGCCGACCTGCATTTCGCCAACGCCGACCTCTGGCACTACTACACCGGCAAGGCGATCAACCAGTACAACTACACCTACCAGGGCAGCCAGGTCACCAGCCTGAACGTGGACTCCTGGATCTACCTGGACAACCTCGACGACGCCTGGGACAACCAGACCATGCACCCCGGCGGCGTGGGCTACGAGACCATGCTGCACGAGCTGGCCCATGCGTTCGGCCTCAAGCATCCGTTTGAAGGCGCCGAGCAGCTGCCCGCCGGCACGGGTTCCGGCCAGGACAACACCTCCACCACGCTGATGTCGTACACGCAGGTGGGCGGCCCCTACTCGGCCTACCGCGGGCTGGACGTGCAGGCGCTTAACTGGCTGTATGGCGGCGACGGGCTGGCCGGGCAATACGGCATCGGGGCCGCGGCGCCGGCGCCTGCCCCCGCACCGGCGCCCGCACCGGTTCCGGCTCCGGCGCCCGCACCGGTTCCGGCTCCCGCACCCGCGCCCGGCACCGCGCCCGCACCGGCGCCTTCGGCCGGCACCGGCAGCAACCAGTCGGGCGGGGGCTCGGCCTCCAACGACATCCTGACCGGCACCGCCGGCAACGACCTGCTGGACGGCGGGCAGGGCCTGGACACCGTGGTCTACACCGGCGGCCGCGCCGGATTCAGCATCGAACGCACCGCCAGCGGCTACAAGGTGGTGGATGCGAGCGGCGCCCAGGGCATCGACACCCTGCAGAACGTGGAGCGGATCAAGTTCAACGACCTGAGCGTGAACCTCACGGTGGCCGACGCCGCCAGGACCATCAGCGCGGCGCAGCTGGATTCGCTGGTGGAGCTGTACGTGGCCTACATCAACCGCGTGCCCGACGCCGACGGCATGGCGCACTGGATAGCCCAGCTCAAGGCCGGGCAGTCGCTGGAGCAGATCGGGGAAGGCTTCTTCCATTCGGCCGTGCATTTCGGCCACCTGACCGGCTACAGCGCGACCACCAGCAACGCCGACTTCGTGTCCATGCTCTACAAGAACGTGCTGGGCCGCAGCTCGGCCGATGCGGAAGGCCTGGCGCACTGGACCGGCCAGCTCGCCTCGGGCGCCGAGACGCGCGCCTCGGTGGTCTCGACCATGCTGGGCTCGGCCCATACCTTCAAGGGCCGCAGCGACTTCGGCTGGGTGGCCGACCTGCTGGACAACAAGATCGCCGTCGGCAAGGAGTTCGCCATCCACCAGGGCCTGGTCTACAACAGCAGCGAGGCGTCCATCACCCAGGGGATGGCGATCGCGGCGGCCGTCACGCCCACGTCCGCCGCCCCGGCCATCAGCCTGATCGGCGTGGCCGACAGCCTTGACCTGATGGCGGCCTGATCAGCCCAGCAGCGCCTGCGCGAACTCGCGGGCGCTGAAGGTCTCCAGGTCCTCCAGCTTCTCGCCCACCCCGATGAAGTAGACGGGGACCGGCCTTTCCTGGGCGATGGCGGCCAGCACGCCGCCCTTGGCGGTGCCGTCCAGCTTGGTGACCACCAGGCCGGTCAGGCCCAGGGCCTCGTCGAAAGCCCGCACCTGGGCCAGCGCGTTCTGGCCGGTGTTGCCGTCGATGACGAGCAGCACCTCGTGGGGCGCGGTGGCGTCGGCCTTGCCCACCACGCGCTTGATCTTGCGCAGCTCTTCCATCAGGTGCAGCTGCGTCGGCAGGCGGCCGGCGGTGTCCACGATCACCACGTCCTTGCCCCGGGCGCGGCCGGCGCTCACCGCGTCGAAGCTCACGGCCGCCGGATCGCCGCCCTCCTGGCTCACGATTTCCACCATGTTGCGGTCGGCCCAGATCGCCAGCTGCTCGCGGGCGGCCGCGCGGAAGGTGTCGGCCGCGGCCAGCAGCACGGTGGCGCCTTCGCCCGCCAGGTGCTTGGTGAGCTTGCCGATGGAGGTGGTCTTGCCCGCACCGTTGACGCCGGCCACCATGATCACGGTGGGCTGCTGCGCGCCGATCACCAGGGTCTTTTCCAGCGGCTTGAGCAGCTGCGCCAGCGCGTCGGCCAGGATGTTCTTGACCTGCACCGGCCGCGTGGCGCCCGTGGCGGCGACCTTGCGCTTGACTTCCTCGAGCAGGTGGGCCGTGGCCTTCACGCCGGCATCGGCCATCAGCAGCGCGGATTCCAGCTCTTCGTAGAGGTTGTCGTCGATCTGCCCGCCGGTGAACACCTGCGACAGGCTGGAGCCGGTCTTGCGCAGGCCCGCGCTGAGCCTGTCCACCCAGCGCTGGCGCTCGGGCGGCGGCGGCGCCGCCACCGGGATGTCGATGGGCCGCACCAGCGCGCTGCCGATGAGGCCACCGGCGGCCGGCGCGGAGGCGGCGGGCGTGGCGCTGGCGACTTCGGGGGCGGGAGCAGGCGCGGGCGCCGGCGTGGCCGCCGGCTTCTTGCGAAAGAAACTGAACATCGGGCGATTTCTACAATCAACCGATTCTATGAAACACCTTCTGCAGAGCCTGGCTGCGGCCAGCACTGCGGCGCTGCTGCTGTTCGTGCCGGCGTCGCCCGCGCAGCAGGCGCCGTCCACCGCGCCGGTCCAGCCCGTCCAGTTCGTCCTGTCCAACGGCATGACGGTGATCGTCAAGCCCGACCGGCGCGCGCCCACCGCGGTCCACATGCTGTGGCTGCGCGTGGGCTCCATGGACGAGGTGGACGGCACCAGCGGCGTGGCCCACGTGCTGGAGCACATGCTGTTCAAGGGCACGCGCGACCTCAAGCCGGGCGAGTTCTCGCGGCGCGTCGCCGCGCTGGGCGGCCGCGAGAACGCGTTCACCGGCCGCGACTTCACGGGCTACCACCAGCAGATCCCGGCCGGCAAGCTGGAAGAGGTGATGAAGCTGGAGGCCGACCGCTTCGCCAACAACCAGTGGCCCGACGACGAGTTCAGGCGCGAGATCGAGGTGGTCAAGGAGGAGCGCCGCCTGCGCGTGGAAGACTCCCCGCGGGCTATGCTGTACGAGCAGATCAGCGCGACGGCCTTCACGGCGTCTCCCTACCGCCGTCCCATCAGCGGCTGGATGAGCGACCTCGACGCCATGACGCCGCAGGACGTGCGGGAGTTCTACCGCCGCTGGTACGTGCCGGCCAATGCCGCCGTGGTGGTGGCGGGCGACGTGGACCCGCAGGAGGTGCGGCGGCTGGCCGAGCGCTACTACGGCCGGATCGCGGCGCGACCGGTCCCCGAGCGCAAGCCGCGCGCCGAGCCCGTGCAGGCCGGCCAGCGCCGGGTGGAGCACAAGGCGCCAGCCGAGCAGTCCTATGTGGCGCTGTCGTTCAAGGTGCCGCAGCTGCGGACCTTCGATCCCAGTCCCGAGGCCGACGACGCGCTGGCGCTCACGGTGCTGGCCGCGGTGCTCGACGGCTACCCGGGCGCCCGCCTGGACCGCGCGCTGACGCAAGGGCCCGACCGCGTCGCCGACAGCGTGGGGGCCGGCAACGGCCTGTGGGGCCGCGGCCCCCAGCTGTTCACGCTGGACGGCGTGCCAGCGCCGGGCAAGACGCCCGAGCAGGTGGAGGCGGCGCTGCGGGCCGAGGTCGCCAGGGTGGCGCGCGAGGGCGTGACCGAGGCCGAGCTCAACCGCGTGAAGACCCGCTGGATCGCGGCCGAGGTCTACAAGCTGGATTCGGTGATGAGCCAGGCGCGCGAGCTCGGCAGCTACTGGGTCCAGGGCCTGCCGCTGGACGCCGGCGAGCGGCTGATCCAGCGGCTGCGCGGCGTCACCGCTGCCCAGGTGCAGTCCGTGGCGGCCCGCTACTTCGGCGACGACCAGCTCACCGTGGGCATCCTGCGGCCCCTTCCGCGCGACCCGAACGCCCGGCCGCGCACCCCGCCTGCGGGCATGCGGCATTGAGGGGACATGATGATCGCTATGAAAACAATAGCTAACGCTGCCCGTGCCGTGGGCGCTGCGGCGCTGTTTGGCCTGCAGACCGCCTGGGCGGCGCTGCCCATCCAGCAATGGAGCCAGCCCAGCGGGGCCCAGGTCTTCCTGATCGAAAGCCATGGCATCCCCATGGTGGACGTGCAGATCGACTTCGACGCCGGCGCCCGCCGCGACCCCGAAGGCAAGGCCGGCCTCGCCGGCATCACCGCGGCGATGACGTCCAAGGGCCTGCAGGCCCGGGACGGCCAGCCGGCGCTGGACGAGAACCAGCTGGGCGAGGCCTGGGCCGACCTGGGCGCAGGGTTCGGCGGTGGCGCCGGGAGCGACCGCATGAGCTTCAGCCTGCGCTCGCTCACCGAGCCCGACCTGCTGGCCAAGGCCGTGGCCTTGGCCGCCCGCCAGCTGGCGGAGCCTGCTTTCCCTGAGGACATCTGGCGGCGCGACCGCGAGCGCATGGCCGCCGCCCTCCGCGAGGCCAACACCCGGCCGGCCACCATCGCCGAGCGCGCTTTCCAGAAAGCGGTGTACGGCAGCCACCCCTACGGCGCCGAACCGACCGAGGAGTCGCTGGCCCGCATCAGCGTGGAGGACATGCGGGCCTTCCATGCCGCGGCCATCCGGCCCTGCCGCGCCAAGGTGAGCATCGTGGGCCGGGTGTCCCGCGCCCAGGCCGACGCGCTGGCCGCCGGGCTGCTGGCGCGCCTGCCCCAGGCGCCCACGGGAGGCTGCCCGCCGCTGCCACCGGTGCCCGAGGTCGCGCCGCTGGCGGCGCCGGTGGTGCAGGCCATCCCCTTCGCCTCGGCCCAGGCCCACGTGCTGATCGGCCAGCCCGGCTACCGCCGCAGCGACCCGGACTACTTCCCGCTGCTGGTGGGCAACTACATCCTGGGCGGCGGCGGCTTCATCTCGCGCCTGTCGACCGAGGTGCGCGAAAAGCGCGGGCTGTCCTACAGCGTCTACAGCTACTTCTCGCCGGGCCTGCACGCGGGCGCCTTCACCGTGGGCCTGCAGACCCGGCCGGACCAGTCGGCCCAGGCCGTGCAGGTGGCCCAGGAGGTGGTCGCACGCTACGTGCAGGAAGGGCCCAGCGCCGCCGAGCTCAAGGCGGCCAAGGACTTCCTCGTCGGCGGCTTCGCGCTGCGGCTGGACAGCAACCGCAAGCTGCTGGACAACCTCGCGGCGATCGCCTGGCACAACCTGCCGCTGGATTACCTGGACACCTGGACGAAGCAGGTCGAGCGCGTCACCGCCGAGGACGTGAAGGCGGCGCTGGCCCGCAAGCTGCAGCCCGGGCGCATGGCCACGGTGGTGGTGGGCGGCGAGGCCCCTCGCCAACCCTGATCCCACCGGCCGGACCTGTCAGACCTGACAGGGGGCGCGCTTGCTGCGCAGCCGTTTTCGCCAACAATCCCGGCACCGCTGTCACACGGGGTCATTCGGGAGTCGAGAAGAGAAAAACAGGTTTTGAGAGCGCGGCCTTCAGGGCCGCGTTTTTTTGCCCGCGTGCAGCGCGTAAGCTCCGGGCATGGCTCCCGCCCCCCGACCCCCGCGCCCCGGCGCGGCCCTGCCGCGCGAAGTGCGCATCATCGGCGGCCTGTGGAAACGCACCCGGCTGCCCGTGCTGGACAAGCCCGGCCTGCGCCCCACGCCCGACCGGGTGCGCGAAACCCTGTTCAACTGGCTGGGCCAGGACTTGTCCGGCTGGCGTTGCGCCGACGTGTTCGCCGGCACCGGGGCCCTGGGCCTGGAAGCGGCTTCGCGCGGCGCCGCCCAGGTGCTGCTGGTGGAGCAGGACCCCGACCTGGTGGCCCGGCTGCGCGAGCTGAAAAAGCGGCTGCCGGCCGACGCCGTGACGGTGGAGCGGGGCAATGGCCTGACGGCCCTGGATCGGCTGGCGGGCGCCGGCCTCCATCTCGTGTTCCTGGACCCGCCCTTCGATGCGCCGGTGTTCGACCGGGCGCTGGCGGCAGCCCGCAACGCCCTAGGGCCAACCGGCCTGATCTACCTGGAAGCCCCGCGGGCCTGGACCGCCGCCGAGCTGGAGCGGCTGGGCCTGGCCCTGCAACGCCACCTGAAGGCAGGCGCCGTGCACGCCCACCTGCTGGCCCTGCCAGGCGCCACGGCGGAGCCATAATGCCCTCGCGCCGAGCAGAGGAAGCCATGGACCCGTCCCATCCCGTCATTGCCGTCTACCCCGGCACCTTCGACCCCATGACCCTGGGCCATGAGGACGTGGTGCGGCGGGCCACCCAGCTGTTCTCCCGCGTGATCGTGGCCGTGGCGGCCGGCCACCACAAGAAAGCCATGTTCACGCTGGCCGAGCGCATCGACATGGCGCGCGAGGTGGTCAAGGGCTATCCGCAGGTGGAGGTGGAGAGCTTTTCGGGCCTGCTGCGCGACTTCGTGGTCGCCCGGGGCGGCAAGGCCATGATCCGCGGCCTGCGCGCCGTGACCGACTTCGACTACGAGTTCCAGCTCGCCGGCATGAACCGCAGCCTGATGCCGCAGGTGGAGACCGTGTTCCTCACGCCCAGCGACAAGTTCCAGTTCATCAGCAGCACCTTCGTGCGCGAGATCGCGGTGCTGGGCGGCGAGGTGGACAAGTTCGTCTCGCCCACGGTGCAGCAGCGCCTGGCGGAAAAGGTCCGCAGCCTGGGCGGCTCCTAGACCAGGCTGGCCAGCCAGCGCGCAAGCTGCGCGTTGACGAACCCCGGCTGCTCCATCGTCAGCATGTGGCCGCAGCGCGGCACCATCACCAGCTCCGCGCCCGGCACCAGGCCGGCGATCTCGCGGGACAGCGAGGGCGGCGTGAGCTGGTCGTCCTCGCCGCACATCACCAGCACCGGGCAGCGCAGCGCCGGCAGGTGCCAGCGCGCGTCGGGCCGGGCCATGATGGCGCGGTTCTGGGCGATCAGCTGGCCGGCGCCCGCCCGCAGCACGAAGGCCACGTAGCGGGCTGCCAGGGCGGGATCGGCCGCCTGGTCGGGATGGAAGGCCAGCGCCACGTTGGGCTCGATGACCTCGGCCACGCGCCCCTGCTCGAACAGCTTGATCGCGTCTTCGCGCAGCTGCCGCATGTCGGGCGTCTCGGGCTGGGCGGTCGTGCCCAGCAGCGCCAGGCCGCGCAGCCGCTCCGGCGCCTGGCGGGCGGCCTCCATCGCGACGATGCCGCCCATGGAGGCGCCGCACAGCACCAGCGGCCCGGCGTGCTCGGCCAGCAGGGCGGCCGCCATCTCGTGCACGGTCGCAAAGCGCATGTGGACATCGGCAACCTGGGGCCGGTACTCGCGCAGGGCTTGCGCCTGCGCCTCCCACATCTCGGCGTCACCGGCCAGGCCGGGCAGCAGGACCAGGGTCATGCGCCCGCCCCGCGCACGGCATCACGGTGGACCTGCACGAACAGGTCGCGCTGGGCATGGCTGCCGCCCACTTCCTCAAGGCGCGGCAGGACGGGGCCCAGCTCCCGGGCGGCGCGCGGCCGGTCGCCCCGGGCCCAGGCCAGGACGCCGCGGCTGGCCGGCAGGGCGACTTCACGCCAGACCGGCGCGGCCTGCTGCGCGTGCCGCTCGATGTTGCGCATCAGCGTGTCGGCCTCCGGCCGCCCGGCCCGGGCCAGGCCCAGCAGGTAGTGAAGGTCCAGGAAGGGCAGCACCTGGTCACCGGTGCGGGCCGCAAGCCAGCTGCCCAGCTCCGTCCACCGGCCCCCGGCGCTGGCGCCGGCCAGCTCCACGCGGGCGAGCAGCGAGACGGCGTTGATCTGGTCCTGCGTGTAGTCCTTGGCCACGCCCCAGACGCGGCTGTCGTAGAGCTCCAGCGCTTCGCCGGTGCGGCCCAGCGCGATCGCGAACAGGGCCTGGTGCCACCAGTTGTGGGTGAGCATGAACGAATTCAGGCCGGTCCAGGTGCCGCTCACATCGGCCAGGAAGGCGTGGCCTTCCTCGTGTCGGCCCTGGGTCAGCATCACATGGGCCAGCGCGTGATGGGCCCAGGGCTCCTTGCGGCACAAGGAGATGGCCCGCCGCGCCGCCGCCTCAGCCTGTTCCAGGGCGTGGCACTGCTCCCAGCCGAACGCCAGCATGCCGTGCAGGTAGGCGATGTCCGAGGCGGCCGGCAACGCGGCCTGCGCGAGCCTGAGCATGCGCGCGTGCTCGCCGCGGTTGAACAGGTGGTATTGGCCGAGCTTGACGGAGGCCAGGTCGCGCGGATGCTCGCGGGCCTGCTCCTCGTGCAGCGCGATCGCCCGATCCAGGTCGCCGTGCACCCACGCGGCGACCGCAGCGATGAAGCGCTGCTCGCGCGGCGTGGCCTGCGGCGCGCGCGCCTGCGCGGCGGACAGGAAGGGGCGCGCATTGGCCGGGGCGTCGCGAGACTCGGCGAACATGTGCACCGCGGCGGCATAGGCCTGGACCAGCGGGCTGGTGTCCTGCGCCGCGCCCAGGATGTTGGCGGCGCGCGCCTCGCTGGCGATGAAGCCCTCCACGAAGTCGTTCACCGCCGCCAGGCTGGACCCCTCGTCCAGCGTGACGGCATTGCCCAGGCTGTCAGTCCACATGGTGGATCGCTTCCGAGGGCGGCTGCGGCCAGGGCCGCTGCGGCTCGCGGATGATCTCGTAGGCGCGCGCCACCTGCAGCACGCCCAGGTCGTCGAAGCGCTTGCCGGCGATCTGCAGGCCGATGGGCAGGCCGTCCGAGGTGTAGCCGCAGTTGATGGACGCGGCCGGCTGCTCGGACATGTTGAAGGGCACTGTGAAGCCGATGTGCTCCAGCGGGCGCAGCGGGTCGTTGGTGGGCGATGCCATCTCGGCGGCCGCAGGAGGCACGGGCGAGGTGGGGGAGAGCACGTAGTCGAACGGCGCGCAGGCGTTCACGGCCGCCACGCGCGTGAGGTGGAACTGGTGGGCGGCCTTGAAGACGGCCTCGCCGCTCATGCCCGCGGCGCTGTCCGCCCATTGCTGGATGTAAGGCAGCACCCTGGCCTTGCGGGCGGCCGGCAGGGCCTTCATGTCCACGTGCGAACGCATGCGCCAGAAATGGTCCATGCCGTCCAGCATGCCCTGGGTCATGAAGGGCGGCATGGCTTCCACGCGCGCCCCCGCCCGCTCGAACAGGCGGGCCGCCTGCTCGACGGCGGCGCGGATCTCCGGGTCCACGGCGAGGCCGCAGCCGGCCTCCAGCAACAGGCCGATTCGCAAGCCCTTGAGCTTTCCGGCGCCCTGGTCGTGCGAGGCCCAGGCGATCTCCTGCCAGGGCAGGCTCATGCTGTCGCGCGAATCCGGCCTGGAGAGCACATCCATGTACAGCGCCGAGTCGCCCACGGTGCGCGTCATCGGCCCGGCGGCCCGGCCGGTGTAGGGCGGGTCGATGGGAATGCGGCCCAGGCTGGGCTTGAGCGTGAAGATGCCGCACCAGCCGGCCGGCAGGC
>CAZZAW010000037.1:0-11806 GCA_964652405.1 uncultured Ramlibacter sp.
GGGGGGGAGAGTCCACGGGGGCCGGGACGGGGGCTTGCGGGTCCATCGAAGTCCTTCTTGTTCGCCCGCCAATGATGCACCGGCCGTGTATCTGCTCCGTGTAGGAGCATTGCGGGCTGGCAAAGCCCGGCATCCAGGTCGAAAACGGCTGCAGCCCGCACGCGGCGGGCGCCTTCTGCTATGGATTCCGGAGCGCCTTCAGCGCTTCGGGGGCGCGGCGCCGTCGTCCAGGCCGCCCAGCACCGACCAGTCGGGCTCGCCGGGGAACTCGCTGGGCGGGAAGTCCGAGACCCGCGCCAGCTTCTGGCGCTTGAGGTGCGGCAGGATGCTGGCCACCCCGTGCCCCGCCCGCCCGTGCACGGGCGGAATCGTCAGGTCATCCTGCGGTTCGGGGGGCTGGCGCGTCATGGGCGCAAGAATGCCGCAGCCGCCCGGGCTCGGCTGTAGGACGGTGCCGACAGGGCTCAGGTCCCGATCAGCCCGCCGTCGGCCTTGCGGATCACCACCGTGGCCGAGCGCGGGCGGCCCGTGGGGCGCTGGTCGGGCCAGTTGGAGTAGCGGCGCGGCTGGTCCGGGTCGCTGCGTTCGCTGGGGCTCTCGCCCGGGTGCTGGATGTTGATGAACATGGTCCTGCCGTCGGGCGTCATGGTGGCCCCGGTCACCTCGCAGCCCACGGGGCCGGTGAGGAAGCGGCGGATCTCGCCGGTGCGCGGGTCGGCCGCCAGCATCACGTTGTTGCCCAGGTTGGCCAGGTCGCCGCGGCCCATGGCCGAGGTGGACATGTCGGTCTGGATCCACAGCACGCCGCGCGCGTCGGTCCACAGGCCGTCCGGGCAGCCGAAGGCGTCGCCCTTGACGTTGCCCCTGGCCTCGGCGCGCGCGTTGGCCGGATCGCCCGCCAGCACGAAGTGGTTCCACTGGAAGCGCTGGCCGTCGAAATCGCCCGCCTCCTTCCAGCGGATGATGTGGCCCATGCTGTTGTTGGCGCGCGGGTTCGCGGCATCTACGCCGGGCTGGCGCTCGCCGCCGCGGTTGCTGTTGTTGGTGAGCGTGCAGTAGACCCAGCCGTCCTTGTCGATGTCGATCCACTCGGGCCGGTCCATCCTGGTGGCGCCCAGCAGGTCGCTGGCCTGCCGGGTCTTGACCAGCACCTCGCCCTGGTCGGAGAACCCGTTGGCGGCGGTGAGCGGCCCCTGCCCGTGGGTGAGCGGGATCCACTGGCCGCTGCCGTCGCCGTTGAACCTGGCCACGTACAGCGTGCCGTGGTCCAGCAACTCGGCGTTCTCGCGGAAGCCGCCGGGCTTGACCTGGTCGCGGCTGACGAACTTGTAGATGTACTCGAAGCGGGCGTCCTCACCGGAATACACCACGGCGCGGCCGTCCCTGGTGACGGCCACCGTGGCGCCTTCGTGCGCGGCGCGGCCCAGTGCGGTGCGCTTGACCGGCGTGCTGCCGGGGTCGAAGGGGTCGATCTCCACCACCCAGCCGAAGCGGTTGGGTTCGTTGGGATGCTTCGTGGCGTCGAAACGTTCGTCGTGCTCGTGCCAGCGGTAGCCGCCGCCGCCCTTGCGCAGGCCCCAGCGGCTGCCGTGCGCGTCGGGCTGGTCCGGCCCGTTGAAATAGAAGATGAAGTTCTCCTCGCACGTGAGGTAGGTGCCCCAGGGCGTGCGGCCGCTGCCGCAGTTGTTGATCGTGCCCAGCGGGCGCACGCCGGCGGGGTCGGCGGCGGTGCGCAGCAGCGCGTGGCCGGCGGCCGGGCCGCCGAAGGCCATGGGGGTGCGGGCCGTGATGCGGCGGGCCCAGCGCGAGGGACGCACGATCTCCCAGCGGCCGCCCTTGTCCTCGACCTCGATCACCGAGACGCCGTGCGCGGCCTGGGCCTTGCGCACCTTCTCGGCGCTCCAGGTCCTGAGGCCGTCGCGGTGCAGCAGCCCGTCGTCCACGTACTCGTGGTTCATGACCAGGAGGCCCGACCTGCTGCCCTGCTGCGGGTAGAAGTGGATGCCGTCGTGGTGCATCCCCATCTGGGCTTCCTGCTCCGCGGCGGTGTTGCTGCCGTCTTCCTTGAAGGCCGGGCTCCCGCCCGAGAGGCCCACCGGTTCGCCCCAGGCGGCGATTACCTGGGCGACGTAGCCCTCGGGCACGGTGATGCGGTCGGCGGTCGAGACCGGCACGCTCTTGAAGCCCAGGAGGGGGCCGCCCGCGCCCAGCGTGGCGCAGCCGGCCAGCGGCGCCAGCAGCCCGGTGGCGGCGGCGCCCAGGCCGCCCCTGAGGAAGATGCGGCGGGCCGGATCGGAAACGTCGTGGATGCTGGGGTTGGAGGAGCGGTTGCTGTCCTCCATCGTGGAGAAATCCTTGGGCATGGCGGGTCCTCTGGGTGTGAACGCGCCGGATTCTCGCGAAGGTTCATGACAGTTCTGTCACAAACCGGCCCTGCGGTCAGGCGCTCACTGCGTGATCACGCACAGCACGCTGCAGGGCGAGTGCTCGATCAGGGCCCCCGAGATGGAGCCGCGCCACCAGCGCGCGGCCCAGCTGTCCAGGTGCTTGTGGCCCACCACGATCAGGTTGGCGTCCACCTTGCGGGCGTACTTGGTGATCTCGTCGATGGCCTCGCCGGTGACCACCTCGCCCTTGGCGGCATAGCCGGCCGATTCCAGCCGGCGCAGGCCGTCCTGCAGGATGGCCTGGTACTTCTTCTTCTCGCGCTCTTCCAGCTCGATGTCGTAGACGCCGCCCTCCAGGCCCACGAAGCTCATGGCCGAGGGCATGACGGCCACCAGGAACAGCTCGGACCGGGACCACTGCACCAGGTCCTGGCAATCGAGCAGGGCCTTCTGGCCCGCGTCGCTGCCGTCATAGGCCAACAGGATGCGCTTGTACATGGCTTGCTCCCAACGGTTGGTTCGACCCGCCCAGCATAGCCACTATGAGAACTCAGGTGTTACGGGAAACCCCTGCCGACTCGAAGCTGGCCATGTCGCGCAGCAGCGCGCAGGCCGAGACCAGCAAGGGCCAGGCCAGGGCGGCGCCCGAGCCTTCGCCCAGGCGCAGGTCCAAGTCCAGCAGCGGGCGCCCCGGCGTCTGTGGGTCCGGGCCCAGGTGGCGCAGCATCAGGCCGTGGCCGCATTCGCCGGAGCGGTGCGAGAACACGCACTGGCGCAGCACCGAGGGCTGCAGCGCCTTGGCCACCAGCACGGCCGAGCTGGTGATGAAGCCGTCCACCACGATGAGCTTGCCCCGCCGCGCGCCTTCCAGCACCGCGCCGGCCATCGCGGCGATCTCGAAGCCGCCGAACGCGGCCAGCGCCGCCAGCGGCTCACGCGCGGCCTCGTGGCGCGCCAGCACCTGGCGCAGAAGATCTCGCTTGCGGGCAAGGCCCTCGCTGTCCAGCCCGGTGCCGGCGCCGGCACAGTCGGCGATGTCGCAGCCGGTGAGCCGCGCCATCAGCAGGGCAGCCGCGGAGGTGTTGCCTATGCCCATCTCGCCCAGCAGCAGCACGTTGCCGGGCAAGGCGGACGCCACCTCGCGGCCGATGGCCAGGGCCTGCTCGCATTGCGCCGGCGTCATGGCCGGGCCCGACAAGCTGTCGGCCGTGCCGGGCGCGACCTTGCGCCGCCACAGGCCCGGCTGCTCGCCGAAGTCGTGGCGCACGCCGCAGTCCACCACCGTGAGCGCCAGGCCGTGCTGGCGCGCCAGCACGCTCACCGCGGCGCCGCCCGCCAGGAAGTTCAGCACCATCTGCGCCGTCACCTCGGGCGGATAGGCCGAGACGCCGCGCCCGGCCAGGCCATGGTCGGCGGCGAACACCACCAGCTGTGGGTCGCGCAGCTGCGGCGCCTCCGTGCCCAGGGCCAGGCCGATCTGCAAGGCCAGGCCTTCGATGCGGCCGAGCGAGCCGACGGGCTTGGTCTTGTTGTCGAGCTTGTGCTGCAGGCGTTGGGCGAGGTCGTTCATGCGGGGCGGATCAGGTCCGGTAGGACAGAGGGGAGGAAATGCCGGTCGACGAAATCCGCCAGCCCGTCGAACACGGTGTCCAGCGTGGGTGCCGTGGCGCCGAACAGCGCCTGCAGCACTGCGGGATCCTCGAACAGGCCGTGCAGGTACACGCCCAGCACGTTGCCCTGCGCGTTCTGCCAGGCCAGGCCAGGCATCACCTCGCGGCCGGCCGCCATGGCCGGGTGCTGGGCCGTGCGCCCGTGGTGGATCTCGTAGCCGTTGACCGCGAGCCCGGCCAGGGCCGACCAGGCGCCTCGCACGTCGCCCAAGGTCGCGCAGGTCTTCAGCACGGTCTTGTCCGGCTCGAAGGCGGTCACCAGGGGCAGCAGGCCCAGGCCGGGCGCGTTGCCGTCGATCCCGTGCGCGTCCACCAGCGCCTCGCCCAGCATCTGCAGGCCGCCGCAGATGCCCAGCACTGCCCCGCCCTGCCCCGCGTGCTGCGCCACCGCGCGGTCCAGGCCTTGGGCGCGCAGCCAGGCCAGGTCGCCGCTGGTGTGCTTGGAGCCGGGCAGCACCACCCAGTCGGCGCCGGCCAGCTGCGCGGGGGTGCGGGCCCAGACCAGGCGAATGCCGGGAATGTTCTTCAGCGGCTGGAACTCGTCGAGGTTGCTGATGCGCGGGTAGGCCACGATGGCGATGGTGCGCGTGACGGCGCCGGCCGAGAACGTGCGGTCGTCGAATACGCCGTCCTCCTCGGGCAGGCCGTGCCGCCACCACATCGGCAGCGTGGCGACGGTGGGCACGCCGGTCAGCTGCTGCAGCTGCCCCGGCCCCGGCGCCAGCAGCGTGGCGTCGCCGCGGAACTTGTTCAGCACGAAGCCGTGGATCAGCGCGCGTTGGTCGGGCGGCAGCAGCGCCCAGGTGCCGTACAGGTGGGCAAACGCGCCGCCGCGGTCGATGTCGGTCACCAGCAGGCAACGGGCCTGCGCGTGCGCGGCCACCCGCATGTTGACGATGTCGCTGTCCTTCAGGTTGATCTCGGCGGGCGAACCCGCGCCTTCGATCACCACCACGTCGTTGACGGCCCGCAGTTCATCGAGCGCCTGCGCCACCACCGGCCACACGCTGGCGCTGCGGCCGCGCCAGCCCTGGCGCGACAGGGCCTCGTCGACCTGGCCGAGCAGGATCACCTGGCTGTGCGTGTCGCGCTCCGGCTTGAGCAGCAGCGGGTTCATGCGCACCTCGGGCTCGGCGCGCGCGGCCAGGGCCTGGAAGTACTGCGCACTGCCGATCTCGCCGCCGGCCACCACCCGCGCGTTGTTGCTCATGTTCTGCGCCTTGAACGGCGCCACCTCCAGGCCCTGGCGCGCGTACCAGCGGCACAGGGCCGTGGCCAGCCAGCTCTTGCCCGCGCCGCTGGTGGTGCCGAGGACCATGACGCACCGAGCCGTCATGCGAAAGCCTTTCGCAGCGCGGCCTGCGACCCGGGCGGCTGCACGCTCAGGCGCCAGTGGCCCGGCAATCCGAAGGACGTGCAGTCGCGCAGGCGGACGTCGCCTCGCGCCCCCGGGTCGCGCACCCCCGTGGCCAGGAAGAAGTTCGCATCGCTGGGCGACACCGTCCAGCCCATCTCCTCGCACAACGCGACCTGCCGCGCCTTCCAGTCGCGCAGGGTCGCGAGGCTGTCGGCCAGCCATTCCTGTGCCGCCGGCGTGCACCAGGCATGCAGCAGGGCGACCCCGTGCGCGCCCAGGGGCCAGGACGGCGCCAGCGCCTCCAGTTCGGGCGCCACATCGGCGGGCACCACGGCATACGCCGCCCGCACCCCCGTCAGGCCCAGCGCCTTGTTGGGCGACCACAGCTGCCAGCAGCCGGTCCACTCGGAAGGACGGCCCGACAGGCGCAGCGGTTCGTAGGCCAGGTCCACCGCAACGACCCGATGGGTTGTCGCCAGGCCGCCGTTCGTGCCCAGCGGGCTGGAAGGCTCGCAGGCCCAGGCGAACGGCGCCGCCTCCGCGCGCTGCAGGCCGTGCGCCGCCGCGGCGGCGGCATAGTCGCCATAGCCCGGCTGCGGCCAGCGGATGGAGCGCCAGCCTTGCCGCGCCGCCCACGCGGTGGCGCGGAAGATGAACTCGCTGGCGCTGACCGCGACCACGATGCGCTCGGCTGCGACGCCGTGAAACGCCGCCAGGGCTTCGCGCAGCTCCGTGTACGTTGGGTCCGGGTACCGCGCCGCATCGGCCGCCTGCACGGCCGCCAGCGCCGCCGGGCACGGGCCGCAGGCATTGGCATTGGTCGAGAAGTCGTGCCGCACGGCGCCCCGCGCGTCCGGTCCGCCGTGGACACGGCCGCTCATGCCGACAGCCTCACCCAGGCCACCAGGCCCAGCAGGGCGCAGCCCCAGGCCAGCAGCACGGCCACGCTGCGCCCGCCCAGCCGGATCGCGCGCGCCGTGTCCTGCGCCACCGGCGCGGCGCCTTCGGCGTTCAGGGCGTAGGCGCCGGGCTTGCGCAGGCGCACGCCCAGGGCCAGCGCCATGGCGGCCATCGGCCAACCGCTGTTGGGCGACGGCGTGCGCCGGGCTTCCTGCCGCAGCATCGAGGGCGGCAGCCCGCCGGCCACCATGCCGATCAGCAAAGCCGTGAGCCGCGCCGGGATCCAGGACAAGACGTCGTCGGCCCGCGCCGCCCACTTGCCGGCCCAGGCCCAGTTCAGGCCCGCGCGGAAGCCGGGGTAGCCCCACATGGCGTCGGCCGTGTTGGCGAAGCGGTAGACCGCCGCGCCCGGCAGGCCGGCCACCAGGAACCAGAACACGGGCGCGACCACGGAGTCGTTCAGGTTCTCGGCCAGCGACTCGATCGCGCTCTCGCGCACCTGGCTTTCGTCCAGCCGCATCACCTCGCGGCTGACCAGCCAGCCCAGGCGGCGGCGGCCGGCGTCCAGCGATTCGCCCAGGGCGCTTTCCACCGCGGCCACCTCTTCGCGCAGCATGCGCCAGGACAGCAGCGGCTTAAGCACCACGCCGGCCAGCAGCCCGCCGCCCAGCTCACCCAGCAAGCCGAACACCCGCTGCAGCAGCACGGCGGCGACGGCGACCAGCACCGCCGCGCCGCACCAGGCCAGCGCGCCCGACCAGAAGCTGCGCCAGTCGGTGCCACGGTCCTCGCGCGGCGCGATCTGCGCCCCCACCCAGCCCAGGTAGCGCCCCATCCAGGCCACCGGGTGCCAGCGCTGCGGCGGCTCGCCGAACCAGCGGTCCAGCGCGAACGCAACCAGCAGCGCGACGATGGCGGAGAGCGCAGGCATGCCTAATCCTCGATCCCGCGCTGGGCCGGCACGCCGGCGTTGAACGCGTGCTTGACCTTGGCCATCTCGGTCACGGTGTCGGCCAGCTCGATGATTTCCGGCGGGCAGCGCCGGCCCGTGATGCACACGTGCACCTCGCGTGGCCGCGCGCGCAGCGTGTCCAGCACCTCCTGGAGCGGCAGCCAGCCGTAGATCAGCGGGTAGGTGAGCTCGTCCAGCACCACCAGGAAGAACTCGCCGGAAAGGATGGCCGCCCTCGCCTTCTGCCAGCCGTCGCGCGCGAGCTGCGCCGAGTGCTCCAGGTCCTGGCTCTTCCACGAGAAGCCGTCGCCCAACCCCTCGATGGGAATGCCGATCTGCTCGAACATGCGGTGCTCGCCGAAGCGGGCGGTCGGCACCTTCATGAACTGGAAGATCTTCACGGCCTTGCCGCGGCCGTGCGCGCGCAGCGCGAGGCCGAAGGCCGCCGTGCTCTTGCCCTTGCCGTCGCCGGTGTTCACGATCACGAGGCCGCGGCGCTCGCCGTCGGGCTTGTCGTAGGGTTTGGCGGAAGGCGGTGTCTCGATCTGCATGGTTGCGGTTTCCTCAAAGGGGCAGCGCCACCCACTGGCCGGCCAGCGGGTGCACGCGCACGCGCTGGCCGAACACGTCCTGCAGCGCGCGATGGGTGTTCGGGTCGTGGCAGGCGCCCTGGTGGACGACGCGGCCCGCGTCCACGACCACCATCTCGTCGGCATGCAGGGCCATGTTCAGCTCGTGCAGCACGCTCAGCACGGTGCCGCCCGCGCGCACCTGCGCGCGCACGATCTGCAGCCAGTCGGCCTGGTGCGGCGGGTCCAGGTTGGCCAGGGGCTCGTCCATCATCAGGAGCGGCGCGCCCACCGCCAGGGCGCGCGCCAGCAACACGCGCTGACGCTCGCCGCCCGAGAGGCTGCCGAGCGGCCGGTCGCGCCAGTCCCAGCACTGGGTCTGTTTCATTGCCTCCTGCACGGCGGCGCGGTCGGCCTCGCTGGCGCTGGCCAGCCAGGGCTGGTGCGGCCGCCGCCCCAGCATCACCACGTCCTGCGCCAGCAGGTCTTCGGCGCCGGTTTCGTTCTGCCCCAGCCAGGCCAGGGCGCGGGCGCGCTCGCGGTGCGTCCAGCCGTGCGCCGGGCGGCCCAGCACCTCCACCTCGCCGCGGTACGGCAGCAGCTGCGCCAGCGACTTCAGCAGCGTGGTCTTGCCGGCGCCGTTGGGGCCCACGATCGCGGTCCAGCGCCCGGGCGGCAGCGCCAGGTCGATGCCGTGCAGCACCGCCCGTCCGCCCAGCGCGACCTCCAGGCCGCGGGCGCGAAGGGCCGGGATCATGCCGGCCTCCTGTGCATCAGCCACAGCAGGTAGCCGCCGCCCAGCACCGCCGTCAGCACGCCCACCGGCAGCTCCTGCGGCGCCAGCAGCCAGCGCGCCAGCACGTCGGCGGCCAGCAGCAGCACGCCGCCCGCCAGCGCCGACAGCGGCAGCAGCCAGCGGTGCGTGGGCTTGACCGCGGCCCGCACCAGGTGCGGCGCCACCAGCCCGATGAAGGCGATCAGCCCCACCTGCGCCACGGCGGCGCCGGTGGCCAGCGCCATGACCGCCACCAGGGCCAGGCGCGCCGGCGCCAGCGGGATGCCCAGGCTGGCGGCCGTGGCCTCGCCCAGCGACAGCGCGTCCAGCGCCGGGCTGAACGCCACCGCCACCATCAGGCTGGCCGCGAACAGCACGGCCAGCAGGCCCACGCTGCTCCAGCCCAGGAAACCCGTGGTGCCCAGCAGGAAGGACTGCATGGCCCGCAGGATGTCGGGCACCCAGAACATCACCAACGCCGAGAGCGCGCCGAACACCATGCCCACGACCACGCCGGCCAGCAGCAGGCGCAGCGTGTGCTGCACGCCCCGCGCCAGCCCCAGCGTGACGAACACGGCCAGCATGGCACCGGCGAAGCCTGCGCCGGTCAGGCCCAGTCGCGCCGCCCAGCCCGAGGCCGCCGCGGGCGACAGGCCCATCACGACCAGCAGCACCGCGACGCCGAAGGCCGCGCCGGTGGCGCTGCCCAGCAGGTAGGGGTCGGCCAGCGGGTTGCGGAACAGGCCCTGCGCCACCGCGCCGGCCAGTCCCAGCAAGGCGCCCGCGAGCCAGGCGCCGGCCGAACGCGGCAGGCGGATGTCCCACAGGATGGCGGCGGAGGCGTCGCCGGCCCCGCCCCACAGCGGCTCGAACCCCAGGCTGCCGACGGCGGTGCCCAGCGCGACCAGGCAAGCGGTGGCCGCGCCCAGCGCGAGCACCAGGCGGTCGCTCGTCATGGCGCGCGGCCTTTCAGGCAGTCGGCCAGGATCTGGGCCGATTCGGCCAGGCGCGGGCCAGGCCGCACGATGACGTCGCCCTGCGCGGAGGTGAAGGCGCAGATCCGCCCCTCGCGCACCGCACGGATGCGCGACCAGCCCGGCCGGTCCTTCAGGCCCTGGGCCTCGCGCTCGCCGGCCATGATCACCTGCGGATCGGCCCGCACCACGAACTCGGGGTTGAGCTTGGGCACGGTGCCCAGGTGGCCCGGCACCACGTTGGCGGCACCCAGGCGCGAGAGCACCTCCCCGATGTGCGACGACTCGCTGGCGGCATAGGGCCCGCTGCTCACCTCGAAATACACCGTGGTGCCGCGCACGCCCGGCGGCAGGCTGCGGGCTGCGGACGCCACGCCGGCCTCGATGCGCTGCCACACGCGGTCGGCCCCGGGCACCTGCAGCACCTGCCCCACCTTGCCCAGCACGCGGCGCACGTCGGCCAGCGTCTTGAGCTCCAGCCCCATGACGCGGATACCGAGCGCCTCGAGGCGGCCGAGCGCGCGGGCGCTGGACGAGAGCATCACCAGGTCGGGTTTGAGCGCCACGATGCGCTCGATGCTGGCGTCGTCCAGCCCGCCCACGTGCGGCAGGCGCGTGACCGATGCGGGCCAGTTGGAATAGTTGTCCACGCCCACCAGCCGGTCGCAGGCGCCCAGCTCGCACACGGTCTCGGTGAGCGAAGGCAGCAGCGTCACGATGCGCTGCGGCGGCTGCGCGAAGTCCAGCCTCGCGCCGCGGTCGTCCACCACCTGCACGGCGTGGGCGGCCAGGCCCCAGGCCCCCAGCAGGAGCAGCAGCCAGCGCCTCATGCCGGGCCCTTCAGCGTCATGGGCAGCCCGGCCGACATCAGCGTGACGCGCTCGCAGGCCGCCGCGGCCTGCTGGTTCAGCCCGCCCAGCGCATCGACGAAGGCCCGCACGTCCCGCCCCATCGGGATCACGCCCAGCCCGATCTCGTTGCTGATCAGCACCAGGGGGCCGGCGCAGGCCTGCACTGCTATGGAAAAGAGAGCATCCGGCGCCCGTCCCCCGGGCGCTTCGGGGCTTTTCGGCTCCGGACTTTCGGCAGCGGGCATCAGCAGGGCCGTGAGCCAGAGCGTGAGGCAGTCCACCACCACCAGCGTGTCGGCGCGGCTGTTCGCGCCTATGGCCTGGGCCAGCGCCAGCGGCTCCTCCACCGTCCGCATGCGCGGCACGCGCTGGGCACGCTGGAGGCGGTGGCGGTCGATGCGCTCGCGCATCTCCTCATCCCAGGCCTGGGCGGTGGCGATGTACACGGCCTGGTGGTCCGGCGACTGGGCGAGCCAGGCCGCCGCCAGCGATTCGGCGCGCGCCGTCTTGCCGCTTTTCTGCCCGCCCAGGATCAGCTCGCTGCGGGCCACGCGCAGATCACTGGCCATGGGCGGCGCTCCACGCGGTGACGATGCGGTGCAGCTGCTCCACGCCGTCGGTCAGCGCCGCCGGGCCCGGCTGCAGGATGTCGGCGGACTTGATCTCGAACAGCTGCCCGTGGCGCACCGCGTTCACCTGGGACCAGCCGGGGCGCGCGGCCACCTTCTCGGGCCTGAACTTCTTGCCGCACCAGGAGCCGACCACGATGTCGGGGTTGCGGCGCACGATCTCGCCCGGGTCGGCCACGATGCGGTCCTTGCCCAGCGGCTGCGCCGCCAGCTCGGGGAAACAGTCGTCACCGCCGGCGATGCCCACCAGCTCGCTCACCCAGCGGATGGCGCTGATGGGCGGCTCGTCCCACTCCTCGAAATAGACACGGGGACGCTGGGGCAGCGCCCGGCCGGCGGCTGCGATGGCCTGCAGCCGCTCGCGCAGGCCCTGCAGCAGCGCCAGGCCCTTGTCCGCCTGGCCGACCATGGCGGCCACCTGGAACAGCATGGAAAAAATCTCCTCCACGCTGCGCTGGTTGAACACCGTCACCTGCACGCCGCGCCGGATCAGCTCGGCGGCGATGTCGGCCTGCAGGTCGGAGAAGCCGAACACGCAGTCGGGCCGCAGCGCCAGGATCTTGTCGATCTTCGCGCTGAGGAAGGCGCTGACCCGGGGCTTCTCCTCCCGGGCCCGGCGCGGCCGCACCGTGTAGCCCGAGATGCCGACGATGCGCTCCTGTTCCCCCAGCAGGTACAGCCATTCGGTCGTCTCCTCGGTGAGGCAGACGATGCGGCGGGGGCCGTGGGGCAGCGGGAGCAT
>CAZZAW010000037.1:11906-14505 GCA_964652405.1 uncultured Ramlibacter sp.
CCGTAGGCCGTCTCGTAGCGCTTGTCGGCCAGGTTATTCAGCTTGGCCTGCACGCTGAAGTCCTTCGCGAACTGCCAGTCGGCGTAGACGTCGGCCGTGGTGTAGGCGCCCAGGGGCTGGCGGTTGGCGGCGTCGTCGAAGCGCCGGCCCACGTGCATCAGCGCGGCGCCGAACTTCCAGGCACCCACCTGGTGGTCGGCGCCCAGCGTGAGCTGCTCGCGCGCCCGCCGCGGCAGCTGCCGGCCGTTGACCTCGTTGCGCGGATCCAGCTTCTCGAGGTCGGCGCGCAACGCGACGCCGCCCACCTGGCCCGCGTAGCCCAGCGACCAGCCGTCGATGCGGGCCCGCGGGATGTTGACGGGCAAGGTGGTGTTGGTCATGAAACCGCGGATGCGGTTGTCGAAGCGCACCAGCTTCACCTCGTGGCCGGCCTGCGCCCAGGTCAGGCCCACATCGGTGTTCTTGCCGCGCTCGGGCTGCAGCGCCGGGTTGCCGAAGCCGGGGAAGTACAGCTGGTTGAACGAGGGCGCGAGGAACGAGGTGCCGTGCGAGGCATGCACCCGCCAGGCCGGCGTGAGGCGGAAGCCGTAGCCGGCGAAGCCGGTGTCGGCGCTGCCGAACTGCGAGTTGCGGTCGCGGCGCAGGTTGAACTGCCAGCTGTGCGCACCCGCGCTGCCATTGAGCCCGCCGAAGACCGAGCTGATGTCGCGGCCGGTGACGCTGTAGGCCGTGGTGGCGCTGATGCGCTGCTGGCGCTGCTCCAGGCCCGCCAACACCACGCCCAGCGGGGTGTCCACCTGGTTTTGCCAGGTGAACTGGGTCTGGGTGGTCTTGAAGTCGGTGGCCGAGTTGGATTCGATGTTGTTGGCCGTGTCGCGGCTCTCCGAGACCCGCAGCTCGGTCTGCCAGGCCGGCAGCAGCCGGCCCTTGAGCCCGGCCTGGGCGGCCAGGCCGCGGACGGCACTGCGCGAATCGACGCCGGGGCCATCGTCGAAATGGCTGATGCCGTCCGAGTGCAGCAGGCTGCCCTCCAGCGCCCAGCCGGCGCCGAAGTCGTAGCCCAGGGTGGCCGTGAGCGCGTCCTGCCGGAAGGGATCGCGGTCCGGGTTGTGGTTGTTGAAGGGCACGTAAGGCTGCGTGGAGTTGAGGCCGCGCTCGGCCAGGCGCTGCACCGACAGCGAATACTTCAGCGGCCCCTGCCCCGCCGCCAGGCCGGCGGCCGCGAGCGCGTGGCGCTGGCTGCCCACCGTGAGCGCCGCGTGCGGGTGGAAGCCCTCGCGGCCCTTGCGGGTGAACACCTGCACCACGCCGGCCACGCCTTCGCTCCCGTACAGGGCCGAGGCCGGGCCCTTGAGCACCTCGATGCGCTCGATCATCTCCACCGGGATCGTTTCCCAGCTGGGCGTGCCGGCCGTGGCCGAGCCGACGCGCACGCCGTCCACCAGCAGGATGGTGTGGCGGTTCTCGCCGCCGCGGATGAAGATGTTGGAGGTCTTGCCGCGGCCGCCGTTGGCCGCCATCTGCACGCCCGCGGTGCGGGCCAGCAGCTCGGGCAGGGTGCGGGCGGTCGAGGCCTCGATCTGGGCGCGCTCGACGACGCGCACGTCGCTCACCAGTTCATCGGCGACGGTGGCGCTGCGGGTGGCGGTGACCACGGTTTCCCGCAGGGCGGGCGACTGGGCGTGGAGCGGAAGTGAAGCGGCCAGCGACAGCGGCAAGGCGGCCAGCGGCAGGCGGTGCGAAAGCAAAGGCATGACAGGACGATCGGTCAGGAACCCGCGCCGGCTTCCCCGCCGGCGCACTGGGCGTCACGGCCGCGCACGCCTTGCGGGCGTGGCGCGGCCACCTTGTTGGCCGGTATCCGGGCTGGCGGAATCGCTTCCATCGCCTTCCCAGGCGCGCTGTGTCAGGCACGCCCAGTGGCTTTCGAGGATGGAAGGGGGAGGCGCTGGCGCCTCCATCCGCTTACCGTTGCGGGGGCAGCGCAGGTTGGGTCGGCCTCGGCGGCCTTCCTTCCTGCTTCCCGTTGAACTGCGGCATGCGAACCACACCGCGAGCACCAACGCGTTGATTTTAGGCGCTTTCCTTGGGGCCAACCCTACAATCGCTCGCATGCCCAGTGCCTCCCAGATCGACCAGGTTGCGGAACGCGTCGAGCGCCTGCTGGTGCGCTACGAGGAACTGCAGCGCACCAACGCGCTGCTGGCCCAGCAGGTCGAGGTGCTGACGCACGAACGCGACTCGCTCAAGTCGCGCCTGTCGGCGGCCCGCGCCCGCGTTGATGCGCTGCTGGAGCGCCTGCCCGACATCAAGTCCGCCGCCTGAGATGAAGCAGCTCGAGGTGCAGATCATGGGCCAGAGCTACCTGCTCGGCTGCCCCGAAGGCGGCGACGCCCGCCTGCTGGAGGCCGTGGAAAAGGTGGACACCGCCATGTGCAAGATCCGCGACGCCGGCAAGGTGAAGGCGCGCGACCGCATCGCGGTGCTGGCGGCGCTCAACCTCGCGTTCGACGTCAGCGACCGCGCGGCGCCGACCTTCGCGTCCAGCCTCGCGCCGGAGGCCCCGCGAGCCGCCGCCGGCGGCGAGGACGATCCGCGC
>CAZZAW010000037.1:14515-16272 GCA_964652405.1 uncultured Ramlibacter sp.
CGCCTGGCGGCCCTGCTGCAGCGCCTGGACGCCGCCCTCGGAGACGACGGCCGCCTCATCTGATGGGCTGCAATGGCCCGCCAGCGCTGGGTGTCAAGCGGCATTGGTTTTTTCACTCGCGGCAAGAGGTTTTTCCGCCCCCGCGCGGACAGCCCAACGCCTACAATGGCCCCTGTCTGCAGTGCGTGCCGGGCTTTATATTTCCTTGAACCAATGCTCTCTGAGCTCGGGCTTGGAACAAACCTCGCGAGCGTGAACGTCTCGCGTCAGATGATCCCAACGCCAGGTTGACCTCGCCCACCTGAACCCCTGGTTCAGGATGCCGGTCCGGTGGCAACTGCAGACGCCTCTTCCCGAAAGCCGGACCTTCGCGTCCGGCTTTCTTCTTGAGCCATGGACAATGCGGTCCCATGACACTGTCCGCGCTCCTCATTTCCGAACTCGCCCTGCTCGGCATAGGCACAGGTTTCCTCGCGGGGCTGCTGGGCATAGGCGGGGGCATGCTGATGGTGCCTTTCCTCACCATCATCCTGTCGGGCCGCGGCGTGGCGCCGGACCTGGCGGTGAAGATGGCCATCGCCACCTCCATGGCCACCATCATCTTCACCTCCATCTCCAGCGTGCGCGCGCACCACAAGCGCGGCGCGGTTCGCTGGGACATCGTCAAGCGCCTCGCGCCCGGCATCGTGATCGGCAGCCTGCTCAGCAGCCTGGGCGTGTTCGCCTTGCTCAAGGGTTCGCACCTGGCGGTGTTCTTCGGGCTGTTCGTGAGCTTCTCGGCCACGCAGATGTTCCTGGACAAGAAGCCCAAGCCCACGCGCCAGATGCCGGGCACCGCGGGCCAGCTGGCCGCCGGCGGCGTGATCGGTTTCCTCTCGGGCCTGGTGGGCGCGGGCGGCGGCTTCATCAGCGTGCCCTTCATGACCTGGTGCAACGTGGCGATCCACAACGCGGTGGCCACCTCGGCCGCGCTGGGCTTTCCGATCGCCGTGGCGAACGTGGCCGGCTACGTGATCAGCGGCCAGGCCGTCACCGGCCTGCCGGCCGGCTCCTTCGGCTACATCTGGCTGCCGGCCCTGGGGGTGATCGCGCTGTGCAGCGTGTTCACCGCCCCCCTGGGCGCCCGCGCCGCGCACGCGCTGCCCGTGGGCAAGCTCAAGCGCGTGTTCGCCATCATCCTGTACCTGCTGGCGGCGTACATGTTCTACAAGGGGCTCGCGGGGTAGGCGGCTGGCGGCCCGGTCCGGCAACGCCCCTGCGAAGCCGCGCCGTTGCAACGCTATCCGTGGGCCTGCCGGGAGTCCGCCGGCGCTTCGTTGCGGTCGTCCAGGCCGTAGTCACGCACCACTTCGGCAATGCGAAGGCGGTACTCGCGGAACATCGTCCGGCGGCCCGCGCCCTGGGCCGCGCGGTGAGCCTCCAGGTTGCGCCAGGCCGCCAGGCACGACTCGTCGCGCCAGAACTGCAGGGACAGCAGCTTGCCCGGCTCGGTGAGGCTTTCGAATCGCTCGATGGAGAGGAAGCCCTCCATCTTCAGCAAGTCGTCCTTCAGCTCGGCCGCCCAGTCCAGGTAGCCCTGGCGGTGATCCGGGTGGGGCCAGACCTCGAAGATCACGGACACCATCACGGCCTCCCGTCGAAGGTGCCGTCCACCAGTTCGGTGAACGTGCGCTCCTCGCGCAGGATGAAGCGCTGCTCCTGCGCCATGGCGAAGTTGGCACGGCCCTCGGGGTCGCTCCTGAGGCGGGCGCGGTAGG
>CAZZAW010000038.1:0-16235 GCA_964652405.1 uncultured Ramlibacter sp.
CTCGGCCCAGTTGATGTTGGCTTCCTCGTCGAAGCGGGCCTTGAGCTCCACCACGGCCGTCACTTCCTTGCCGCGCCGCACCGCCTCGCGCAGCAGGTCCATGAGCGCCGAGTCGGAGCCGGTGCGGTAGATGGTCTGCTTGATCGCCAGCACCTGGGGATCGTTCACCGCCTCGCGCAGGAAGCCCAGCACGCCGTCGAAGCTCTCGAACGGCTGGTGGATGAGCACGTCCCGCTGGCGCAGCTGCTCGAAGATGGACTGGCCCCGCGCCAGCGACCGGGGCCAGGAGGGCTTGTAGGGCGGGAACAGCAGCCTGGGCTCGTCCACCAGGTCGATCAGCTGCTGCAGCCGCACCAGGTTCACCGGGCCGTGCACGCGGAACAGCGACGCGGGCGGCAGGTCGAACTGCTGCAGCAGGAAGGTGGCGAGCCCGTCCGAGCACCCGGCCGACACTTCCAGCCGCACGGCCTGCCCGTAGTGCCGGTGCTGCAGCCCCAGGCGCAGCGCGGTGCGCAGGTTGCGCACGTCGTCCTCGTCCACCGCCAGGTCGGAGTGGCGGGTCACCCGGAACTGCGAGAACTGCCCCACTTCGCGGCCGGGGAACAGGTCCTGCAGGTGCGCGCGGATCACGCTGGACAGCGAGACGAACAGCGTCTTCTTGCCCGAGACCCGGGCGGGCATCCGGATCAGGCGCGGCAGCACGCGGGGCACCTTGACGATCGCGATCGCGTTCTCGCGGCCGAAGGCGTCCTTGCCGCTCATCTCCACGATGAAGTTCAGCGACTTGTTGGCGACCTGGGGAAAGGGATGGGCCGGGTCCAGCGCCACCGGGATCAGCAGCGGCCGCACCTCGCGCTCGAAGTACTCGTCCACCCAGCGCTTCTGGGCCGCGTTGCGCTCGCCGTGCGACACGATGGCGATGCCCTTGGCCGCGAACGCCGGCATCAGCTCGTCGTTGTACAGGGCGTACTGCTGCTCCACCAGCTTGCGCGCCGCGGCGGCCACGCTCTCGAAGGTCTGCACCGTGTAGATGCCCTTGCGGTCGCCGCTCTGCATGGCCGTGAGGTGGGGCGCCGCCCGCACCTCGAAGAACTCGTCGAGGTTGGACGAGACGATGCACAGGTAGCGCAGGCGCTCCAGCAGCGGCACGTCCGGCCGGCGCGCCCAGTCCAGCACGCGCTCGTTGAAGGCAAGAATGCTGTGGTCGCGGTCGAGGAAAACGAGGGCCGGGTCGGCGTCTTGGTTTTTCTGGGGAGTCATGGGTCGGTCAACATGACAGGCCGATGACAGTGTTCACGGTGTCGATGACAGCTTCGTGACAATGGGTACGTTCTTGGTACCGGCGCCCCGCCGCGCCGGCACCAGGAAGCCGGCGAACAGCCGGCTGGCGTGGGCCCAGCTGAAATCCTGGGAGCGGTCGCGCGCCTCCTGGCGCGGCACGGCCAGGGCCTGGTAGCAGGCCTGCTGCAGGTCCTCGTGCATGGCGCCACCCATGCTGCGGCCGTCCTCGTGCCGCCGCCCCAGCACCTCCAGCGGCCCGTCGACCGGGAAGGCCGCCACCGGCGTGCCGGTGGCCATGGCCTCCACCATCACCAGGCCGAAGGTGTCGGCGTGGCTGGGGAAGACGAACAGGTCGGCCGCGGCGTAGACCTTGGCCAGCTCGTCGCGGGGCAGCAGGCCCAGCCAGCGGACGCCCGGGTAGCGCGCCTTGAGCTGCGCCTCCACCGGTCCGACGCCGCACACGACCTTGGTGCCGGGGAAATCCATTTTCAGGAAGGCCTCGATGTTCTTCTCGTACGACACGCGGCCCACGAACAGCGCGACCGGCCGGGCCAGCACCCCCATGGGCGCGTAGGCCTGCGGCACCGGCTGGAAGCGGAAGAGTTCGGTGTCCACCCCGTGGGTCCACTCGCGCAGGTTGGAAAATCCCCGCTGCTCCAGCATCTGCAGCACGCTGCGGGTGGGCACCATGACCCCGGAGGACGGCCGGTGGAAATGGCGGAACAGCGCGTAGCCCCAGGACACGGGCACGCCCACGGCGGCGTTGGCGATCTCGGGGAACTTGGTGTGGAAGGCCGTGGTGAACGCCAGCCCGCGGCGCAGGCAGTACCGCCGCCCGGCCCAGCCCAGCGGGCCTTCGGTGGCCAGGTGGATGGCGTCCGGCTGGAACGCGTCCAGCTTCGCCGTCAGCTCCCACCTGGGCGAGACCGCGAGGTCGATGCCGGGATAGCCCGGGCACGGGCGCGTGCGGAACTGGCCGGGCTGGATCACCAGCAGCTCGTGCCCCAGCTCCTGCAGGTGCTTGACCAGTTCCACCAGCGTGGTCACCACGCCATTGACCTGGGGCAGCCAGGCATCCGTCACCAGTGCGATCTTCATGCGGTCTCCATCGTAGGTTCAGCCTGGACCCGGCCTGCCCTTTCCACGGGCGGTGCCCACTGCACCAGCTCCAGGCGGCCGTCGAAATGCTCCACCAGCGCCGTGCGGCTCTCCACCCAGTCGCCGTCGTTGCAGTACAGCACCCCGTCGATCTCGCGCATCTCCGCGCGGTGGATGTGGCCGCAGACCACGCCCTGGTGGCCGCGGCGGCGGGCCTCGTGCGCCACGGCGGTCTCGAACTGCGTCACGTAGTTCAGCGCCTTCTTGACCTTGTGCTTGAGGTAGGCGGACAGCGACCAGTACGGCAGGCCCAGGCGGGCCCGCCAGGTGTTGAGGTGCCGGTTGAGCTTGAGGGTGAGCTCGTAGAGGTTGTCGCCGACATGGGCCAGCCACTTGGCGCACTGGATCACGCCGTCGAAGTGGTCGCCGTGGATCACCCACAGCCGGCGCCCGTCGGCGGTGGTGTGCACCGCTTCCATGGCGACCTCGATGCCGCCGAAGCTGTGCCCCGCGAACTGGCGCGCGAACTCGTCGTGGTTGCCCGGCACGAACACCACCCGGCAGCCCTTGCGCGCCCGGCGCAGCACCTTCTGCACCACGTCGTTGTGGGCCTGCGGCCAGAACCAGCGGCGGCGCAGCTGCCAGCCGTCGATGATGTCGCCCACCAGGTACAGGTGCTCGCTGGGATGGGACTTCAGGAACTCCAGCAGCGCGCCGGCCTGGCAGCCCGGCGTGCCCAGGTGGATGTCCGAGATGAAGACGGTGCGGAAGCGGCCGCGCGCAATCTCGTCGTCGGTGTCGGTGCCGGCTTCGCCTGCGAAGCCGGTGGTGAGGGGTCCCAGGGCGTCGAAGGCGGTGCGCATGCGGCGGTCCTTACTGTCCGAGGAAGTGCTTGCGGTACCGCGGCGGGAGGTCGGCGATGCGCATCAGCATCGGGAGGTCGGCGGTGTTGAAGTCCGGGTCCCAGGCGGGCGCGCCCAGCACCTTGGCGCCCAGGCGCAGGTAGCCCTTGATCAGCGCGGGCGGCTCCACCTCGAGCGTGCCGTCCAGCCGGTCCACCGGCAGCGGCAGGCGCGGGCGCACCTGGTACTCGATGGGCGCGAGGTGCGTCTTCTCCAGCTGACGCCAGATGCTGGCCGCGGCATGGCCGCTCACGGTGCCGTTGTGCAGCATGGGGATGCTGGCGCAGCCGATCATGGTGTCCAGCTGGTTGCGCACCATGAATTCGGCCAGGGCGCCCCACAGCGCGAGGATCACGCCGCCGTGGCGGTGGTCGGGGTGCACGCAGCTGCGGCCCAGCTCCACCATGCGCTCGCGCAGGTGGCGCAGCCGGGTCAGGTCGAACTCGGTGTCGCTGTAGGTGCTGCCCACTCGCCGGGCCTGGGCCGGGGTCAGCACCCGGTAGGTGCCGACCACCTGGCCGCTGTCCACGTCGCGCACGATCAGGTGCTCGCAGTAGTCGTCGAACAGGTCCACGTCATGGCCGGGCACCCAGGTGTCCAGCCGCGCGCCCATCTCCCCGGCGAAGACGGCGTACCTCAGCTGCTGCGCCTGCCGGACTTCATCCAGGTGCCGGGCCCAGGAAACCGAAACAGGGCCGCGCCCCGCCTGAGGGATGACCTGATCAGCCCGGTGAAGCGACCCCCTGGGCAATGACACCGGCGAGAGTGGCAGCGTGGGGTTGGGCAGTTCGTTCAAGGCTCGGCTCCTGGCAGTTGATGGGCAGGAGTGTGGTTTTCCACAGTGACCCGGCTGTGGCAGTTCCATGGCAGTTTGATGACGAAAACTGCCGCCAGCCCACTGCCGACGCCACGGGCTGCTACAGGTTCGATAGCGGTGCCAGCCACCCTCTGGACACACTTCCATAATTCAACTATCATTGAATCATGGAAATGACAGAAGTCGACGAGCACACGACGGTGCGCGCCCTGGCCGCCCTGGCGCAGCCCCAGCGGCTGCGGGCTTTCCGGGCTCTGGTGGTGGCCGGGCCCGAGGGCCTGACCCCCGGCGCCATCGCCGCACAGCTGGGCGTGGGCGCCAGCGCCCTGTCCTTCCACCTCAAGGAACTGCTGCACGCCGGCCTGGTGAGCAGCGAGCCGCGCGGCCGCAACCTGATCTACCGCGCGAGCTTCGAACGCATGAACGGCCTGCTGGCCTACCTGACACAGCACTGCTGCCAGGGACAGCCCTGCGAGGTCACCGAGGCCGGCCCGGCCTGCGCCGACTGCTGATCCCCATGGACCTGGCCGAATCCCTGAACCTGCAATGCCTGTGCACCACGCTGGAGCCGGACCGCCTGGACCCGTCCTGGGCTGAGGGCCGCCCCCACCTGTTCTCAGCCACGCCGGTCTTCATCAGCGCAGCACAGGGCGAGGTTCTGGCGCAGGCGGTGGCGGCGCTCCACCGAGTCACCGCCCTGCCCGGCTACCGCGCCGAGGCGCTCGCCCGCCAGGCCGCCCTCACCGGCGCCGGCGGCGGACCCGAAGGCGTGTTCATGGGCTACGACTTCCACCTGACGCCCGCGGGCCCGCGCCTCATCGAGGTCAACACCAACGCCGGCGGCGCCTACCTCCATGCCGCGGCGCTGCAGGCGCACCGCACCTGTTGCACGGGCATAGACAAGCTGCTGGGGCTGGCTGCCGAGCCTGGCGAGTTCGGGCAGCGCGTCCTGCGGATGTTTGCCGCCGAGTGGCGGGGCCGGCGCGGGAACGCGCCCCTGCGGACGGCCGTCATCGTGGATTCGCAGCCCTCGCAGCAGTACCTCGCCCCCGAATTCGAGCTGGCCCGCCGGCTGTTCGAGCGCCACGGCATCGCCTCGGCCGTGGCGGACCCGTCGGAGCTGGCCTGGCGCGACGGCCGGCTCTGGCATCCGGCGATCCCGCCGGAGGTTCCCGTGGACCTGGTCTACAACCGGCTGACCGATTTCACCCTGTCCGAGCCGGGCCACACCGCCTTGCGGCAAGCGTGGGTGCAGGGCGGCGCGCTCATCACGCCCGACCCCCGGGCCCACGCCCTGCACGCGGACAAGCGCAACCTCATCCTGCTCGGCGACGACGCGCGCCTCGCGGGATGGGGCGCCAGCGCCGCCGACCGCGCCTTGCTGCAAGCGGTGGTGCCGCGCACCGTGGCCGTCGCCGCGGACAACGCGGGTTCGCTGTGGGCCCGGCGGCGCCAGCTGTTCTTCAAGCCGGCGGCCGGTTTCGGCTCCCGCGGCGCCTACCGGGGCGACAAGCTGACCCGCCGCGTCTGGGACGAGATCGTCGCCGGCGGCTACGTCGCCCAGGACCTGGTGCCCCCCAGCGAGCGCGCGGTGCGCGTGGACGGCGGGCCCCAGCGGCTCAAGGTCGACGTGCGCGCCTACGCCTATGCGGGCGAGATCCTGCTGCTGGCGGCACGCACCTGGTCCGGCCAGACCACCAATTTCCGCACGCCCGGCGGCGGCTTCGCGCCGGTCGCCGTGCTGCCCGCCCTTCCCCCACCCAACGACACGGAGAGTCTCGATGAAGCGGTTTCACGTCCATGTGCATGTTGAAGACCTGAAGAAGAACATCGTCTTCTATTCGGCGATGTTCAACCAGACGCCCAGCCGTGAGGAAGCGGACTACGCCAAGTGGATGCTGGAGGACCCGCCGGTGAACTTCGCCATCTCCACGCGCGGCGCCCGGCCGGGCGTGGGCCACCTGGGCTTCCAGGTCGACTCCCCCGAGGAGCTGGCGCGGCTGAAGGCCAACGCGGCGCACGCCGACATGGCGCTGCTGGACGAGGGCCGCACCACCTGCTGCTACGCGCGCAGCGAGAAGTACTGGGTGACCGACCCGCAAGGGGTGGCGTGGGAGCAGTTCCACACGCTCGACAGCATCCCGGTGTTCGGCGAGCCCAAGGCCGCGGCGCAAGGCGCCGCCTGCGCACCGGGCCAGGGGTGCTGCTAAATGAATGCTCAGCCCCCACGCTCACTTCGTTCGCTGCCCCCCGAGGGGGCCCAAGTGCCCTCCGGGCGGCCGAGCGGGCACTTGGACCGCCCCCTGAACGTCCTGTTCCTGTGCACCCACAACTCGGCGCGCAGCATCCTGGCCGAGGCCACCCTCAACCACATCGGCGGCGATCGCTTCCGCGCCTTCTCCGCCGGCAGCAGCCCGCGTGAGAACCAGCAGCCCAATCCCCTGGCCCTGAAGGTGCTGCAGGGCGCGGGCATCGCCACCGAAGGCCTGCGCAGCAAGAGCTGGGACGAGTTCGCCGCGCCCGGGGCGCCCGAGATGGACCTGGTGATCACCGTCTGCGACAACGCGGCCGGCGAGCAGTGCCCCTACTGGCCCGGCCACCCGGCCACCGCGCACTGGGGCTACCCCGACCCGTCCGACGCGCAGGGCACCGAGGAGCAGCGGCTGGAAGCCTTCCGCCACACCCTGCACGCGATCCGCCGCCGGCTGGACCTGCTGGTGGCCCTGCCGGCCCAGCAGCTGGACAAGCTGGTGCTGCAGACGCACGCCCGCAGCCTCGCGTCCTCATGACGCTGCCGCGCCAGGCGCTGGCGGAATTCGCCGGCACCGCGATGCTGCTGGCGGCGGTGATCGGCTCGGGGATCATGGGCGAGCGGCTGGCGGACGGCAATGCCGCCGTCGCGCTGCTGGCCAACACCCTGACCACGGTGTTCGCCCTCTTCGTGCTGATCGAGGTGCTGGGCCCGGTCAGCGGCGCGCACTTCAACCCGGTCGTGACTGCCGTCCTGCAGTCGAAAGGGCCGGGAGCCCCCACCGCGCGGGCGTGGATTGCTCTTGTTTTCATAGCATCCCAGCTGCTGGGCGCGGTGGCCGGCGCGGCCCTGGCGCACGCCATGTTCGAGCTGCCGCTGCTGCAGGAGAGCGCCAAGTTGCGCGCCGGCCACGGCCAGTGGGTCGCCGAGGCGGTGGCGACGGCCGGCTTGGTGTTCGTCGTCCTGCGCGCGCCCGCCGGCAAGGGGCCCGCGCTCGTGGCCTGCTACATCGGCGCCGCCTATTGGTTCACCGCCAGCACCTCGTTCGCCAACCCGGCGGCTGTGCTGGGCCGCATGCTCACCGACACCTTCTCGGGCATCGCGCCGGCCAGCGCGCCGGGCTTCGTGCTGGCGCAATGCGCCGGCGGCGCCGCCGGCTGGCTGCTCGCGCGCGCGTTCCAGGCACCCAAGCCCTGACGGCACGGCCGGGCGGCGCCGACAGGCGGCAGCGGCCGCGTCCTACCGGCGGCGGCCGGCCGCAAGCTGATCATTCGTGGGCACAGGACCTCCCCCAACAAGCCCGCCATGTCCGTCGAAACCACCCGCGCCCGCGCCCTCGCCCAGGCTGTCGCCACCTACGAGGCGCAAATGCACCTGATGTGCATCGCCCACGCCGCCGGCCTGCGGACGGACCCCGCGCGGCCGGTGTTCATCCAGCCCCTGTGCCAGCTGCTCACCAACGCCTGGTCCGGCGGCCACCAGGTGGCGCAGGCGCTGATGCACGCGCACGCCGAGCTGGCCGCGGCCCTGAACGCCTCGGCTCCCGGCACGGGCAGCGAGCGCATCCGCGAGCGGCGCGAGAACATGGCCAACGGCCTGGGACTGGTGCGCCAGTTCTTCCTGCGCGCCGCGGCCGCCTGACACGGAGGCGTCAACAAGCCGTCACCGGGGCTGCCAACAATGGCTGCAAGCCGTTGGAGGGAAGCCCAGGATGATGCCGTCGATCGCCCCCCGTGGGGAGGGAACTTCTCCCGCACTGGCTGCACCCAGCCTGTCCCGCCGGCGGCCGCCCGCCGCCTTCGAAGTGGCCACGCGGCGGACCTCCGCGTGGTTGAACGTGGTCGTGAGCGGCGGCCCCACCCTGGAGCAGCTCGTGTCCACCCTGCACGTGATCGGCATCGAGAGCGAGTCGGCGACCCGGCCCGCCATGCTGCTCGACCTGCGGGCGGTCGGCACGGTGTATGGCCCCGCGGACCTGGTCCGCGTCGGCCACGAGATCGCCAGCAGCTTTGTCCACCTGGCGCGCGTGGCGCTCCTGGTGGCCCCGGGCCGCATCACGCGGCTGAGCGAGCGGGCCGCGCGCCGCAGCGGACTGGACGTGCGCGTCTTCGACAGCGACGCGCTGGCGCTGGCCTGGCTGGACAACCTGAAGACCTGAGGGCGGCTGCGCTTCAGCGCTGCAACCGGGTGCAGGCCGCCTGGGCCGCGGCGACGCAACTGCCCGAGCACTGCGCCTCGCGGTAGCGGTCCAGGGCGGCCGCGCCCCTGGGCTGCGAAGAGCACTTCACGTCGCCCCGGAGGTCCGCGACGCACTGGCCCGGCCCGCACACCGGTTGCCGGGCACGGTCCAGGACGATGCCGCCGCCGCTGGACGAACACCACCACTCGCCGTGCAGGTCCTGCAGGCAGCGGCTTTCCGGCGGGGGGCAGAGCACGTCGCCATGACGGCTGCGCACGCACTCGGCTCCCGCGGTGGAGGACAGCGCCACCAGCGCCAGCGCGCACCAGGCCTTCAGCATGCGCGCTCGCATTCCCCGACCCGTCCATCGGTGGGATGCATCACCTCGCCCGAGGTGGAGGCGCTGGCGCCAGGCCCTGGAGGACCGCGCCTGGTCGGGAGTGAAGGGAGGAAGGTTCATCGCAGGGGCTGCTCCCGCGCAGCGGGCAGGCAGCGATCGTACGCGGCCGAGCCGCTCCGATTGTTGAGGTTGCTGCATCAGAGTGATGCCGCCGCGGCCTCTGCACTCGCCGGGCCGGCCGGCCGCAGGGACTGCACCACCTCGAAAAACGCCGAGACCAGCCGCGCCCTGCTGCGCTCGCGCAGGCAGACGACGTGGACGTGCGTGCACAGGTCTTCGCAGCGGATCGGCAGGCGCACGGTTCTCGCATCCTCCACATAGGCCGGCTCCGCCACCACCCCGATGCCCAGGCCCTGGGCCACCGCCTCGCGCACCGCTTCACGGCTGCCGATCTCCAGGTCTCCCCGCACCGAGACCCCTTCTGCCGCCAGCACCCGCTCCAGCACGCGCCGCGTGGTCGAGCCGGGTTCGCGCATCACGAAGGCCTGGCCGTGCAGGTCGCGCAGCGCCAGCGCCGGATGCCGGGCCAGGGGATGGCTGGCGGCGGCGAAGAACACCAGCGGCTGGCGCCGGAACGGCAGCGAGAGCAGCCGGGGGTCGCGCGCGTCGTGCACGAGGATGCCCACGTCCGCCTCGTAGTCGAGGATGCTGCGCAGGATCTGCTGGGAGTCGCCCATGGCCATGGAAATCCTCACCCCGGGATGGGCGTGGCGGAAGGCCCGGATCATGGGGGTCGCGTTGTAGGGGCCCACCGCGCACAGGCGCAGGTGGCCTGTCCCCGCCGTGCGGGCGTTCATCAGCAGCGTGACCGCTTCCACCTCCGCATCGGCGAGCCGGCGCGTGGCTTCCAGCAAACGGCGGCCGAAGTCCGTGAGCTCGATGCGCCGGCCGCGGCGGAAGAACAGCTCGACCCCGTACAGCCCCTCGAGCTTGGCGATGTGCGCCGACACGGTGGGCTGCGACAGGCCCAGCTCCCGCGCGCCCGCCGAGATGCTGCCGGCACGCGCGGCCGCGTGGAAGGCGCGCAGCTCCGGTCCGTGATGCATAGACATGGCCTATATGCTGGGTTCGATCCGTGACCGTTCCGTTAAAGAAACTGTCACGTCGCCGGGGAACCATGCGGGCAGCACACGAAAGCACACGCATGTCCACCCTCCGCATCGACGGCGTCACGAAATCGTTCGGCAACACCCGGGTCCTGGACGGCGTCACGCTGGCGATCGAGGAAGGCGAGTTCCTCAGCCTGGTCGGCGCCAGCGGCTGCGGCAAGACCACCCTGCTGCGCATCATCGCGGGCCTGGACCAGGCCGACGAGGGCAGCGTGACCATCGGCGGGCAGGCGGTCGATCCCCTGCCTCCCCGGGACCGCAACGTGGCGATGGTGTTCCAGAGCTACGCGCTGTACCCGTACCTGACGGTGGCGCAGAACATCTCCATGCCGCTGGTGATGCGCTGGCTGTCCTGGCCGCAGCGGCTGCCCCTGCTGGGACGCTGGTGGCCGGGAACGGCCTCGGTGCGCGAACGCATCGCGGCCGAAGTCCAGGCCGTGGCCCTGGCCCTGGGCCTGCAGGCGCTGCTGGACCGCAAGCCCGCGCAGCTGTCGGGCGGGCAGCGCCAGCGCGTAGCCCTGGCCCGGGCCATGGTGCGGCATCCGCAGGTGTTCCTGATGGACGAGCCGCTGTCCAACCTGGATGCCAAGCTGCGGGCCCAGGCCCGGGCCGAGATCGCCCAGCTGCACCGGCGCCTGCGCGCCACCTTCGTGTACGTGACCCACGACCAGGTGGAAGCGATGACCATGTCCGACCGCGTCGCGCTGATGGTGGACGGCCGCATCCTGCAGCTGGCCACGCCGCAGGCGCTGTATGACGATCCCTGCGACCTGCGCGTGGCCGAATTCATCGGCACGCCGCGGATCAACGTGCTGCCTGCCGTGGCCGACGAGTCGGGCATGCGCGTGCTGGGCCTGCGCTGGCCCGTGCATGCGCCCGCCGGGCCCGTGCAGCTGGCGGTCCGTCCCGAATGGTGGACGCTGGGGGCGGGGCTGAGCCGCGTGGACGACGGCCAGTGCGCGGTCCACGGCCGCGTGGCGCACCTCGAGCTGCTGGGGTCCGAAACCCTGGTGCACGTGGAGGCAGCCGGCCTTGCGGCCCCGCTGGTGGCCAAGGTCGCGCCCTCGCTCGCGGCCGGGCTGCACCTGGGCAGCCCCCTGAGCGTGGTGGCGCCGGCCGACCGCGTGCTGGTGTTCGACGCGCAGGGCCGCCGGCTGGCCCGCCTGCCGGCGCCCCTGGTCCGGGAGGCCCAGCATGCCTGAAGCCGTGCTGCACCCCTCCGGCGCCACGCCCGTCCCCGCCCTCCGGCGCGGCCCCGGCCTGGCCGAAGCCTTCGCCGGCTGGGTGCTCGCCGCGCCGGCGATCGCGCTGATGTGGCTGATGCTGCTGGGGCCCGTCGTCGCCCTCGTGGTGCTGTCCCTGACCGACTGGACCTTCGGTGCCCCCACGTTCCGCTGGATCGCCCTGGGCAACTACGAGGCGCTGTTCCAGGACCGGGTGTTCTGGATCGCGCTGAAGAACACCCTGGCCTATGTGGCGTTCACCGTCCCGCTGTCGGTGTTCGGCGGCCTCGCCCTGGCCCTGCTGGTGGAGGCCGGCAGCTCGCTGCGCGGCCTGTACCGCACGCTGCTGTTCCTGCCCGTGATGTCGACCCTGATCGCCATGGCGCTGGTATTCCAGTTCGCCTTCCACCCCACGGTGGGGCTGGTGAACCAGGCCCTGGCGGCCCTGGGCCTGCCCACCACGGACTGGCTCAAGAACCCCGACACCGCGCTCTACGCGCTCGGCGTGATCGGCATCTGGCAGGCCCTGGGCCTGAACATGGTGTTGTTCCTGGCGGGACTCAAGGCGATTCCCCATGACCTGTACGAAGCCGCCGCCGTCGATGGCGCGGACAGCGCCTGGGAACGGTTCCGCCGGGTCACCTGGCCCATGCTCGGGCCGGCGCTGGTGTTCGTGGTCACCGTCACGGCCATCCGCGCGCTGCAGGTGTTCGACACCGTGCAGGTCCTGACCGACGGCGGGCCGAACAAGGCCACCAGCGTGCTGCTGCACCAGATGTACCAGGAGGGCTTCAGCTTCCTGCGCTCCGCCTACGCCGCCGCCATGACCTGCGTGTTCCTGGGCCTGGTGCTGCTCCTCACCTGGCTGCAGACGCAGCTGCTGGAGAAAAGGACCCACTATGGCTGAGGCTGTCCGCCTGAACCGGCATGGCCAGCTGGGCCCCGCGGCGGCCCTCGCGCGCCACCTGCTGCTGGCCGTCGCCGTGTTCTTCTCGGTGGCGCCCTTCATCCTGATGGTGTCCATCAGCCTGAAACCGCCCGGGGAGATCTTCGCCCCCCAGTTCAGCCTGCTGCCGCAGCAGTGGCACGCCTGGGAGAACTACGCCCTGGCCTTCACCAAGCAGCCCCTGCTGCGCTTCATCCTCAACGGCCTGTTCGTCGGCGCGTGCATCTTCGCGGCCCAGGCGCTGGTCGCCCTGCCCTGCGCCTACGCGCTGGCCAAGTTGCGCTGGCGCGGGCGCGGCATGACCTTCCTGTTCGTGCTGCTGGGGCTGCTGGTCCCGACCCAGGTGGCGGCGCTTCCGCTCTACATCGGCCTGTGGAAGCTCGGCCTGCTGGACACCTACGCCGCGGTGATCCTGCCTTCCACGATTTCGGTGTTCGGCATCTTCCTCATGCGGCAGTTCTTCATGACCGTGCCGGACGACCTGATCAACGCCGCGCGGCTGGACGGGCTGGGCGAATTCGCGATCGTCTGGCGGATCATGCTGCCCACGGCGGTCCCCGCCCTGGTCGCGTTCGGGCTGCTGTCGCTGGTCTGGAACTGGAACGACTTCTTCTGGCCGCTGCTGGTGATCCAGACCGAAACCCTGGCCACGCCTCCGCTGGGCGTGGTGTTCTTCGCCAACGCGGAGGCCGGCACCAACTACGGCGCCCTGATGGCCGCCGCCACGGCCGTCACCGCCCCGCTGGTGCTGGCCTTCCTGTTCGCCCAACGCTGGTTCATCGACGGCGTGACGATGACCGCGGTCAAGTAGTTCCCCTCCGCCCTTCAACCCTCCAGGAGCCTCCCATGACCTTGCACCCCCGCCGCCGCGCCCTCCTCACCCACGGTGCCGCCCTGACGGCCGCCCTTGCCGCACCCGGCCTGGTCCGCGGCCAGACCGCGCCCGTGGAGCTCAGCGTCGCCTACTCCATCCCCGTGCTGTTCAAGGACCTGATGGAGAACATCGGCCGCGAATTCACGGCCCGCCACCCGCACGTGAAGGTGACCTTCCGCGCGCCGGAGGAAGGCTACGAGCAGATCATGCAGCGCAACCTCCGCGACAGCATCACCAACAGCCTGCCTGACGTGGCGTTCCACGGCCTGAACCGCCAGCGCACCCTCCTCGAGCGCAACATCCCGGTCAACCTCAAGCCCTTCATGGATGCCGACCCCCGGATCGCCGAACAGGGCTACTCGCCCTCGCTCCTGTCGCTGGGACAGGTGGGGAACCAACAGACCGGCATCGGCTTCGCGATGTCCACGCCCATCCTGTACTTCAACGGCAACCTGGTGCGGGAGGCCGGCGGCAACCCCGACAAGCTGCCCACCACCTGGGACGAGGTCATCAAGCTCGCCGCCGCGATGCACGACCCGTCGAAGAACCGCACGGGCATGTTCTTCGACTGGACCATCACCGGCAACTGGTCCTGGCAGGGCCTGGTGCTCAGCCACGGCGGCAGCATGCTCAACGCCGACGAGACCAAGGTGGCCTTCGGCGACCAGCCCGGCCAGCGCTCCATCCAGCTGCTGCGGCGCATGGTCGACGAGGGCAAGATGCCCGACATCCGGCCGGAGACCATGTTCCAGGACTTCTTCGCCGGCCGCATGGGCCTGTCGATGCAGTCCACGGCGCAGCTGGGCCGCTACAACCGGGAGGTCGGCGGCCGCTTCCCCGTGCTGTGCGCCCGCTACCCGCTCTCGGCCCAGAACGCCCGGCTGCCCGCCGGCGGCAACGTGGCCATGATGTTCACCAAGGATCCGGCACGGCAGCGCGCCGCCTGGGACTTCATCAAGTTCGCCACCGGGCCCGTGGGCGCCACGATGATGGTCAAGGCGACCGGCTACATGCCCGGCACCACCCTCCCGGCGCAGCGCAAGGACATGCTGGCCGACTTCTACGCCCAGAACCCCAACCACCTGATCTCCATCCGCCAGCAGGACGTGATCACCGGCTGGTATGCCTTCCCGGGCCAGAACGCGCTCAAGATCACCGACGTGATCAACGATCACCTGCAGACCGTCGTCAGCAGGAAGGAGGCGCCCGCCGCGGTGCTGCAGAAGATGACCGCCGACGTGCAGGCGCTGATCCCGTCGCGAGGCTGAAGCCGTGCTGAAGTTCATCCACCTGACCGATACCCACCTGGTGCCGCCCGGGGGGCAGCTGTACGGGCTGGACCCCCAGCACCGCCTGCGGGCCGCTGTCGACAGCATCAGGGCCGAGCATGCCGACGCAGCCTTCGTCATCGTCACGGGCGACCTGGCCCACTGGGGCGAGGAGCCGGCCTATGCGGCGCTGATGGAGGAGCTGTCCCGCCTGCGCATGCCGGTCCACCTGCTGATCGGCAACCACGACGACCGGGACGTCTTCCGCCGGGTGTTTCGCCAGGCCCCCGCCGACCCCGCGGGCTATGTGCAGTTCGCGTTCAGCGAGGGCGGGCTGCGGTTCGTGGGGCTGGACACCAACGAGCCGGGAGTGTCCTGGGGCGTGTTCTGCGAGCGCCGCGCCGCGTGGCTGGCCGGGGAACTGGCCTCGCACGCCGAGCCGGTGTACCTGTTCATGCACCATCCGCCCTGCGCGGTGGGCATCGCGGCGATGGACAGCATCAGCCTTCGGGACGCGTCCTGGCTGCGCGGCGCGCTGGAGCGGCACCCCGGCCGCATCCGGCACCTGTTCTTCGGCCATCTGCACCGGCCGCTGGCCGGCAGCTGGCTGGGGATTCCGGTGTCCACGTTGCGCGGCACCAACCACCAGGTCGCGCTGGACCTGCACGCCGGCCCGAAGATCCCGGGCAGCCACGAGCCGCCGCAGTACGCGGTGGTGCTGGCCGGGAACGAGCAGACCATCGTGCACCTGCACGACTACCAGGACGGTTCCGCCCGCTTCGAGCTGTGACCGCAGGCGAGCTGGTGGCCCAGGCGCAGGCGGTGGTCTTCGACCTGGACGGCACGCTGGCCGACACCGCCCAGGACCTGTGGTGGGCGCTGACCGAGGCACTGCAGGCGCACGGCCTCGGGGCGGTCGGCATGGGCCTCGTGCTCCGGACCCTGCATGGGGGACTGGAGGCCACGGCTCGTGCCGCGCTCGCGGAGCTCGGCGCCACCGACGTCGGGCTGGATGGGTTTTGCGCCGACTACGCCGCGTCGTACCGGCGTCGCGACCACCGGGCGACACGCCTGTACGACGGCGCGGCCGCGTTGCTGGGCGTGCTGGCTTCGCGCGGCGTGGGCGTGGGCGTCTGCACGAACAAGGAACAGGCGGAAGCGCAGCGGCTGCTGTCACGGCTGGGTGTCGCCCGGCATATCGCCTGCGTGGCCGGCCCGGACACCACCGGGTTCGCGAAACCCGACCCGCGCCCGCTGCTGCACGCGCTAGCGTGCCTGGGCCAGTCGCCGGCGGACGCGGTCTTCATCGGGGACAGCGAGGTGGATGCGCGGTGCGCGGCAGCGGCGGGCGTGCCGTTTGTCCTGCATGCCGCCGGCTTCGGGGCCGCGGCATTGTCCGGGCAGGCCGTGCCGGCTTTCAGGCGTTACGTCCAGCTGCTCGCGCCCCTGTCGCAAAGCTGACCGGCCGCTGGCCGCGCGGCCGCGTCACCGGACTGTCATACGCTGTCACGACACTGTCCGGATGACGGACGAAGAACGAGCCCACCGGCTGCAGCAGGACCTGGTGGACAGCTACGACGAAGAGCTGGAACTCCACCTGGAAGACCATGACGTGGGCCCCGACGGCCTGGCGCGGCCCCTCACCGAAGCCGACAGGCAGGCGCGGCGCCTGTACTTCCGCGAGCTGTTCCGGCTGCAGGGCGAGCTGGTCAAGCTGCAGGACTGGGTGCAGGCCAGCGGCCACAAGCTGGTGGTGCTGTTCGAGGGCCGCGACGCGGCCGGCAAGGGCGGCGTGATCAAGCGCATCACCCAGCGGCTGAACCCTCGCGTCTGCCGCGTGGCTGCCCTGCCCGCCCCCAACGACCGCGAGCGCACGCAGTGGTACTT
>CAZZAW010000039.1:0-8321 GCA_964652405.1 uncultured Ramlibacter sp.
CGCCGGTCCCGAGCTGGTCTACCTGCGCGTGCGCCATGGGGAGCCGATCGGCTTCAGCCTGGCCGACGGGCCGGCCTCGCAGATGGACGCGGCGGCCTTCCGTGACGCGCTGTGGCTGGGCGCCGCCCTGGGGGCCCTGCTGGTGCTGGCCGTCTGGTGCGGGATCCAGGGCCTCGCGCACCGGGATGCCGCCTATGGGTGGTACGGCCTGTACGCCCTGGTGATGTTCCTGACCGTGGCCACCGTGACAGGCCTGGCGGGGCTGCTGTTGTGGAACCGCTCCCCGGCCTGGGCCGACGCCGCGCAGGGGGCCCTGCCGATTGCGCTCGCCGGTATCCACCTGCTGTTCGTGGAGCATCTCTGTGCGGTGGCGGCCCGCCACCCGCGCCTGGCGCGCGCCGCCACGGCCCTGGGAGCCGCCGTCCTGGCGGCCGCGGCCGCCTATGCCTTCCTGCCGGAAGGCCCGCGGCGCTGGCTGGTGGGCAGTACCTTGCTGGCCAGCCATGGCCTGACCATGGCCATGGCCCTGCTCGCCTGGCGCCGGGGCGACCGCGTGGGCCGGCTGGTGCTGCTGGCCTACCTTCCCCTGGCCGCGGTGATGGCGGTCGCGCTGCTTCGGCTGTTCGGCTGGCTGCCGGCGGGCTGGTCCACCCTGGACAGCGCGGCCCTGGGCGCCGCGCTGGCCGTTCCGCTCCTGCTGTTGGCGCTCAATGCCCGCTCGCGTTACCGCCATGGGGTGCTGGACCGGGTGAACCACGCGTCGCTCGAGGACGCGCTCACCGGGGTGCTGTCGGCCGACGCCTTCGAGCGGCAGCTCAAGTCCACGGTCAGCGGGGCCCTGATGCGCAAGGAGGCGGCCGCGGTGGTGCTGGTCGACGTGGCCAACCTGCAGCGCATCCGTGACTACCACGGCGATGCCCGGGCCGAGCAGTGCCTGCTGCGGACGGTGATCCAGCTCAATCGCGTGCTGCGCGAGTCCGATCCGGTGGGCCGGGTGGCGCCGGCGCGCTTCGGCATCGTGATCGAGGGCGCGCGCAGCCGCGAAGAGGTCATGGAACGCATGGTGCGGCTGGTCGCCGCGGGCCTGGCGCCGGTGCGCGGCGACGCGGACCCGGTGCCCCTGCACTTCCGGATTGCCTGCGCCATGCTCCCCGAGATGCTGACCAAGCCGCCCCAGTTGCTGCGCAGCCTGGCCGAGCTGGTGGGCAGCATGCCCGAGCGCTCGCGCCGGCCGGTGCGGTTCCTGGAGCCGCAGCGCGCGACTGCCGGCGAAGCCCGCGAACCCGAGTCCGCCGAGGCTTGAGCGCCGCGCACCGCTGCAGGGCGGGCGCACCAGCTTGGCACAGCCATTGCTTCGAGGCCGGCCATGCACGCCGATGCCCTGCACGTCCTGGCCGCCGCCCGGCCCGAGCCCGACCCGCTCTGGAAGGACCAGCTCGGCCTGCTGCTGGAGTCCACGGGCGAAGGCATCTTCGGCATCGACCTGGCCGGTCACTGCATGTTCATCAACCGGGCCGGCGCCCGCCTGCTGGGGTATGAGCCGGCCCAGGTGCTGGGCTGCAACATGCACGAGCTCACGCACCATTCGCACCCGGACGGCAGCCCTTACCCCGACACCGACTGCCCCATCTTCAACGCCTTCCGCCAGGGGCTGCCCTGCCGCATCGACACCGAGGTGTTCTGGCGCGCCGACCGCACCCCGTTCGCGGTGGAGTACTCCAGCTACCCCATCCTGGACGGCGGCCAGGTGCGCGGGGCGGTCATCACCTTCGTGGACATCACCGAGCGCAAGCGCGCGGCCGACGCCCTGCACAAGGCCAAGGCCGAACTGGAGCTGCGGGTGGCCGAGCGCACGCGCGAGCTCTCGGCCGCCCTGGCGCAGCAGCGCGAGCTGGCGGCGTACTCCGAGACCGTGCGCGAGGAGGAGCGCACGCGCATTGCCCGCGAGGTGCACGACGAGCTGGGCAGCCTGCTGGTGGCCCTGAAGATGGACGTGAACTGGCTGGACAAGCGGTTGGCCGAGCAGCCCGGGCGCGAGCCCGAAGCGGCGCAGGCCATGCGCGAGCGCATGCGCTGCAAGTGCCAGGACATGAGCCGCCTGATCGAGAACGCGGTGGACAACGTGGGCCGCATCATCACGGACCTGCGCCCCAGCATCCTGGACCACCAGGGCCTGTGGGCGGCGCTGGAGTGGCAGGCCCATGAATTCGTGCGCTCCTGCGAGCTCGAGCTGGAATGGGACCAGGCCGACGCGGCGCAGCTGCCCGAGCTGCCCGAGCCGGCGGCCATGGCGGTGTTCCGCATCTTCCAGGAGATGCTGAGCAACGTGGGCCGCCATGCCCAGGCCAGCCGGGTGGCGGTGCGCATCGCCGCCGATGAGGCGAGGCTGCGCATCACCGTGGAGGACAACGGCAACGGCGCGGCGCCCGAGGCTTTCCAGGCCCCCGACGCCTACGGCGTGATGGGGATGCGCGAGCGCGCCCGCCATTTCGGCGGGCACATCGCAATCTCCAGCGAGATCGGCCACGGGTGCGCGTTCACCCTCATCCTGCCGCTACAGAATGAATAGCATCCGTGTTCTTTTGGGCGACGACCACCGCATCGTGCGCGAGGGCCTCAAGCAGGTGCTGGCCGACGCGCCCGAGGTGCAGGTATGCGCCGAGGCCACCGACGGTGTGCAGGTGCTCGAAAAAGTACGCTTCCTCGGCGGCGAGGCCGGGCTGGACGTGGTGCTGCTGGACATCGCCATGCCGGGGCGCGACGGGCTGGACGTGCTGCAGGAACTGCGGCGCGACTGGCCGCGGCTGCCCGTGCTGATGCTCAGCACCTATCCCGAGCGGCAGTACGCGGTGCGCTGCATCAAGCTGGGCGCGGCGGGCTACATGAACAAGAGCGCCGACCCCGACGACATGGTGGCGGCCGTGCGCAAGGTCGCGGGCGGCGGGGTCTACGTCACCCCGCTCACCGCCGAGGCGCTGGCCAGCGCAGTGGGCGGGGCGAGCGCCAGGACGGGGCCCGAGGCCCTGTCGCACCGCGAGTACCAGGTGTTCCGGCTCCTCACTTCGGGGCACAGCGTGAGCGAAATTGGTGCACAGCTGCAGCTCGCCCCCAACACGGTGAGCACCTACCGGGCGCGCATCCTGGAGAAAACGGGTGCCAAGAACGACGTGGAGCTCGCGCTGTTCGCCGAACGGCACGGCAAGGGTGTGGGCTTGTAGGGCTGCCCCTACAAGCCGTCCCCGGGGCCCCCGCGAAATGCAGGGAGGCCGCCGATCAGGCGCAGGGCTTGCAAAGCAGGGCTCATCTTCAAAGAGGTGCCCCATGTCCAAGCCTTACGACGCCTACGATGCCGACCGCCCCCTGATGCTGCGCTGCGCCTGCGGCGCCGACCATGCCCCCGGCGAGCATGGCCAGGCCCCCGGCAATCCCGAGGAGCTCTCACGGGAATTCATGGAAGCCAGCCTCGTCAAGGCGCTGTTTCCCGTGGACAGCGTGCGGCGCGGCTTCCTGAAGGCCGTGGGCGCCAGCACGGCGCGCGCGGCCATCGCCTCGGTGCTGCCGATCGGCGCGCTGCAGGCCATGGCCCAGGAGCGCGGCGCGCTGGAGAAGAAGGACCTGAAGATCGGCTTCATCGCCATCACCTGCGCGTCGCCGCTGATCATGGCGGACCCGCTGGGCTTCTACCGCAAGGAGGGCCTGAACGTGCAGCTGAACAAGACCGCCGGCTGGGCCCTGATCCGCGACAAGATGATCAACAAGGAGCATGACGCCAGCCACTTCCTGTCGCCCATGCCCCTGGCCATGAGCATGGGGCTGGGCTCCAACCAGGTGGCCATGAACGTGGCCAGCATCCAGAACACCAACGGACAGGCGATCACGCTGCACGTCAAGCACAAGGACAAGCGCGATCCCAGGAGCTGGAAGGGCTTCCGCTTCGCCGTGCCCTTCGAGTACTCGATGCACAACTTCCTGCTGCGCTACTACGTGGCCGAGCATGGCCTGAACCCGGACACCGACATCCAGATCCGCGTGACGCCGCCGCCGGAGATGGTGGCCAACCTGCGCGCCGGCAACATCGACGGCTTCCTGGGCCCCGACCCCTTCAACCAGCGCGCGGTCTACGACGAGGTGGGCTTCATCCACATCCTGTCCAAGGAAATCTGGGACGGCCACCCCTGCTGCGCCTTCGGCGTGAGCGACGAGTTCATCAAGCAGAACCCCAACACCTTCGCCGCGCTGTACCGCGCCGTGCTGGGCGCCTCTTTCATGGCCAGCCAGCCCAAGGACCGCGAGCTGATCGCCAAGGTGATCGCGCCCACCCAGTACCTGAACCAGCCCGAGACCGTGATCGCCCAGGTGCTCACGGGCAAGTTCGCCGACGGCCTGGGGAACATCAAGAACGTGCCCGACCGCGCCAACTTCGACCCGGTGCCCTGGCAGAGCATGGCGGTGTGGATGCTCACCCAGATGAAGCGCTGGGGCTACATCAAGGGCGACGTGAACTACCGCGGCATCGCCGAAAAGGTGTTCATGCTCACCGATGCCAAGAAGCAGATGGCCATCGCCGGCTTCAGGCCGCCGGAGGGGGCCTACCGCAAGTTCAAGGTGATGGGCAAGGAGTTCGACCCGGCCAAGCCCGAGGAGTACGTGAAGGGCTTCGCCATCAACAGGATGAGCGCCGCGTGAAGACCCTGAACGTCAAGGCGGCCCTGGTGTCGCTGCTCCTGTTCGGCGTGTTCCTGGGCATCTGGTATGCGGCCACGCTGCCCGGCGCAGGCGCTGGGGGTCCCGCGGGGGGGCTGACCCCCGAGCAGGTCGAGTACGCCAGGATGATGGGCAAGGACGTGGGCAGCACCAAGACGACCGGCTTTCCCACCCCGGGGCAGATGGGCGGCACCTTCGTGCAGCAGCTGTCCAACCCGTTCTACGACAACGGCCCCAACGACAAGGGCATCGCGATCCAGCTGGCGCATTCGCTGGGCCGCGTCGGCCTGGGCTTCCTGCTGGCCATGGTGGTGGCCATTCCCCTGGGCTTCGTGATCGGCATGTCGCCGCTGCTGCACAAGGCCTTCGACCCCTTCATCCAGGTGCTCAAGCCGATCTCGCCCCTGGCCTGGATGCCGCTGGCCCTCTACACGATCAAGGACTCGTCGGTCTCGGGCGTGTTCGTGATCTTCATCTGCTCGGTCTGGCCCATGCTGATCAACACCGCCTTCGGCGTGGCCTCGGTCAAGCGCGAGTGGCTGAACGTGGCCAGCACGCTGGAGGTCAAGCCGCTGCGCCGGGCCTTCCGCGTCATCCTGCCGGCGGCCGCGCCCACGATCCTGACCGGCATGCGCATCAGCATGGGCATCGCCTGGCTGGTGATCGTGGCCGCCGAGATGCTGGTGGGCGGCACCGGCATCGGCTACTTCGTCTGGAACGAGTGGAACAACCTGTCGCTGACCAACGTGATCTTCGCCATCGTGGTGATCGGCGTGGTGGGCATGCTGCTCGACCTGGCGTTCGGGCGGCTGCAGAGGGCGGTGACGTATGTGGAGTGAGAGAGATGTCACCCCGGGGTTGACCCGGGGTCCCTGGATTGCGGGTCAAGCCCGCAATGACAAAGGCAAGGACCCGGCGATGCAAGGCTTCCTCAAGATCGAAGGCCTGGCCAAGACCTTCGTGCCCGGCAAACCGGTGTTCGCCGACGTGTCCTTCTCCCTGGACCGCGGCGAGTTCGTCTGCATCATCGGGCACTCGGGCTGCGGCAAGACCACCATCCTGAACGTGCTGGCGGGGCTGGACACGGCCAGCGAAGGCCACGTCTTCATGGACGGGCGCGAGGTCGCGGGCCCCAGCCTGGAGCGCGGCGTGGTGTTCCAGAGCCATGCGCTCATGCCCTGGCTCACGGTGCGCCGCAACATCGCGTTCGCTGTGGAATCGCGCTGGCCCGAGTGGACCCGCGCCCAGGTGAACGAGCACGTGGAGAAGTTCGTCGCCATGGTGGGCCTCACGCCCGCGCTGGAAAAGAAGCCCTCGCAGCTGTCCGGCGGCATGAAGCAGCGGGTGGGCATCGCCCGCGCCTTCGCCATCCAGCCCAAGATGCTGCTGCTGGACGAGCCTTTCGGCGCGCTGGACGCGCTCACCCGCGGCACCATCCAGGACGAGCTGATCGCCATCGTGCGCGAGACGCACCAGACCGTCTTCATGATCACGCACGACGTGGACGAGGCCATCCTGCTCAGCGACCGCATCCTGCTCATGACGAACGGCCAGGAGCCGCGTGGCGGCTCGGGCAGCGAAGGCCCGGGCGGCTACACCCCCGGCGGCATCGCGGAAGTGGTGGCCAACCCGCTGCCCCGCAACCGCAAGCGCGCCGAGCTGCACCACCTGCCCGGCTACTACGAGCTGCGCAACCACATCGTCGATTTCCTGGTCACCCGCGCCAAGGCGGGCGGCGAGCATTAACCCCGAAGGAGAGCTTTCATGAACCGCAACGACGTCACCGAGAAGATCATCACCGCCAAGGTGTCCAAGGGCCTCAGCTGGGCCGAGGTCGCCTCCCGGGTCGGCCAGTCCAAGGAATGGGTCACCGCCCTGTGCCTGGGCCAGATGACCGCCACCGCCGAGCAGGCCAAGGTGGTGGGCGAGATCTTCGGCCTGTCGGAAGAAGAGCAGAAGTGGCTGAAGGTGGTGCCCTACAAGGGCTCGCTGCCCACGGCCGTGCCCACCGACCCGCTGATCTACCGCTGGTACGAGATCGTGAGCGTCTACGGCACCACCATCAAGGAATTGATCCACGAGGAGTTCGGCGACGGCATCATGAGCGCGATCGACTTCTCCATGGACATCACCCGCGAGCCCGATCCCAAGGGCGACCGCGTGAACGTGGTGCTCTCGGGCAAGTTCCTGCCGTACAAGACCTACTGAGCGCGCGCATGAAAAAAGCCGCCTTGCGGGGCGGCTTTTTTTTCGCGGATGCGGGCGGCTTACTGCTGCTTCTTGCGGTTCTGGCTGCGGGCCATGCCGCCCTTGCGGCCGGCCTCGCGGGCTTCCTCCGAGGTGAACTCGTGGGCCGTGCCCTTTTCGTGCGCCGCCTTGCCGCCCTCGCTGGCGATCTCGCGCTGGCGCTTGGGGTCCATGGACGCGAAGCCCCGGTTGGAGCTGCCGCTCTTGCCGGACGAATTGCCCTGGTTGTTCGATGCCATTGGTGTACTCCTAAAAGCTGGAAGAAGAAGAGGCATGGCGGACAGCCGCCGCCATGGAGCACATTGGGCTTGCGCCGTTTGCAGCCCCTCGTCAGGAGCGGGTGTAGAGCTATGTAGGACTCGGCCTTGCCCGGTTACATCCAGACAACGCCTGTATCCCGTGCTAGCTTTTCCGTAGCACGCGGCTTTCCAGCCGCTGCAGCAGCGGCCCTGCTTCGGGCGCCACGCGCGCCGGTTCCGTGTGCTCCAGCAGGCTGCCGATCAGGCGTTCCAGCTGAGCCTGGGCGGGCGGCAGCGGGCCGAAAAAAAGGGGTTCGCCGCCGCGGGCGATGAGCAGGGTGGGAAAGGTCTCGATGTCGACGTCGCCCAGCGCGTCGGCCTCGTCTTCCACGTCCACCCAGTCGAAGCGCAGCGCGGGAAAGGCCGCGGCGGCGGCGTCGAACAGGGGCTTCCACTCGCGGCAGACGCCGCACCAGGCCGCGCACAGGCACACCACCCGCCAGGGGGAAGGGGAGGGCGCGCTGGAGCTCATGCTAGGAGTATGTCACCCAGTCCCTCAGATCCGGGGCGTCGAGGTGCGGCAGCGCGTTGAACTGCAGCAGCATGTGGCGCTTGGGGGTGAACACGAACTCGGTGACCGAGGTGTTGCGGATGCGCAGGTTCAGCTCGATGGTGGTCTCGGGGCTGGTGCCCAGCACATGGCCCACGGCGGTCGAGATCGGCCCGCCGCTGGTGACGAGCAGCACCTTCTGGCCATAGTGGTTGGCCCGCACGTGGTCCAGCGCGCCGGCCACGCCGGCCACGAACTGCTGGTAGGTGGGCATGCCGCGCGGGCTCACCACCCCGGCCATCCATTGGGCCAGCCCGTCGCGCAACAGCCGGAAGTGGTGCCTGTACATCTCGGGCGAGCTGGGTTTTTCCAGCGGGTGCGGGTGGATGGCGGCGATCACCGCCTCGCTGTCGTACTCGTTCAGCCCTTCCCAGGCCAGGTGCTCGCCGGCCTGCTTCATGCCTTCCAGGATGCCGGCCAGGGTCTGCTTGTGGCGCCGCAGCGTGCCGGCGATCAGGCCGTCGAACACCAGGCCCTGGTGCGCGAAGTACTCGCCCAGGCGCACGCTCTGCCGGTGGCCC
>CAZZAW010000039.1:8331-15388 GCA_964652405.1 uncultured Ramlibacter sp.
CAGTCGCCTACGCGAACTTGCGCCGGGTTCCTGCTCCTGCGGCGCCCGCGTGGGCGGACCATGCAGCCACCGTCCCCCATTCCAAGGAGTCCGCGATGGCACGCTATGGCAGCAAGTCCCACGAAAAGGTCGAAGAGGCGATGCACGAGTACAAGCGCGGCAAGCTCAAGAGCAGCACCGGCCAGACCGTGAAGAACCCCAAGCAGGCCATCGCCATCGGCCTGTCCGAGGCGCGCAGCGAGGGCGGCAAGGTCCCGGCCAGGAAGGCGGGGGCCAAAAAGGCGGCGGCGAAGAAGGCGCCCGCGAAGAAGGCCGCCGGGAAGGCACCTGCCCGCAAGACCGCGGCGAAGAAGGCGCCGGGGAAGAAGGCGGCCGCCAGGAAAACGCCGGCGAAGAAGGCGCCGGCGAAGAAGACGACGGCGCGCAAGAGCGCGGCTAGGAAGACGCCTGCGAAGAAGTCGCCGGCCAGGAAGTCCGCCGCGAAGAAGACGTCCCGCTAGCTTCGACCGCCTGCCGCCGCTGGCGGATCTGCGCCTGGGCCAGCAGCTCGGCGCTGGCGATGGCCGCCTCGGGCGTGTCGAACAGCCCGCCGCCGCACAGGTGGGCGCAGCAGCCGGGCTCGTCGCACAGGGTGGCGAGCCAGAAGCTGGCGGGGCGGGTGCAGCAGACCTTGGCGAAGCCCAGGTAGCGGCCTCCCATCTCGCCGGCGGAGCTGGCGACGAAATACCCGTCGATGGGGCCGGTGACGCGATCCATGAGCTTCTCCTTGCGGCGCGGCAGGTGCCGGGAGGTTGACTCTAGTCGGCGCCGCCCCACCCGGATGTAGGACGGCGACTACGCCTGCGCCAGCACCCGGGCCATCACCGGGCTGTCCACGTTGCCGCCGGTCAGGGCCAGCCCGACCGTGCGGCCCTGCAGCCGCTCCCGCTGCTGCCAGGCGGCGGCCCAGGCTGCGGCGCCGGCGCCTTCGGCCACGTTGTGGGTGTCGGCGAACAGGGCGCGCATGGCCTGCGCCACCTCGTCGTCGGTGACCGCGACGATGTCCTCGGCCTCCTTCAGCACGATGTCCAGCGCCTCCTGGTCGGCTACGCGGCAGGCCATGCCGTCGGCCAGCTGCGTGCTCACCGGCGCCTCGACCACGCGGCCGGCGCGGAAGGAGTCCAGGTAGGTGGTGGCGTGCGCCGACACGACCCCGACCAGCGCGCAGCGCGCCCCCGTGTAGGCCCGCGCGGCAGCCGCCGCGCAGAAGCCGGAACCCTGGCCGATGGGCACGTACACGACGTCCGGGCCCTGGCCGGGTGCGAAGCTCTCGAAGAACTCCACCCAGTAGCTCATCACGCCCTTGACCAGGCCGCGGTGGAACGAGGGCACCATGTGCAGCCCGTGCTGCGCCGCCAGGGCCGTGGCATGCTCGCGCGCCGCCTGGAAGTCCTCGCCATGCTCGATCAGCTCCACGCCCAGGGCGCGCATGGCGGCATTCTTTTCCACCGAGTTGCCGCGCGGCACCACGATGCGGGCCTGGAGCCCGTACTGCCGGGCGGCCAGCCCGACCGACTGGCCGTGGTTGCCGCGCGTGGCGCTGATCACGCCGCGCAGGCCCGGCTGTTCGCGCGCCAGGTCCGCGAAGTAGGTGATCCCGCCGCGCACCTTGAAGGCGCCGGACGGCGTGTGGTTCTCGTGCTTGACCCACACCGGCGCGCCCAGGCGCTGCCGCAGCAGCGGCCAGGCGTACTGCGGCGTGGGCGGCATCACCGCGTACACCGCCTGGCGGGCGGCCTGGACTTCGGCACGCGTGAACTGCATGGCTCAGTTGCCTTTCGATTCCAGCTTCACCGGCCCGCGCGGCGTGAGCAGCGTGGCGCACAGGTTGGGCGGACCTGCCTGCAGCGCGACGCCTTGCAGGCCAAGCGCGCCGAACGCAGCCTGCAGCCGCGGCGCTTGCGGGTGCGTGACGGCCAGCGCGTGCAGCGACACGCCCAGGTCGGGCAGGCTGGGCGTGGGATGCGTGTGGTCGCCCCACTGGATCAGCGTGGGCAGGCAGCCGTCCAGCAGGCGCTGGCCGTCCTGGCGCACGGTGATCTGCCACTGCAGCAGGCCGCGCGGCGTGGGGCGCGAGGCCTGGATCACCTCGCCGCGGTCCAGGTCCTGGGCCGCCAGCGCGGCCACCGCCGCCTTCACGTCGGGCACCTGCGCCACGAAGTGCACCAGCCGCGGCTCGTCCGCCACGGCCGCCTGCAGGCGCTCGTCATCCAGGTCAAACCAGCGCCGGGCGCCCGCGGGGCGGGCGCTAGGTGCTCCTGGATTGATAGCAATGACCTCCAGGTAGGCCTGCGGGTAGTTCACGGTGGCGATGCGCAGCAGGCGATTGTGCGTGCCCATCAGCGGGTGGTCGCCGCCCGGGCCGGGCGTGACGCCCAGGGTGGCCTCGCACCAGGCCACGCCCTGCGCCAGGTCGCGGGCGGCGATCACCAAGTGGTCGACGCGGGCCGGGGCCGTCACAGCTGCACCGTGCCCTGCACGCAGGTGACCGAGGCGCCGCCGATCCAGATCTCGCCGGATGCGTCGCGCTCCACGTGGACGCGCCCGGCCCGCGCCAGCGCCGTGCCCTGGGCCGCGACGTAGCGCTCGGGCGCCATGCCGGCGCCGATCAGCCACTGGGCCAGGGCCGCGTTCAGGCTGCCGGTGACCGGGTCCTCCGTGATGCCGTTGTTGCCGGGGAAGAAGGCGCGGACCTCGAAGGCGCAGTCGTCGCCCTGCGGACGGGAGCCGATGACGCCGACCTTGCCGCGCGGGCCGACGACGCCGACATCGAGTCCGTCAAGCACCGCCGTGTCCGGCTTGAGCGCCAGCACCTCGTCGGCCGTGCGCAGCATCACGCCACGCCAGTTGGGCCCGTTGTCGCACCAGGCATGGGCCACGATGGCGTCGCGGGGAATACGCAGTCCGCGGGCGATCAGCGCCACGTCCTCTTCCGGCAGCGGGCCGCTCTTGCGCAGCGGCGGCGCCGCGAAGGCCAGCCGGCCGCCGCTGCGGCGCAGCTTCACCAGGCCGATGCCGCATTCCTGCACCACATACTCGCCTTGCGGCCGGCCGCCAGCTTCCAGCCAGGCATGGCAGGAGCCGAGCGTGGGGTGCCCGGCGAAGGGCAGCTCGCGGCCCGGGCAGAAGATGCGCACGCGGTAGTCGGCGCCGGCCTGGGTGGGCGGCAGCAGGAAGGTGGCCTCGGACAGGTTGGTCCAGTTGGTGAAGTGCTGCATCTCCTCGGTGGACAGGCCGCTGCCGTCCAGCACCACGGCCAGCGGGTTGCCGCGGTAGGGCACTTCGGTGAAGACGTCGACTTGCTTGAAAGCGCGTGGTTGCATGGCGGATGCCTCAGGATGGGGGAAGGTCGAGCACGCCTTGCGCGGCGGGCGAGGTGCGGATGCCCTGGTACCAGCGCGCCAGGTGCGGCCGCGCGGGCCGGGGCAGGGGCAGCAGCCACCAGCGGTCGATTTCGCAGGCGATGGGAATGTCGGCCATGGTCAGCCGGTCGCCGGCCAGGAAGGGCTGGCGGGCCAGGTGGGTATCCAGCAGGTCGAGCAGGGGCTCGGTGGCCGCGACGGACGCATCGATCAGGACTTGCTGGCGCTTGTCCGGCGGCACGCGCACCAGTTGGAGGAAGGCGTCGCGGCCGGCCGGGTTCAGCGTGGCCTGCTGCCAGTCCATCCAGCGCTCGGCGTCGAAGCGGGCCTGCAGGTCCTGCGGGTACATGCGGCCCGGCGAGTGCCTGGCGCAGAGGTAGCGCACGATGACGTTCGACTCCCACAGCGAGAAGCTGCCGTCCTCCAGCAGCGGGATCATGGCGTTCGGGTTCTTGGCCAGGAACTCCGGGGTGCGCACGATGCCGAACTCGCGCCCGGCGTCGATGCGCTCGAACTCGAGCTCCAGCAGGCGGGCGGCCAGCACCACCTTGCGCACGTTGATAGACGACAGGCGCCCCCAGATCTTCATTGCCGGGCCTCCCGCACGGCCGCGGCCAGCGCCGCGATGCCGGTGTTGATCTGGTCGACGCTGGCCGTGACGAATGACAGGCGCAAGGTGCGCAGCTGCTCGGGCGTGCTGCCTTCACCGGCGTAGAAGGCGGCGCCGGGCACGAAAGCCACGCCGCGCTCCACAGCGGCGGGCAGCAGTTCCACGGCGTTCAGGCCCTGCGGCAGGCGGGCCCAGAGGAACATGCCGCCTTCGGGGCTGTTCCACTCGACCTGCAAGCCCTTCATCTCGCGCTCCAGCGCCGCCAGCATGGCGTCGCGCTGCGACTTGTAGAGGGCACGGATGCGCGGCACGTGGCGTGCGAGGAAGTCGCCCTCCACCACGCGGGCCGCCATGCGCTGGTTGAAGCTGGGGCTGTGCAGGTCGGCGGCCTGCTTGGCCTGCAGCAGCTTGGGATAGAGCGCGGGCGGCGCCACCAGGAAGCCCAGGCGCAGGCCCGGCGCCAGCACCTTGGAGAACGAGCCCAGGTACAGGCAGCCCTCGGGGTGGCGCGCCGTGAGCGGCGCCGGCGGCGGCTGGTCGAACCAGAGGTCGCCATAGGGGTTGTCCTCGACGATGGGAAGACCCAGCCGCGACGCGGCCTGGCTCAAGGCGGCGCGGCGCGCCTCGCTCATGGTGCGGCCGGTGGGGTTCTGGAAGTTGGGCAGCAGATAGAGGAAGCGGGCGCCCTGCGCCTTGCGCTCCAGGTCGGCGATGTCCACGCCCTCGGCGTCGCTTTCGACGCTGACCACCTGCGGCTCCATGGGCGTGAAGGCCTGCAGCGCGCCCAGGTAGGTGGGCGTCTCCACCAGGATCTTGGAGCCGGTGTCGATCAGCACCTTGGCCACCAGGTCCAGCCCCTGCTGCGAGCCCGTGGTGATCAGCACCTGCGCCGGGTCCACCGGCCAGGGCAGCTGCCGCGCGACGTGCTCGCGCAGCGGCGCGAAGCCTTCGCTGGCCGCGTATTGCAGGGCGGCGGGCCCGTCCTCGGCCAGCACCTGGCGGCTGGCAGCGTCGAACTCGGCCACGGGGAAGGTGGCGGGCGAGGGCAGGCCGCCGGCGAAGCTGATGATCCCGGGCTTCTCGGTGACCTTGAGGATCTCGCGGATCACCGAGGGGTTCATGCGGGCGGCCCGCTGCGCCAGCACCCAGGAGGCGGTCTTGAGGTCGTCGGGTTTCATGGAGTTCTCCTTGGGGTGAAGTCAGGGGGCGGCGCGCACCGGCATCTTCTTGCCGATGAACACGGTGGCGATCACGGCGACGGCGAAGCCCAGCGTCACCGCGTCCAGCGTCTCGCCGAGCAGGGGCACGGCGAACAGCATGGACAGGAAGGGCTGCACCAGCTGCACCTGGCTGACGCGGACCGTGCCGCCCAGGGCCAGGCCGCGGTACCAAGCGAAAAAGCCCAGCCACATCGAGAACACGGCCACGTAGGCGAAGGCCCACCAGGCCGAGGCCTGCACCGCGGCCTGCGGGCGCGCGAGGACCGCGGCAGGCAGCGTGAGCGGCAGCGAGATCACAAGCGCCCAGCAGATCACGTGCTCCGCGCGCATGCGCTGGGACAGCCGCGCGCCGTAGCCATATCCGATGGCGGCGCAGGCCATGGCCGCCAGCAGCAGCGCGTCGGCGGGGTGCAGCGCCAGGCCCGACTGGCCCGACCGCAGCAGGGCGAAGGCGACCACCAGGGCGCTGCCGAGCGCCGCGCAGGCCCAGAAACCGGCGGAAGGGCGCTGCCGGTGCAGCCACGCGCCCACGGCGGCCGTGGCCAACGGCAGCACGCCCACGATCACGCTGGCGTGCACGGCCTCGACGTAGCGCATGGCCACCGAGGTGAACAGCGGGAAGCCGAACACCACGCCGGCCGAGGTGATGGCCAGGGGCAGCCAGTCGCCGCGGCGGGGCAGCGGGGCACGCGTCGCCGCCAGGAACGCGGCCGACAGCACGGCGGCCACCACGGCGCGGCCCAGCGCGATGAACACGCCGGACATCTGCGGCGCCTCGGGCGTGCCCACCGCCAGGCGGGTCATTGGCAGCGTGAGCGCGAAGATGGCCACGCCCAGCAGGCCCAGCCAGAGACCGCGGATTTCGTCGGCCTTCATACGGTGAGCATCCAGGCCGCCGTGGCCACCAGGATCAGGGCCAGGGCGCGGTTGAACCAGAGCAGGCGGCGGCCTTGCGCCAGCCACTGCCGCAGCAGCGAGCCCACGAGGGCGTAGGTGAAGTTGCTGGTGAAGGCGAAGACCACCATCACCGCGCAGATGATCGCCAGCCGCTGCCCGGGGTTGGCCGCGGGCTGGCCGGCGGCGTTCACCACCCAGCCGGCGGTGAGCGTGAGGGCCAGCATCCAGGCCTTGATGTTGAGGAACTGCAGGCCCACCCCCTGCGCGAAGGTCACGTTCAGGCGAGATTCGTCCACATCGGAGAGGCGCCCCGCGCTCGCCACTTTCCATGCCAGCCACAGCATGTAGGCCACGCCGCCCAGCTTCACGGCCCAGCGCAGCGCCGGCACGCCTGTGACCAGCGCGCCCAGGCCCAGGCCGCAGGCCAGCATCAGCAGCGTCCAGCCGGTGGGCACGGCCAGGCAGAAGCGCAGCGCGCGCTTGAGGCCATGGTTGGCAGCCAGCGCGGTCGACAGCGTGGTGTTCGGCCCCGGCGAAAAGCTCATGGCGGTGCAGAACAGCAGCAAGGCGGTCACCTCTGCGCCGCTCACGATGGAAGCCCCGGTTGCCTGTTCATGAGGTTCACTGTAATCTTGCCGGCCAATACACCACCAGTACAGTTGGGCAGCTCAGTTGCGCCTCTGTATTGCCCGACCTGCCAGTACACGCCAGGGGTTCGCCATGCTGATGAAAGCCTCTTCCCAGTCGCTCACCGAGCAGCTTTCGGGGCGCTTCGCCCAGCGCATCCGCGACCGCCTGCTGGCGCCGGGCGCGCGGCTGCCTTCGGTGCGCCAGTGCGCGCAGCAGCAGGGCGTGAGCCCCTCCACCGTGGTGGCAGCCTACGACCAGCTGCTGGCGCAGGGACTGGTGGAAGCCCGCAAGAACCGCGG
>CAZZAW010000040.1:0-15162 GCA_964652405.1 uncultured Ramlibacter sp.
GTGCGCGAGGCCGCCCTCTACGCGGACGTCGAGCAGCGGCTGCGGGCCGCCTGCGGCTGCAAAGCTTCGGCGACGACACGGCCTCGATCAGGAGCTTCGGCCTGGACGTGGTGAGCGCGCTGTGCGAGCGGCTGCGCGCCGGCGGCGCGCCCTGTTTCCACTTCTACACCATGAACCAGGCGCAGGCCACGCTGGCGATCTGCCAGCGGCTGGGCGCCTGACGCGGATCAGCGCTCGTCGTAGCTGACGACGACGCGCTGGGTCAGCGGGCGGGCCTGGCAGGTGAGCACGAAGCCCTTGTCGACTTCCCACTGCTCCAAGGTGAAGTTCTTCTCCATCTCGACCCGGCCTTCCAGCACGCGGGCCCGGCAGGTGCAGCAGACGCCGCCCTTGCACGAATAGGGCAGGTCCAGCCCGGCCTCGAGCGCGACGTCCAGCACCTTGTCGGCCGGGCCGATGGCCAGGGCGTGGGTCTTGCCGTCCAGCACCACCTCCAGCTGCGACTGGGCATCATTCGGGCCCGCAGCCCGCTCGGCACGGGCGCTCGATGCTATCTTTTCAGGAGCAACCGCGCTGCCGGCGGCGAAGAAGCGTTCGCTGTGCACGCGTTCCGCGGGCAGGCCGGCGGCCACCAGGGCCGCGGTGACGGCGTCGATCATCCCCTCGGGCCCGCAGACGAAGGCCTCGTCGATGCTCGCCACGGGCAGCACCGGGGCGAGCAGCTCGCGCACCTTGGTTTGGTCGAGCCGGCCCTGCAGCAGCGGCACCTCCTGCGCCTGGCGCGAGAGCACGTGGACCAGCGACAGGCGGGAGGGGTACTTGTCCTTGAGGTCGGCCAGCGCCTCGTTGAACATGATGGTGGCGGTGCGCTGGTTGCCGTACACCAGCGTGAAGCGGGCATGCGGATCGGCGGCCAGCGTGCTGGCCACGATGGACAGCAGCGGCGTGATGCCCGAGCCGGCGGCGAAGCCGACTCGGTGGCGGGCGCGCTCTACGCGCGGCGTGAAGCGGCCGTCCGGCGGCATGACCTCGACCACGGCGCCGGGCCGCAGCTGCGAGACCGCCCAGCGCGAGAAGCTGCCGCCTTCCACCGGCTTGATGCCGACGTCGAGCTCACCCGCTGCGGCATAGCGCTGGTGCGGGCTGCAGATCGAGTAGCTGCGCCGCAGCTCCTGCCCGTCGACCCGCGCGCGCAGCGTGAGGAACTGGCCGGGGCGGAAGTCGAAGGTGCCTCGCAGCTCGGGCGGCACCGCGAACGTGATGGCGGCGGCGCCTGCCGCTTCAGGGGTGACGCGGGCGACGGTCAGGGGGTGGAAATGCGTCGCCATGAGTCAGTACGGCTTGAAGTAGTCGAAGGGCTCCAGGCAGCTCAGGCACTTGTACAGGGCCTTGCAGGAGGTCGAACTGAAGTGCGAGGTCTCGGTGGTGTCGTGGCTGCCGCAGCGGGGGCAGGCGGGCGACTCGCTCGCGTTCTTGCGCGCGAAGCGCACCACGTTGCCGGCGGCGCTCTCGCCCGGCGGCGCGATGCCGAAATCGCGCAGCTTGGCGCGGGCGTCCTCACTGATCCAGTCCGTGGTCCAGGCCGGGGCCAGCCGGGTGACCACGGTGGCCGGGATGTCGTTGGCCGCCAGGGCCGCGCGCACGTCGTCCTCGATCTGGCCCATGGCCGGGCAACCGCTGTAGGTGGGCGTGATCACGACTTCCACGCCGCCTTCCCTGTCGTGGATCTCGCGCAGGATGCCGAGCTCGCGGATGGAGACCACCGGGATCTCGGGGTCGGGGATGCTTTCCAGCAGCTCCCAGGCGCGCGCGGTGCGGTCCATCACCACGTGGCGCCAGGATGCTGGCGCGCCAGCGACTGCATCTCGCCCAGCAGGTAGCCCAGGTGCTCGGAATGCAGGCCCTGCTTGCCGCGCGGCAGGTAGCCGGCGGCGCCCGGGCGGGTGAGGGTGGCCTCGGCCAGCGCCTCGTCCACCATCGCGTCCCAGGCCGGCTGCAGCGCCGCGGTGCGCGCATCGGCGCCGTCCCAGAACTCCTGCGTGTAGGGCATGAGGTGGTTCACGGCGGCCTGCATGCGTGCCTGCGAGTCGTCGGTGCCGTCGCCCAGGCGCACCAGCCAGTCGCGGGCGTGGCGCAGGTGGTAACGCGTTTCCTTGAGCGACTTGGCGGCGATGGCGGCGAGCTGGGCGTCCTCGTGCGACTGCAGCGCCTCCCACAGCAGCAGCATGTAGGCGCTGTAGAGGAAGTTGCGGGTGATGGTCACCGCGTAGTCGCGCTCGGCCCGCCCGCCCGGGGCCAGGGGGCCGTGGTGCGGCAGCTCCAGCAGGACGAAGTTGCGGAACTCGTGCGCGTCGCGGAAGTAGGCCAGCGAGTCTTCGGTCGCGCCGTGGCCCTGCAGCGTGGCGGCGTGCTGGTACAGCAGCCGCGCCTGGCCGACCAGGTCCAGGCTGATGTTGGCCAGGGCGATGTCCTCTTCCAGCACCGGGCCGTGGCCGCACCACTCGGCATTGCGCTGGCCCAGCACCAGGGCGTTGTCGGCGAGGTGCAGCACGTAGTCCAGGTGCCGCATCACATGTGGCCGACTTCGTCGGGGATGGAATAGAAGGTGGGGTGGCGGTAGATCTTGTCGCCGGCCGGCTCGAAGAACTCGGCCTTGTCGTCGGGCTCGCTGGCGGTGATCTGCGCGGAGGGCACCACCCAGATGCTCACGCCCTCCTGGCGGCGGGTGTAGACGTCGCGTGCCATCTGCAGCGCCTGCGCCGCGTCGGCGGCGTGCAGGCTCCCGCAATGCTTGTGCTCCAGGCCCTGCTTGCTGCGCACGAACACCTCCCACAGCGGCCACTCGCCAGCCGCTCGGGCCGAGCCTGTCGAAGCCTCGCTCATGCGGCCTCCTTCAGCTGCCGGGCCCGGCGCTTGCGGGCGTGGGCCAGGGCGGCGTCGCGCACCCATTGGCCGTCCTCGTGCGCCTTGACGCGGGTGGCCAGGCGCTCCCTGTTGCAGGGGCCGTTGCCGTTGACCACGTTCCAGAAGTCGTCCCAGTCGATCGCGCCATAGTCGTAGTGGCCGCGCTCCTCGTTCCACTTCAGGTCGGGATCGGGCAGGGTGACGCCCAGGATCTTCGCCTGCGGGACGGTGGCGTCCACGAACTTCTGCCGCAGGTCGTCGTTCGAGATGCGCTTGATGCCCCAGCGCATGCCCAGCGCGCTGTTGGGGCTCGCGGCATCGGGCGGTCCGAACATGGCCAGCACCGGCCACCACCAGCGGTTGACGGCGTCCTGCACCATGTCGCGTTGCGCCTGGGTCCCGGCCATCAGGGTCATCAGGCTCTCGAAGCCCTGGCGCTGGTGGAAGCTCTCTTCCTTGCAGATGCGGATCATGGCCCGCGCGTAGGGGCCGTAGGAGCAGCGGCAGATCGGCACCTGGTTCATGATCGCCGCGCCGTCCACCAGCCAGCCGATCACGCCCACGTCGGCCCAGGTCAGGGTGGGGTAGTTGAAGATGGAGCTGTACTTGGCCTTGCCGGTGTGGAGCTGGTCCAGCAGCTGGTCGCGGCTCACGCCCAGCGTCTCGGCGGCGGAATAGAGGTAGAGGCCGTGGCCGCCCTCGTCCTGCACCTTGGCCAGCAGGATGGCCTTGCGCTTGAGCGAAGGCGCGCGCGAGATCCAGTTGCCTTCGGGCTGCATGCCGACGATCTCGCTGTGCGCGTGCTGGCTGATCTGCCGCACCAGCGTCTTGCGGTAGGCCTCGGGCATCCAGTCCTGGGGCTCGATCTTGCGGTCGGCGTCGATCCGCGCGTCGAAACGGGCTTGCTGCTCCCCTTCGGCCGGGGGCGGCACAGCCTGCAGCGGCCGGGGCTGCGAATCGGGCAAATCCAGGGCTTGCGTGTACATGCCGCCAGTATAGTCAGTTAACCAACCGGCCGGTTGGTTAATGGGCACTGACTTGCGGCTGGCCCAATGGGGCTATGCGCGCACCCCCCAGCCGCCGCGCTCGAGTTCTAGACTGGGCCGCATGAAGCAGTTGATCTGGTTGGGCATCGCGGGGTTGGTCGGGTGCGCGGCGCCCAGCGCTCCTCCTTCCACCCCGGCCTCGACGGCCGCCATGGGCGCCGCGCCCCGGGCCGTGTCGCTGGTGGCGCATTGCGACATGGCCACCCTGCCGCAAAGCCTGCTGCAGTCGGTGAACGCCGCCCGCGCCACCCCGCAGAGCTGCGGCCAGCAGACCCTGGGCCCGGCCCGGCCGGTGTCCTGGCACCCGGCGCTGGCCGCGGCGGCCAGCAAGCATTCGGCGGAAATGGCCCGGCGCAACTTCCTCGGCCCCAGCGGCCCTGACGGCCTGCGGGTGCAGCAGCGCGTGAGCCGCGAGGGCTACAACGCCCGCGCCGTGGGCGAGACCCTGGCCGGGGGCGATTTCGACCCGCATTCGGTGGTGGGCGGGTGGCTGGGCAGCGAGGCCCACTGCCGGACCCTGATGAACCCGAGCTTCACCGAGGTGGGTGCCGCCTGCGTGCGGCAGCCGAATTCGTCCTGGGGGACTTACTGGACCATGGTGCTGGGCAACCGGGCCGAGGCTAGCCGCCCGACTCCAGCACCTGGCCCTGCCCGCGCCCTCGCCCCAGCAAAGCCAAAAGCTGCGGCAAAGCCGCCTGCAAAGCGGCCTTCAGCGTGTGGGGCGGGTTCAGGACGAACATGCCGGAAGCGGTGAGGCCGGGCCGCCGCGGCGGCTCGCCGGGCTGCGGCTTGTCTTCCTTCTGGCCGATGGCCAGGGTGGCATGCAGCCAGGGCTTGCCGGCCTGGTTGGCCAGCGTCTTGAGCTTGCGGGGCAACTCGTGCGCCTCCGGCCGCGGGATCACCGGGTACCAGACGGCGTAGGTGCCGGTCGCGAACCGCTGCAGGCTGTCCCGCAGGCAGGCGCTCACTTTCGTGTAATCGCTCTTGATCTCGTAGCTGGGGTCGATCAGGACCAGCGCTCGGCGCGAAGGTGGCGGCAGCAGGGCCTTGAGTCCCTCGAAGCCGTCCTTGCGCGCCACGCTGATCTGCCGCCCCGCATCGAGCTGCGCGATGTTGCCGGCCAGGGCCTTGCTGTCGGTGGGGTGGAGCTCGAACAGCTTGAGCTTGTCGCGCGCTTCGGCGCGCAGCAGCCGGTGCGCGACGAACGGCGAGCCCGGGTAGATCCGAAGTTGCCCGGCGGGGTTGAAACCCGCCACCAGGTCCAGGTAGTCCTGGAGTGCGGGTGCTATGTCTTTGATAGCAGCCTGCGCTTTCCCTGCGGGCGCCAGCGCCGAAAAAAGCTTGATGACCCCGTCCTCCGCCTCGCCGGAGGTGCCGGCGTAGTCGCCGTCCAGGCGGTACAGCCCGGCCCCCGCGTGGGTGTCGATGACGGACAGTGCGGTGTCTTTCTGGGTCAGGTGCTTCAGGATGGCGATCAGTACCAGGTGCTTGAGCACGTCGGCGTGGTTGCCGGCATGGAAGGCGTGGCGGTAGCTGAACATGCGGCCGATGGTAACCGCCGCAGCCCCAGCCTTGCGGTAAGTGCTTGATTCTTCGTATAATTGCGGGCTTGCCTTAGCGCCTTGTGGCCCCGCGAAGGCAACTTGGATACTGCCTAAGAGGTTCCCATCAGAGGAACACCGACCGCAGAAAAGGGCCCGCCAAACCAACACCTTTCGAAGGTACTCATGAAAACGTTCAGCGCAAAACCCGCTGACGTGACGCACGAGTGGTTTGTGATTGACGCCACCGACAAGGTGCTCGGTCGGGTTGCCAGCGAAGCAGCCCTCCGTTTGCGCGGCAAGCACAAGGCCATCTACACGCCTCACGTCGACACCGGCGACTTCATCGTCGTCATCAACGCTTCCAAGCTCCGGGTCACCGGCGCCAAGGAACTCGACAAGATGTACTACCGCCACACCGGCTATCCGGGCGGCATCCGCGAAACCAACTTCCGCGACCTGCAGGCCAAGCATCCCGGCCGCGCGCTCGAGAAGGCCGTCAAGGGCATGCTGCCCAAGGGGCCCCTGGGCTACGCCATGATCAAGAAGCTGAAGGTGTACGGCGGCGCCGAGCACCCGCACACCGCGCAGCAACCCAAGCCCCTGGAGATCTGAGCATGATCGGTGAATGGAACAACGGCACCGGCCGCCGCAAGAGCAGCGTGGCCCGTGTCTTCCTGAAAAAGGGAACCGGCAAGATCACGGTCAACGGCAAGGACATCGAGCAGTTCTTCGGCCGCCAGACCTCGATCATGATCGTCAAGCAGCCCCTGTTCCTGACCAACCATGTCGAGACCTTCGACATCCAGGTCAACGTGCATGGTGGCGGCGAATCCGGCCAGGCCGGCGCCACGCGCCACGGCATCACCCGGGCGCTGATCGACTACGACGCGAGCCTCAAGCCCGCCCTGAGCCAGGCTGGTTTCGTCACCCGCGACGCCCGCGAAGTGGAACGCAAGAAGGTCGGCCTGCACTCCGCGCGCCGCCGCAAGCAGTTCAGCAAGCGTTAAGCCACACCCGCGAAGCCTCAAAACAACGTTTCGGGGCTCCGTTACAAAGCCGCACAAGCCTGCTCGTGCGGCTTTGTCTTTGGTAGGGGCATCATTCCTAGCTCATGCGTTTCAAGCTGCTGCGCCGCCGTCTGACCATCAGCGCCCCCCGCGTGGCGGTGCGCAATGCCATGCCCTGGCCGTTGCGCTGGGCCGGGGCAGCGGTGGTGCTGGGGTTTTGCGGAGCCATCAGCCTGTGGGCGTTCGAGTTCGGCAAGAGCATCGCGGGCCTGGACACAGGTGCCAAGGAAGAACTGCTGCGTTTGCGCAACGACGTGGCCAAGCTGCGTGAGGAGCGCGACAAGGCCCAGTCCATCCTCAACACCTCGGGCAGCCTGATCACCGCCGAGAAAGCCGCCCAGGAGCGGCTCGCGGCCCAGATCCGCATGCTGGAAGCCGAGAACCGGGCCCTGCGCGACGACCTCGGGTTCTTCGAAAAGCTGATCCCGGCCAGCGGCGGCGAGGCGGTCGCCATCCGCGGGCTGCAGGCCGAGGTGGTGGCGGGCACGCAGCTCAAGTGGCAGGTGCTGGTGATCCAGCCGGTCAAGAACGCGCCCGAGTTCCGCGGCAAGCTGGAGCTGAGCGTGGCAGGGACCGTGGGCGGCAAACCCTGGAGCATGCAACTGCCCGGCGGCAGCCAGCCCCTGCAGTTCCGCCAGTACCGGCGGGTGGAAGGCATGGTCGACCTGCCTGCCTCAGCCGTGGTACAAAACGTGTCCGCCAAGGTGGTGGAAGGCACTTCCACCCGTGCAGTGCAGAGCATCAACCTGTAGATGCCATCAACGAGTCGAGGAGATCCACCATGTTCGGCAAGAAAGCGCAACCGCCCATCAAGAGCCTGATCGCCCATGGCACGCGGGTGGAGGGCAACCTCAAGTTCACCGAGGGGCTGCGCATCGATGGCGAGGTGGTCGGCGACATCCGGGCCCTCACGGACGAGTCCAGCATGCTGGTGATCTCCGAGTCCGCCGTGGTGCAGGGCGAGATCCATGCCGACCATGTGATCATCAACGGCAGCGTTCGCGGCCCGGTCCACGCCCGCGAGCTGCTGGAACTCCAGCCCAAGGCCCATATCGAAGGGGACGTGTCCTACCGTGCCCTCGAAATGCACCAGGGCGCCGTCATCTCGGGGCAGCTGCGGCCCTTGCTGGTGGGCGAGGAAAAGCCCTTACTGAAGCTGGCGGCAAACAACTTCTAGCCTGAATTCCCGAGGTAATTGCTTTAGTATTTGCCTCAATCCTTCCGGAGCACAACGTCCATGAGCGCAGTCGCCGAAAACATCCAGACCGACATGCCGGCCCCGCTGGTCTTCACCGACAGCGCCGCCGCCAAGGTCGCCGACCTCATCGCCGAGGAGGGCAATCCGGACCTGAAACTGCGCGTCTTCGTCCAGGGCGGCGGCTGCTCGGGCTTCCAGTACGGTTTCACCTTCGATGAGATCGCCAACGAGGACGATACCGTCATGACCAAGAACGGCGTGTCGCTGCTGATCGACGCGATGAGCTACCAGTACCTCGTGGGCGCCGAGATCGACTACAAGGAAGACCTGCAGGGCGCGCAGTTCGTGATCAAGAACCCGAACGCCACCACCACCTGCGGCTGCGGCTCGAGCTTCTCGGTCTAGGCCGGGTACACCGCTCCCAGCACACGGGCGCCGCGGGCGCCCGTGGTGCTTGTGAGCGGCAGTTTGTCGCCCCGCACGCACTGCCGGGCCAGCCAGGCGAAAGCAGCGGCTTCCACCTGGAGCGGCGGCAGCCCCGCAGTGTCGCTGGAAGCGACCCGGGTTCCGGGCAGCAGGGCCTGCAGCCGCCGCATCAGGTGGGTGTTCAGGGCGCCCCCGCCGCAGACCACGAGCTGCTTCAGCCCAGGCTCGTGTCGCTCCACGTCGGCGGCACAGCCGCGGGCCGTGAGTTCCGCCAGCGTGGCCTGCACGTCCTGCGGCCGGACGCCGGGGAACGCCTGCAGCCGGACCAGCAACCAGGGCTCGTTGAACAGGTCCCGACCCGTGCTCTTGGGCGGTGCCTTCGCGAAATAGGGTTCGGCGAGCAGGGCTGCCAGCAGGTCGGGCACAACGCTGCCGCTGGCGGCCCACAGGCCCTGGTCGTCGTAAGGGCGGCCGGTGTGGCGCAGGCACCAGGCGTCCATCAGTCCATTGCCCGGCCCACAATCGAACCCTTGCTGCGTGCCGTCGCCCCGCAGCAGGCTGAGGTTGGAGATGCCCCCGACGTTGAGCACGCCCACCGTCTCCCCGGTCCTGGCGAACATCTCGCGATGGAAGAACGGTGCGAGCGGCGCCCCTTGGCCGCCCGCCGCCACGTCCCGGCTGCGGAAGTCGGCCACCACGGCAATACCGGTGAGCTCGGCCAGCAAGGCCGGCTGGCACAGCTGCAGGGTGTAGCCGGTGCCGTCGAATTCCTGGGGACGGTGCCTCACGGTCTGGCCGTGGGCACCGATGGCACGGACGTCCGTGGGCGCGGTACCCGCCTGTTCCAGCACCTGCCGCACGACCTGCGCATACACGCGCATCAGCGCGTTGGCGGCAAGCGCTGCCCTGTGCAGCTCGTCCGGGCCGGGCGCGTTGAGCGCCAGCAGTTCCGCCTTCAGCGGTGCGTCGAAGGGAGCGCTGGCGTGCGCCAGGACCCGTGGCGAGCTGCCGGAGAAATCGGCCAGGACGCCATCGACGCCGTCCAGCGAGGTGCCGGACATCAGGCCCAGGTAGAGATCGCTCATCCCGCGATGCTAAGCCCGCGGGCGGTGGCGCCGTTACTCGACGCTGGCGACGGCCGTGGCGGTCTGGGCGGCGGCCAGCTGGGCGCGCATGGCGCGCGCGAGCTGGTCGAATGCCGGCCGCGACTGGGCGCTCAGCGGCTGCCCTTCGCTGCGGCGGGCGACCTCCACCGGGTCCTGGTGGGTGCCGTTGACGCGGAACTCGAAGTGCAGGTTCGGCCCGGTGGCCCACCCGGTGGAGCCCACCGCGCCGATGCGCTGGCCCTGCGACACGCGCTGGCCGACGCGCACGTCCATGCGGCTGAGGTGCGCGTACAGGGTCACGTCGCTGGGGTTGTGGCGAACCATCACCACGTTGCCGAAGCCGTTCTGCCAGCCGGCGAATTCCACGATTCCGTCGCCCACGGTGCGCACCGGCGTGCCGGTGGGGGCGCCGTAGTCCACGCCCAGGTGCGCGCGCCACTGCTGCAGGATGGGGTGGAAGCGCATGGCGAACCCGCTGGTCACGCGCGAGAACTCCATGGGGGACGCCAGGTAGGAACTGGACAGGCTCTTGCCTTCCAGGGTGTAGTAGGCGCCCTTGGTGCCGGGCTCCTGGAACCACATGGCCTGGTGCACCTTGCCGTTGTTCACGAATTCGACCGACAACACGCGGCCCGTGCGCATGGGTTCGCCGTCGGCTTCCAGCGCTTCGTACACCACGTTGAAACGGTCGCCCTTGCGCATGCCGCGATGGAAATCGATGCTGCTGCCCAGGATGTCGGCGATCTGCATCGCCACGTCGTCCGGGATGCGCGATTCGTCCACGGCGGCGAACAGCGAGGTACGGATGGTGCCGCTGCCCAGGCGGGCGGACGCGGTCAGGGGGGCGGTCTCCACGCGCGAGCCGAGCCGGCCGGTGCGGTCACGCTCGACCACCAGGCGCTTGAAGGTGCCATCGTCATCGGGTGTCCAGCGCGCGGTCAGGCGAGCCAGGCTGTGGTCGCCGCTGGCTTCCACGGTCACATTGCGTCCCGTGCGGCCCAGCAGATGGGTGCGGAACACCGGGTCGGCGCGCAGGTAGTCGCTGGCGGCGGGGTCATGGATGCCCAGGCGGGCCAGCAAGGAATCCACGGTATCGGTGGCCCGCATGGCCTCGGAGCGGTACAGGCGCAGCGCATGGAGCTCCAGGGCCTCGACCTGCGCCTGCAAGGACAGGGGCTGGACCGGCTCCAGCACTTCGCGCACCGGCATCTCGGAAGGATCAGGGCCGAAGGAGGCGACTGCGAAGGCGCCGCCGCCACCTCCCAACAGCAAGGCTGCGATCGCCGCGGTGACCTGCTTGGGATACCGCTGCAGCACGTGGGCTGCGCGTTCCACGACTCGTTCGCCGGCGGCCATCAATCCGTTCTTCAATCCTTGGGTCCTCACATCGGGGCGGGGGATGCGGGCCTCTAGAATCGGCCAGCCCGGAAAAAACAGACGGCAGTATAGCGGCGGCGCGAACTCTGCCACGAAAAAACGCCTTATGAATCAAGCGCTTGTTACAAACCCCCCGTCCCCGTCCGAGGCCGTGCGGCAGGCCCTGGCCGTGACCCTGCGGGGCTGCGAGGAGCTGATTCCACAGGACGAATGGGTGCGCAAGCTGTCGCGTTCGGAAGCCACCGGCGTGCCCCTGCGCATCAAGCTGGGCCTGGACCCGACGGCGCCGGACATCCACGTGGGCCACACCGTGGTGCTCAACAAGCTGCGCCAGCTCCAGGACCTGGGCCATACGGTGATCTTCCTCATCGGCGACTTCACCTCCATGATCGGTGACCCGTCCGGCCGCAACACCACCCGCCCGCCGCTCACCCGCGAGCAGATCGAGGCCAACGCCGAAACCTACAAGGCGCAGGCGTACAAGATCCTGGATCCGGAGCGCACCGAACTTCGCTACAACAGCGAGTGGAGCGACCCCCTGGGCGCGCGCGGAATGATCGAGCTGGCCGCCCGCTACACGGTGGCCCGCATGATGGAGCGCGACGATTTCAACAAGCGCTTCAAGGAAGGCCGCTCGATCAGCGTGCATGAGTTCCTGTACCCGCTGATGCAGGGCTACGACTCGGTCGCCCTGAAGAGCGACCTGGAGCTCGGCGGCACCGACCAGAAATTCAACCTGCTGATGGGCCGCCACCTGCAGCAGGAATACGGCCAGGAGCCGCAGTGCATCCTGACCATGCCCTTGCTCGAAGGCCTGGACGGCGTCGACAAGATGAGCAAGAGCAAGAACAACTACATCGGCATCACCGAGGACGCCAACACCATGTTCGCCAAGGTGCTGTCCATCTCGGACGAGCTGATGTGGCGCTGGTTCACCCTGCTCAGCTTCCGCAGCGAGGCGGAGATCGCCCGCCTCAAGGCGGAAGTGGAGGGTGGCCGCAATCCCAAGGACGCGAAGGTGCTCCTGGCCAGGGAGATCACCGCGCGCTTCCACAGTCCCCAGGCCGCCGATGCCGCCGAGCAGGACTTCGCCAACCGGAGCAAGGGCGGCGTGCCCGACGACATTCCCGAGGTACGGCTCGCAGGCGCTCCGCTGGGCATCGCAGCACTGCTCAAGCAGGCGGGACTGGCGCCGTCCAGCAGCGAAGCCAACCGGCTGATCGAGGGCGGGGGCGTGCGCGTGGACTCCGCCGTGGTCAGCGACAAGGGCCTGAAGCTGCCCGCTGGCAGCTACGTCGTGCAGGTGGGCAAGCGCAAATTCGCCCGGGTGCTGCTGGCCTAGCGGTTGTGGCCGGATTGTACAAGGCATGTACAATCTGGCCTTATGATCACCAACATCGACATCGACGAGGACCTCGTGGCCGAGGCCATGCGGATTTCGGGCGCGCGCAGCAAGCGCGAGGCTGTCGATCGCGCCTTGCGTGAGCTGGTGGCCCGGGCCCACCGGCCTCGGTTCCGTGACTTCCTGGGCGTGGGAGACATCGACCCTGCGTACGACCCGAAAGCGCCGCCCGAGGAGGCCGGCCGCTACCGGGTCGAGCAACCCCGCGCGCCCTACACGCCCGCTGCCGTCAAGGGCGCACCGGCCCGGAAGAAGCGCTGATGCTGCTGGTGGATTCGTCGGTCTGGATCGACCGTTCCCGCGGACTGGACACCGAGGCCACGAGGTTCGTGGACCAGCGCGAAGGTGATGAAGACATCGCCCTGACCGGCGTCATCTTCCAGGAAGTGCTGCAGGGCGCGCGTTCCCAGCGCGGCTTCGAGCAGTTGCGCAACATGCTGTCGGGGCTGCTGCTGCTGGAGCCCCGGGGCCTGTCCACCTACGAGATCGCGGCCTTCCTCTACCGCCGGGCCCGTGAGTCCGGCTTCACGGTGCGCAAGCCCACCGACTGCCTCATTGCTGCCCTCGCGCTGGAGCACGGCGCCCTGCTGGTGCACAACGACCGCGACTTCGGCACACTGGCCCGGGTGGAGCCTTCCCTGCTGGTCTTCCCCGGCCGCCCGCACTGACTCGCGGCATGGCGCCACAATCGACGCCGATGTCCCTGGCCGCCACCTTCAGCCGCGTTCCCCCGCAAGCCTTCCTGCGCGTCTCGATCGCGGTCGCGCTGCTGACCATCGCGCTGAAAGCCGGCGCGTGGTGGGTGACGGGCTCCGTGGGCCTGCTGTCCGACGCGATGGAATCGCTGGTCAACCTGGCCAGCGCCGCGTTCGCGCTGCTGATGGTCACGATCGCCAGCCGGCCGCCGGACGACGACCACCCTTACGGCCATCACAAGGCCGAGTACTTCTCGGCGGGGTTCGAGGGGCTGCTGATCATCGTGGCCGCGCTGGGCATTGTCTGGGCGGCGGTGCAGCGCATCCTGGCCCCGCAACCCCTGGAGCAGCTGGGGTGGGGGCTGGGGCTGTCCACCGCCGCGTCCGTGCTCAACGGGGCCCTCGCCTGGGCCATGCTGCAGTCAGCCCGCGCGCACCGCTCGGCGGCGCTCGACGGGGATGCGCGGCACCTCATCACCGACGTGTGGACCTCCGCCGGTGTGGTGGTCGGCATTGGCCTGGTCGGCTTGACAGGCTGGCACTGGCTGGACCCGGCGGTCGCGATCGCCGTGGCGCTCAACATCCTGCGGGAGGGCGCCCAGCTGATGTGGCGCTCGTCCCAGGGTCTGATGGACAAGCGGGTCGACCGCGAGACCCTGGCCGAGATCGACAAGGTGCTGGCTTCCTTCGAGCACCCGACCATCCGCTTCGACCACATCTCCACCCGCCGCTCCGGCCAGCGCCGCTTCGTGGACCTGCACATGCACATGCCCGCGAACTGGACCTTGCGGCGTGCCGCGGCCGTCCGCGCCTCGGTGGAGCAGGCGCTCATGAGCGCTGTGCCGGGGCTGCGGGCCAGCATCCAGCTCCTGCCCAGCGACGTCGAGACGCATGCCGCCGACGAGGAGGACCTGAAGTGATCAGCGTGGTGCAAAGGGTGAGCCAGGCCCGGGTGGACATCGCCGGCGCCACGGTCGGCGAGATCGCGGGGGGCCTGCTGGTGCTGCTGTGCGCCGAGCGCGGCGACACCGAAGCCCAGGCCGACAGGCTGCTGGCCAAGCTGCTGAAGCTGCGCATCTTCAGCGACGAGGCCGGGAAGATGAACCGCAGCGTCCAGGACGTGGGCGGCGGCCTGCTGGTCGTCAGCCAGTTCACTCTGGCGGCCGACACGGCGGGCGGCAACCGCCCCAGCTTCACCGGCGCAGCCCTGCCGGAAGACGGCCGGCGCCTGTACGAGTATTTCGTTGCCCAGGCCCGCGCTGCGCACCCCCGGGTGGCCACCGGCGAGTTCGGCGCGGACATGCAGGTGCACCTGGTCAACGACGGGCCCGTGACAATCCCGCTTCGCATCGCACCCGGAACGCCCTGAGCAAATCCGTGGGCTGCTGGGGGACATGGCGGCTTCCGCTTGTGTCCGCAGCAAAGTTACTGGACAGTTCTGTTTTTGAACTCACCAGTCACTCGACATGGCACGGCTTCGCTCCCGCCTGACGGCCCTGGTCGCCACCCTCGCTGCGGCGTCCGCAGGCGCTGCCGAACTGGGCAGCTTCTACGAACTCGGGCCGCGCCCCGACCGGCCCCGGTGGTCGGCGGCCCTGGTGCTGCTGGACGGTCCACGCTACGACGGGTCGGATGACCGTCGCACGCTGCTGGTCCCCTCGCTTGCCTGGCAGGGCCCCTCGGGCTTTTTCGCCGAGCCGGTGAACGGCCTGGGCTTCAACTTCAGCACGTCGCGCGACCTGCAGTACGGGCTGCGGCTGACGGTGGAGACCGGCCGGGACGCCGGTGGCCGCCTGCCCGGCTTCGACGACATCGATGCGCGCCTGAATCCCGGCCTGTTCGCCAACGCGCGGCTAGGCGAGCGGCTGGAGCTGAAGTCGGCCTTGCGACTGGGCATGGCCTCGGGCGGAGCCGCCCTGCACCTGGGCGCCTCGTACGAACTGCTGCGACTGGGCGCCACCTCGGTCGCCCTGAACGGTTCGGTGCGCTGGGGCAGCCGTGACTACAACCAGGCCTATTTCGGCGTGACGCCCGCGCAGGCGGCCGGCTCCGGGTTGCGGATCTGGGCCCCCGGCAGCGGCATCAATGCGGCGCAGGTCGGCCTGTCCGCCCGCGTTCCGCTGGGCGACCGCTGGGCGGGGTTCGGCACCCTGGCCTGGCAGCGCCTGCAGGGCGATGCGGCGGAGAGCCCGGTGGTGCGGGACCCAGGCGCCGCGCGCCTGGCACTCGGCGTGAGCTACGCCTTCTGAACCGGCGGCGCCGGCCTTAATAGGGATTGGGGAAACCCAGGCTGCCGAGCAGCAGCCCTTCCAGCGCTTCCATGGCGAGCGCGTCGGCCTCGCCGCGCTCGTGGTCCCAGCCCTGCGCATGCAGGGTGCCGTGCACCAGCAGGTGGGC
>CAZZAW010000041.1:0-14732 GCA_964652405.1 uncultured Ramlibacter sp.
ATCCGGTTCCAGGCGTCCATCGGCTCAGGGAATCTCCCGGTTCGGTTCCGGCTGGTTGGGGTCGCGCGGCCCCACCGTGCCCAGCCGCGCGCGCAGCGATTGCGGCTGGCCGGTCAGGATGGCGGCGTAGGTGGTGGTGTTGGCCAGCACCTTCTTCACGTAGTCGCGGGTCTCGTTGAAAGGCACGTTCTCGGCCCAGGCGGCGGCTTCCAGCACCGGGCCGTTGCGCCAGTTGCGCGGCCGCCCGGGACCGGCGTTGTACGCGGCGGCGGCCAGCGGCATGGAGCCGGCGAAGTCGTCCAGCACCACCTTGAGGTAGCCGGTGCCGATGGCGATGTTGGTCTCGCGGTCGTTCAGCTGGTCGACGGAAAAGCCGTTCAGGCCGATGCGCCGGGCCGTCCAGCGCGCCGTGGCCGGCATCACCTGCATCAGGCCCGAGGCGCCCACGTGCGAGCGCGCGTCCATGATGAAGCGGCTTTCCTGGCGGATGAGGCCGTACACGTAAGCCGGGTCCAGGTTGATCTCGCGGCTGCGCCGCACCACCGAGTCGCGGAAGGGCATGGGGAAGCGCTGCTCGAAGTCGAACTCCTGCTTCGTGCGTTCGCTGGTGTTGATGCATCGGTCCCAGACTTCGCGGTCGCAGGCCAGCTGGGCGGCGGCCAGCAGCTCGCGGTCGGCCATGCCGCCGGGGCGGGCCAGGTTGGTGCCGTAGTTCCACTCGCGCACGCCGTCCGAGCGCAGCCCGATGCCGATCGCATAGAGGCCGCGCAGCAGCGTGGGGTTGGCGCGGGCCGCCTCGCGCTCTTCGGCGGTCAGGGGCGCGGGACGGGGGGGCACGGTGATCTTCTGGCCCAGCTCTTCCAGCGCGAGCTGCTCGTAGAAGCCCCGCACCGAGGCGATGGACTCGTACAGTTTCTGCGCCTCGGCACGGCGGTCGTCGCCGCCCACGCCGGCCAGCGCGCGGGCGCGCCAGTAGGTCCAGGTGGGGTCGCGCCGGAGCTCCTCGCTCATGGCGGACGTGGCGCTGAGCACCGCGTTCCAGTTCGGCACGCGCCCGGCCCGCAGCGCGGCCCGCACCTTCCAGGCCAGCATGTCGTCGGACAGGTCGGCGTCGCGGCTGACCCTGGCGTAGTGGTCCAGCGCATCGGCGCCCAGGCGCTGAGCAGCCTGCTTGCCCAGCACGCCCCAGACCCAGTTGCGCTCTTCGGGTGTGAGCTGCGGCCCCCACTTGTTCTCGAGCTGGCTGGCGGCGCTCTCGGCGTCGCCGGCGGCCAGCCGGATCAGCGCCAGGGTGACCATTTCCTTGCGCATGCGCGAGGCGGCGGTCACCCGGCTGGTGAGGAAGCGCGCCGGGCTGGCCGTGAGCTCGTTGAGCAGCGGCACGGCGTCGGGCGCCACGATCTCCACCGCGGCGGCAGCGGCGCGTGGCCGGTTGTTCTCCACGGCCAGGCGGGCCTTGCGCCACACGTCGGCCTGGGTCAGGCGGCCGCGGCCGGGGGCATCCGACACCAGGCGGCTGGCCGCCAGCGTGCAGCCGTCGTCCGCTTCGCGAAGGCCCAGCCAGAGGCGGCGCACCTCCTCGGCCAGCGCCGGCGGCGCGCTGGCGCCTTCGCGCAGGTGCTGCACCAGCAGGGCGTAGCAGCGCACCTGCGGGTCGTCGTTCATGCGGAACCTGGGGTATTCGTCGGCGAAGGTGGTGAAGTCGCGCCGCTGGCCCAGCAGCAGCAGCCAGTCGTTGCGCAGGCGGTCCTCCTGGTAGGTGCCGGCGTAGCGCGAGAAGAAGTCCTGCACTTCCTGCGGCGTGGCGGTGTCCAGGCGGGCGCGCAGTTCCCAATAGGCGGCCCAGGGTTCGAGCACATGGCCGCGGGCCTGCGGCAGCAGCTGGGCGAGGCGGGCCTTGTTGCCCTGCCGGAAGGCCTGCCCCATCTCCAGGATCAGCTCGTCGCCCCGGCCTTGCGCCTGCGCCGCCGCGGCGAGCGCGGCAACGATCAGTGTCAGAATCGTTCGCAACTTCATCGGGGGATTATGGACAAGTCGGAAGAGAAACGGGCCTTGCGGCAGGAGCTGGTGCAGCGCCGCCTGAACCTGCCCGACCGGCTCGAGAGGGCCGACATGCTCCAGCGCGTGATGCGCATCTGGCTGGTGGGGCGGTCCGACACGGTGATCGGCGCCTACTGGCCGATCAAGGGCGAGTTCGACCCGCTGCCGGCCCTCCACCGCTGGAAGGAAGACGGCGAGCTGCTGGACGAGCCCCAGCTGCGCCGCATCGGCCTGCCGGTGGTGGACAAGCTGCACAAGACGCTGAAGTTCCACGCCTGGTTCCCGGGCTGCCCCATGGAGGAGGACGCCTACGGCATCCCCAAGCCCAAGGACACGGAAGTGATCGTCCCCACGCTGCTGTTCGTGCCCTGCGTGGGCTACGCGCCGGGCGGCTACCGCCTGGGCTACGGCGGCGGTTTCTACGACCGTACGCTGGCCACGCTCCAGCCCAAGCCCTTCACCGTGGGCCTGGGGTTCACCTGCGGCTTCCTGCCCGACCTGGAGCCCGAGCCGCACGACGTGCCGCTGGACGCCATCCTCAACGACAACGGCGTGGTCTGGCCGATCAGCTAGGTCAGGATCAGGACGTCGCCACGGCCGGCAGCTGCCTGAGCCCCAGCCAGGTACGCGTCTTCTGCACCGCGCGCACCAGCTTGCCGAAGGGGCGCGGCACCGGGAAGCGGCAGTAGGCCAGCTTGCGCACGTAGCGGTCCACCCGCCACACCATCCACTGGTTGGCCGGCAGCACGGCGACGTCGCCCTGCCGCAGGAGCCGTTCCTTGCCATCGGCGGTGCGCACCAGCACCTCGCCGTCGAGGATGTGCACGATCTCCTCGTTGAAGAAGAACCAGTGGAAGGTGCCGGCCGTGCAGTCCCAGTGGGCCGCGGTGCAAGTGCCGTCGGGGCTGCGGCCCAGTTCCACGGCGCGCGCCTGCGGGCTGCCGGCGATCACCCATTCGCCTGGGATGGGGGCGGGTTGCAGTTCCTGGGGATCGAGGGCGCGCGGGTCGTGGTGCATGCCAGCATGCTGAGCCAGCGCGTGCCGTCCGCTTGTAGGACGGCGGCTAGTCGATGTTGTCCACGGTGTCCGGGTCCGGCACCTCGCCGATGGTCTGGCGCGTGGCCTTGCTCTGGACCATCAGCCAGTCGCAGAAGGCCTTGATCTCGGGCCGCTGCGCGCTGCGGGGGCCCACGATCAGCCAGTAGGCCATGGGCGAGTCCAGCCGCAGGCGCGGCAGGGGCTCGATCAGGTCGCCGTTGGCCAGGGCCTCGGCCACCATGGGCAGGCGCGCCAGCACCACGCCCTGGCCCGTGAGCGCGGCCTGCACCATCTGGTAGGCGTAGTTGAAGTACAGCCAGCGCTTGGGCTGGACCTTGGGGCAGTTGTGCTCGTCGAAGAAGCGTCGCCAGGTGAGCCACTCCAGGTGGGTCCGGTGGCCGTCGCCCGCCTCGATCAGCGTGTACTGCGCGAAGTCGGCCGGGTCCTTGGGCACGGGGCCGGACTTGAGCAGCCAGGGGCTGGCCACCGGCGTGAGCTGCTCGCCGAACAGGCGGATCGCGCGCGGCGGCATGCTGGCCGTGGGGCCGTAGCGCAGCGCCAGGTCCACGTCGGCCACGTCCAGGTCGACGGCGTTGTCGGACGCGTCGATGCGGATGTCGATGTCCGGGTTGTCGCGCTGGAACTGCTCCAGCCGCGGGATCAGCCACATGGATGCGAACGAGGCGAAGGTCGTGAGCGAGACGCTCTTGCGCCCGGCGCTCTGGCGGATCTGCCGCACCGCGGCGTCGATGCGCGGAAGCGCCTGCGACACGGCGAGCAGCAGCTGCGAGCCGGCGCCCGTGAGTTCGACGGCGCGCGTGTGCCGCAGGAACAGGCTCACGCCCACTTCCTCTTCCAGCGCCTGGATCTGGCGGCTGACCGCCGACTGCGTGAGCGCCATCTCCTCGGAGGCCGCGCGGAAGTTCAGGTGCCGGGCCACGGCTTCGAAAGCCCGCAGGTGGCCGGCCGAGATCGGCCGGCTGCGCAAATGGGTCTGGGAGTGCTGCATGGACTGTCAGGCGGTGTCAGGAGCGGGGTCCGCATTGATGCGGATCGGGAATCAATAGCCTAGCCGCAATTCATTGGACTGCCAAGCCGGGGCGACCGATCATTCAATGCCCAAACGCCATCACCGGAGAAACGCCATGACCTCGCAAACGCTGTCGCAACTGCACGATTCCGCCCCCACGCTGCCCGGCACCTGGAAGCTGGGCGCCGGCCGCGCGATCACGCTGCGCCCGCGCGAGGACGGCCGCCTGCGCGTCGCGCATGGCCGGCTCTGGGCCACCTTCGACGGCCCCCACCTGGGAGCACCCAACGAACAGGGCGACCTGGTGGTGGGCGCGGGCGAGTACCTGAACATCCGCGCCGGCGAGCGGGTCGTGGCCGAAGCCTGGGACGGCGAAGCCCCGGTCTACTTCACCTGGGACCCGCAGACTGCCGCCCAGGCGCAGGTCGCCGCCAGCCTGGCGGGCGTCGTGCAGCCCCTGGCCGACCTGCGCCTGGCGCTGGGGCTGGGCCTGGGCGCGGCGGCCCGGCTGGCCGCCGGCCTGGTGCGCCTGGCGTTCGCCGCGCTGGCGCCGCGCGCGCCGCGGGCGCACGTGCCCTGCCGCACCGCCGGCTGAACACGGCCGCCGCCGATAATCGCGGGCTCATGGCCCGCCCCAAGTCCCAGCAGCACGACCTGCGCCGCGATGAGATCCTGGACATCGCGGCGCAGTGCTTCGCCCAGCAAAGCTATCCCGCAGCCAGCATGAACGACATCGCGGCCGCGGGCGGCACGTCCAAGGCGCGCCTGTACCACTACTACGAGAGCAAGGAAGCCATCCTGTTCGACCTGCTGGACCGGTACACCCAGCGCCTGCTGGCCATCATCGGCCAGGCCGAGGCCACGGCGCAGCGGCGCAAGCTGGATGACCGCGCGGCGCTGCACGAGTTGATCCGCAGCTTCCTGCAGGAGTACGAGACCTCCGCCACGCGCCACGTGGCGCTGCTGCACGACACCAAGTTCCTGGGCGAGCGCCAGCGAGAGCTGATCCTGGACCGGCAGCGCGACCTGGTGTCCGCCGTCACCCGCTTCCTGCGGCGGGCCTACCCGCACCGCCTGAACGACACCAACCAGACCGCGCTGACCATGATGCTGTTCGGCATGATCAACTGGACCTTCACCTGGCTGCGCCCCGGCGGGCCCATGAGCTACAAGGCCTTCGCCGAGGAGGTGGTCACCCTGCTCGAGAAAGGCATGGCCGGATGAACTCCGTGGTGGTGATGGGCGTGGCCGGCTGCGGCAAGTCGGCGGTGGGCGAGCGCCTGGCCGCCGCCCTGGGGCTGCCGCTGATCGAAGGCGACGCCTTCCACCCGCCCGGCAACATCACCAAGATGCGGCACGGCGTCGCGCTGACCGACGAGGACCGCGCCGGCTGCCTGCAGCGGCTGGGCGAGGAACTGGCCGCGCACCCCGGCGGGGCGGTGCTGACCTGCTCGGCGCTCAAGCGCAGCTACCGCGACCGCCTGCGCCAGGCCGCGCCCGGCATCCGCTTCCTGTACCTGGCGCTCAGCCCGCAGCAGGCGCTGGAGCGGGTGGCCTCGCGCAAGGACCACTTCTACCCCCCCAGCCTGGTGGCCAGCCAGTTCGAGGCCCTGCAGGACCCCGCCGGCGAGCCCGGCGTGGTGGTCGCTGACGCCGCTCAGCCGCTGGAACAGGTGGTCGCCCAGGCCGCCGATCGATTCAACAATCCGTAATCGATTACGATTAGCGGAATCCAGCGCCCGCGCGCCGACCACCAGGAGACCCCCGTGTCCAAAGCATTCGCCAGCCAGGCCGACCTGGCCGACAAGAAGATCACGTTCGAGCAGCTCTCGGCCCATTGCTGGGCCTACACCGCCGAAGGCGACCCGAATTCGGGCGTGATCATCGGCGACAAGTTCATCATGGTGAGCGACGCCACGGCCACGCCGGCGATGGCGCGGGACCTGATCGCGCGCATCCGCACCGTCAGCGACAAGCCGATCAAGTACGTGCTGCTCACCCACTACCACGCGGTCCGCGTGCTCGGGGCCAGCGCCTACGCTGCGGAGGGTGCTACTGAAATCATCGCGAGCCAGGGCACCCTGGACCTCATCGTCGAGCGGGGCAAGGAGGACATGCAGTCCGAGATGGAGCGCTTCCCGCGCCTGTTCCGCAACGCCGAGACGGTGCCGGGCCTGACATGGCCCACCATGGTCATCGGCGGCGGCAACCCGGTGAAGGGCGAGGTGCCGGGCAAGCTCACGGTGGACCTGGGCGGCGTGAAGGTGCAGATCTGGCACCCAGGCCCCGGCCACACCCGGGGCGACACCATCGCCTGGGTGGAAGAGGAGAAGGTGCTGTTCTCGGGCGACCTGGTGGAGTACGAGGCCGGCGTCTACACCGGCGACGCCCACCTGGAGGAGTGGCCGGCCACGCTGGAGGCGCTGCGCGCCCTGAAGGCCGAGGCCATCGTGCCCGGCCGCGGCGAAGCCATGAAGGGCCAGGCGCAGGTCAACAAGGCGCTGGATTACACCAAGCGCTGGGTGGAGACGCTGTTCACCGCCGCCAAGGAGGCGGCTGCGGCCAACATGGACCTGAAGCAGGCCATGGCGCACACCCGCCAGAAGATGGACCCGGTCTTCGGCCACGTCTTCATCTACGAGCACTGCCTGCCCTTCGACGTGAGCCGCGCCTACGACGAGGCCCGTGGCATCAAGAACCCCCGCATCTGGACCGCCGAACGGGACAAGGAGATGTGGGCGGCGTTGCAGGCCTGACCGCTTGCGGGCAGGCCTACAAGGCTTCCGGGCGTTGCAGGCCTAGGCCTACAACCCCGCTGCACTGGCGCCTACAACACGGCTGGGGTGCCGCTCCTAAGCTGGGCCGGTTCCACCCAGCGCCAGGAGGCCCCATGCTCACCCGCCGACCCACCCCCCGCATCCTGCAGCAGCAGCCGCGCGGCGACAGCGCCGCCCAGCAACAGCAGCAGTCCGGCTCCAGCGACTTCCAGCCGCAGGCCGGCGGCGGCACGGACAAGAAGCAGCAGATGGGCGAGGGCAGCTACGAGGGCACCCGCGACTACAACAGGCGCACCCAGGAGTACCTGGAGAAGGCCGACGTGGAGAAGGACGCCGAGGCCGCCAGGCCGCGTTCCGAGCAGGAGGCGCGCGAACTGGAGCAGGCCGAGAAGGAAGGCCGCTCGCACGCGAAGAAGTAAGGGCGCGCCGCGTCCTTCAACGGGCGGCGGACAGCTCGCCCACGTCCCGCTGGTAGGCCCGCAGCCGCCGCACCGCGCTTTCCCGCTGGGCGGCGGTGGTGCTGTTGTGCACCACGGCCAGGGTGCTGCAGAACTCCTGCACCGCCGCTTCCTGCCAGGCCCGGTACGCCGGATCGGGCGAGCGCAGGCCGCGCTGCAACAGCCCGCGCATCAGGGCTCTGGCTTCGTCGAGCGAGACGCCGGGGGCCGTGACCTTGCGCAGGGTCTCCAGCGTGTCGCGCTGGCGCCGCTCGCGCTCGGCCAGCACGCGCTGGGCGTCGAAGGGGGTGCGTTCCACCTGCTGGCGCAGCACGTTGCGCTGCGCCTCGCCGAGGTCACCGTAGATCATCTCGAAGCGTTCCAGCAGCTGCTTGACCCGCTTGTCGCGCAGCTCGCCGGGCGTCAGGCGCAGCCACTCCCGGCGATAGTCGGCGTTGTTCCGCGCGTACTTGCGTTCCAGGTGCTGCAGCTGCGCGGGGGTGAGTGAAATGGCGAAGGTGACGACCGCCGGCTCGGCGCGCTCGGCCACCGCCTGGAAGCGTTCGCGCAGTTCCGGTTCGAAGGCGCAGACCTGGGCCGGCACCAGGTCGGCCGGCGCCAGCCGCTCCATGCGCTGCAGCAGCTCGCCGTAACGGGGCAGCTCCGCGCCACGGTGCCACGCGTGCAGGCGGGCCAGGTCTTCCCGCACGCGCTGGTCCTGGCTGTCCGCGAAGTCGAAGTAGCCGTCCAGCCACCAGTAGCCGACCTCGGCCAGGTTGTTGTATCCCAGCTTCACCGCGCTGCACGCGGCCAGTGCCAGCGCCAGCGCGAGCAGGCCGATAATCCTTGCGAGCGACGAGACGGTGGTCAACGACAAAGAAGGAACCCCATGACAGCAGTGGACGTGGTCATCATGGCCGCCGGCAAGGGCACGCGCATGAAGAGCCGCCTGCCCAAAGTGTTGCACCGTTTGGCCGGGCGCGCGCTCATCGAGCACGTCATCGACTGCGCCGCGGGGCTTTCCGCCCGGCGCGTGGTGCTGGTCACGGGCCATGGCGCGGATGAGGTGGAAGCCGCCGTCACGCGCGCGGCCGCAGCGGCGGGCCGCACGGTCCCGTCGTTCGTGCGCCAGGAGCCGCAGCTGGGCACGGGCCACGCGGTGCAGCAGGCGCTGCCGCTGCTCCCGGACGATGGCGTGGCGCTCATCCTCAATGGCGACGTCCCGCTGATCCAGGCCGCCACGCTGCAGCCGCTGGTCGAGGCTGCGTCCGGCGGCCGCCTGGCGCTGCTCAGCGTGCGCATGCCGGACCCCACCGGGTATGGCCGCATCGTGCGCGCCGGCGATCGGGTGCAGGCCATCGTCGAGCACAAGGATGCGAGCGAGGCGCAGCGCGCCATCACCGAGGTCTACACCGGCTTCATGGCCGTGCCCAACCGCAGCCTCAAGGCCTGGCTGGCGCGCGTGACCAACGACAACGCCCAGGGCGAGTACTACCTGACCGACATCGTCAGGCTGGCCGTGCAGGACGGCGCCGAGGTGGTGGCCGTGGAATGCGGCGACCGGGTGCAGGTGGACGGCGTGAACAGCCCGCTGCAGCTGGCCGAGCTGGAGCGGGCCTGGCAGCTGCGGCAGGCCCGGGCGCTGATGGAAGCCGGTGTGCGCCTGGCCGACCCGGCCCGCCTGGACGTGCGCGGCACGCTGGCGTGCGGCAGCGACGTGGAGATCGACGTGAACTGCGTGTTCGAGGGACGGGTGGTGCTGGGGGACGGCGTTCGGGTCGGTGCGAACTGCGTGATCTCGGATGCCGAGATCCGCGCCGGCGCGGTGATCCATCCCTTCACGCACATCGAGGGCGCCCGCTCGCCCGTGCAGGTGGGCGAGGGCGCGCTGGTCGGCCCCTTCGCCCGGCTGCGTCCCGGCGCCCAGCTCGGGCCCGAGGTCCACATCGGCAACTTCGTGGAGGTGAAGAACTCCTCGCTGGCCCGCGGTGCCAAGGCCAACCACCTAGCCTACCTGGGGGACGCCACCGTGGGCGAGCGCGTCAACTACGGCGCCGGGTCCATCACCGCCAACTACGACGGCGCCAACAAGCACCGCACCGTGATCGGCGACGACGTGCACGTGGGCAGCAACTGCGTGCTGGTGGCGCCGGTCACCCTAGGCGCCGGCGGCACGGTGGGCGGCGGCTCCACCATCACCAAGGACACGCCGCCCGGCGCGCTGTCGGTGGCCCGCGGCAAGCAGGTCACCATCGCCGGCTGGAAGCGGCCGGTCAAAACGGCCAGGTAGGCGCTCTCTTTTTGATAGCTGCTCACGCCCGCGGCGTGCGGGCTAGCGGCAGTTTCGGATCGAATTTCGCGCGCTTGACGGCGAAGAAGGCCTTGACGTTGCGCACGTTGGCGTCGGCCGTGAACAGCCGTTGCGCGGCGGCCAGGTAGTCGGGCATGTCGGTGGCGTACACCGTGACGATGAAGTCCGGTCCCGGCGAGACGCGCCAGCACTGCTGCACGGCGGTGTCGGCGACCACCCGGAGCTCGAAGGCGTCGAGGGCCTGCGCGTCCTGCCGCTCCAGCGTGATCTCCACCACCGCCTCCAGGCCGTGGCCCAGCAACGGGGCGATGCGGTCGCGGTCCAGGATCGCCACCTGCCGCTCGACCAGCCCGGCTTCCAGCAGGCGCTTGACCCGGCGCAGGCAGGTGGGCGGGGAGACGTGGACACGCTCGGCCAACGCCTGGTTGCTCAGGGAGGCGTCGGTCTGGAGCTGGTCAAGCAGCGCCCAGTCGATGGCATCCAAAGAAAAAGCGGCCATGGTGGAATTTTATTTCTCTGCGGGACGTAAGTGCAAGAAAATTCCCAAGAGGCAGGAAATTTGAACGCCTATTCCACATCCTCCTGCCTACAGTCATGCTCCTCAACAGGAGCAAGCCATGTGCGGAATCGTCGGCGCGGTCTCTACGCGCAACATCGTCCCGGTCCTCGTCCAGGGCCTGCAGCGGCTGGAGTACCGGGGCTATGACTCCTGCGGGGTCGCCGTGCACCGCGACGGCCTCCAGCGAGCACGCAGCACGTCGAGAGTGGCGGAACTGGCCGAGCAGGTTGCGCGGGACCACCTCGAAGGCACGACCGGCATCGCCCACACGCGCTGGGCCACGCACGGCGCGCCGGCGGTGCACAACGCGCATCCGCATTTCAGCCACGGCAAGGGGCCGGGCGCCAGCCAGCGGCCGGGCCGCGTCGCGGTGGTGCACAACGGAATCATCGAAAACTACGAAGAGCTGCGCGCCGGCCTGCTGGCCAAGGGCTACGAGTTCGCCAGCCAGACCGACACCGAAGTCATCTGCCACCTGGTGGACAGCCTGTACGAAGGCGACCTGTTCGAGGCGGTGAAGGCGGCCACCGCCCGGCTGCACGGCGCGTACGCGATCGCGGTGTTCTGCAAGGACGAGCCGCTCCGCGTGGTGGGTGCCCGGGCCGGCTCGCCCCTGGTGCTGGGCGTGGGGCAGGGCGGCGAGAACTTCCTGGCCAGCGATGCCATGGCCCTGGCCGGCGTGACCGACCAGATCGTCTACCTGGAGGAAGGCGACATCGCCGACCTGCAGCTGGGCAAGTACTGGATCGAGGACAAAACCCGCAAGCAGGTGACGCGGCCGGTGCGCACGGTGCAGGCCCACACCGGCGCGGCCGAGCTCGGGCCCTACCGGCACTACATGCAAAAGGAGATCTTCGAGCAGCCGCGCGCCATCGCCGACACGCTCGAAGGCGTGCAGGCCGTGGTGCCGGAGCTGTTCGGCGACCAGGCTTACCGCGTGTTCCAGGAGATCGATTCGGTGCTGGTCCTGGCCTGCGGCACCAGCTACTACAGCGGGTGCACGGCCAAGTACTGGCTGGAAGGCATCGCGAAGATCCCCACGCAGGTGGAGATCGCCAGCGAATACCGCTACCGCGAGTCGGTGCCCAACCCCCGCACGCTGGTGGTCACCATCAGCCAGTCGGGTGAGACCGCGGACACGCTGGCCGCCTTGCGCCATGCCCGCAGCCTGGGCATGGAGCACACGCTCACGGTGTGCAACGTGGCCACTTCCGCCATGGTGCGCGAGTGCAAGCTGGCCTACATCACGCGCGCCGGCCTGGAGATCGGGGTGGCCTCGACCAAGGCCTTCACCACCCAGCTGGCCGGACTGTTCCTGCTGACGCTGGCACTGGCGCAGGCCAAGGGGCGGCTGACCGAGGCGCAGGAGGCCGAGCACCTCAAGGCCATGCGGCACCTGCCCGTGTCGCTGGCGGCGGTGCTGGCGCTCGAACCGCAGGTCATCAGCTGGGCGGAAGACTTCGCGGGCAAGGAGAACGCGTTGTTCCTGGGGCGGGGCCTGCACTACCCCATCGCGCTGGAAGGCGCGCTCAAGCTCAAGGAGATCACCTACATCCACGCCGAGGCCTACGCCGCCGGCGAACTCAAGCATGGGCCCCTGGCGCTGGTGACCAGCGAGATGCCCGTGGTCACGGTGGCGCCCAACGACGCGCTGCTGGAAAAGCTCAAGAGCAACATGCAGGAGGTTCGGGCCCGCGGCGGCGTGCTCTACGTGCTGGCCGACGGGGACACCCGGATCGAGAGCGAGGAAGGCATCCACGTGATCCGCATGCCCGAGCACTACGGGGCGCTCAGCCCGCTGCTGCACGTGGTGCCGCTGCAGCTGCTGGCCTACCACACCGCCTGCGCGCGGGGGACAGACGTGGACAAGCCGAGAAACCTGGCCAAGAGCGTGACCGTGGAATGAGGCCGCAGGGGTGGCGGCTATGATCGGTTCGGGAAATTGAACCGAGTCATGGCCTCCAACCTGGACAACATCGCGCACAGCTTCGTCGAGAGCACGGACCTCTTCTTCGCCCTGGGCGAGCGGGCGCGCCAGCAGATCATCATGCTGCTGGCCGAGGTCGAGCACATGAACGTGGGGCAACTGGCCGAGCGCCTGCCGCTCAGCCGGCCGGCGATCTCGCACCACCTCAAGGTGCTGCGCCAGGCCGGGCTGGTGCAGGTGCAAAAGCGCGGCACCGAAGGCCTGTACTCGCTCAGCATGGACCAGGCCCTGGAGACGCTCAAGCGCTTCGTCAGGGAAGTCGAGACCTGCATTTGAGCGCCCGGGCCGGCTAGAGGACCCTCTCTGGAATGAGCGCCGGGGCTTGCCGGCCCGGCCGCAACACCGCACAATTGGTTTATCAGATTAAACCAATAGACAGGAGCAGCCATGCATCCCCCGACCCCTTCGCGCCCTCTCGCCCTCGTGACCGGCGCCTCCAGCGGCATCGGCGAGGAAATCGCCCGCAACCTGGCCGCCCGCGGCCACGACCTCGTGCTGGTCGCGCGCCGGGCCGATCGGCTGCGGCAGCTCTCGCAGGAACTGCAGGCCAGGGGGGCGCAGGCCCATGTCGTCGCCGCCGACCTGGCGCAGCGGGACGGGGCCGACCTGCTCGCGCAGGAGCTCGCCACGCGCGGCCTGCAGGTGGACGTGCTGGTGAACAACGCCGGGTTCGGCGTCTTCGGCAAGCACGTGGACTCGCCGCTGGCCGACGAGCAGCAGATGATCGACGTGAACATCACGGCCCTGACCCGGCTGACCAAGCTGCTGCTGCCGGGCCTGGTGCAGCGCGGCCGCGGGCGCATCCTGAACGTCGCTTCCACGGCTTCCTTCCAGCCCGGGCCCTACATGGCGGTGTACTACGCCACCAAGGCCTACGTGCTGAGCTACAGCGAGGCGCTGGCGGAAGAGCTGGCGGGCACCGGCGTCACGGTCACGGCCCTGTGTCCGGGGCCCACGGCGTCCGGCTTCCAGGACCGCGCGGCCATGCAGGACAGCGCGCTGGTGCGGGGCAAGAATCTGCCCACGGCGGCCGAGGTGGCTCGCTATGGCGTCGCAGCCATGCTGCGCGGACAGCGCGTGGCAATCCATGGCTGGATGAACTGGGCGATGGCCCAGAGCGTGCGCTTCACGCCGCGGCGACTGGTCACGGCCCTGGTGGCCCTGATGTCCCGGCCCGCCCACGCCTGAAACATCCGCAGACGTCTGTTACAGAGGATGGCGCCTGCCTTCCCAGCTCGGCAAGGCAAGGCCTTGATTGACAACACGGCGGGCCAGTGAAATATTGGGCCGCCATGGACGCGCCCACCGCCGCCTTCCCCGCAGCCAGCCCGGCCGAGGCTGCCCGGTACGCGCTGCTGCGCCGCCTTGCCCCGTCGATGCGCCATCACCTGGTGGTCAACCTGCAGCCGATCGGGATGATCTACGAGGTGATGGACCGCCGCCTGCGCGCGCCCGAGCCCAATTTGGCCAACGTCCAGGAGAGCGCGCACAAGATCAATGGCTTCGCGCGGGCCGCGCTCAACTCCTGCCTCGATGTCGTGACCTGGCTCGCGCCCGAAGAGGGTGCGGCCACCAGCACCGCCGAGGGCGTGCGCGAGTGCATAGGCCTGCTGGCCACCAGCCTGAGCTTTCGCGGCTACGCCTTGCGCAACGAGGTCGGCGCACTTCCCGGCGAGCTCAAGCGTTCGGCGCTGCGCAACGTGCTCACGGCCACGCTGATCCACGCCACCGACGAACTGCCCGCCCCGGCGGAACTGGTGCTCACGGCCCAGCCCAACCCGGTGGGGGTGGAGATCACCCTCGTCATGCGGCCCGGCCAGGGCGAGCAGGGCTTCTCCGCCGAGCCGACCTACCGCCAGATCGACTGGAGCGACGTGCAGGCCCTGGCCGAGTCCGAGGGCGTGCAGCTGCGGCGCCAGTCCAGCGAGCGCATCAGCCTGGTCGTGCCCTGGGCGGCCCCCGGCCGCGCCTGAGCCGGGCTTCTCAGGCGTTGACCCGGTTCATCGCCGCCAGCATCTCTGCCGGCAGCTCGCGCGCCAGGTAGCCCACCGGCCCCAGGCGCTCGGCCAGCTGCTCGCCCGCCTGCGCGTGCAGCACCACGCCCCAGGCGCAGGCCTGCGCGAGGCTGGCGCCGCGAGCGGCCAGGCCCCCGATCGCGCCGGCCAGCGTGTCCCCGGAACCCGAGGTCGCCAGCCCGCAATTGCCGCCCTCGTGCAGCCAGAGCTCACCCTGCGGCGTGGCGATCACCGTGCGCGGTCCCTTCACCGCCACCACGGCGTTCCAGCGGCGGGCCGCCTCTCGCGCGGCGTTGTGCGGATCGTCGAGCACGGCTTCCTTGCTCAGGCCGGTGAGGTGGGCCATCTCGCCCGCGTGCGGAGTCAGCAGCACCGGTTCGTCGAACCGCTCCAGGTCCGCCACCACGTTCATGCCCAGCGCATCCAGCACCACGGCCCGGCCTTTCAGCAGGGGCAGCACGGCCCTCACGAGGGCGCGGGTGGCGTCATCGTCCATCAGGCCGGGCCCGATCACCGCGGCGTGCGCACGCTCCAGCA
>CAZZAW010000042.1:0-3399 GCA_964652405.1 uncultured Ramlibacter sp.
GCCCGCCTGGGCCCGTGGCGGGCGCCGCGGGTGGGGCTGGTGTGGAGCGGCAACCCGCGTCATGCGAACGACCGCAACCGCAGCATCGCGCTGGCGGCGCTGCTCGAGCGGTTGCCGCCGCAGCTGCAGTACGTGAGCCTGCAGCGCGAGGTGCGGGAGGAGGACCAGGCGGCCTTGCAGGGGCGGCCGGGCCTGCTGCACTTCGGCGGGCAGCTGCAGGACTTCGAGGACACGGCGGCGCTGTGCGAGCTGATGGACGTGGTGGTGTCGGTGGACACCAGCGTGGCGCACCTGGCCGGCGCGCTGGGCCGGCGGCTGTGGCTGCTGCTGCCCTTCAGCCCCGACTGGCGCTGGCTGCTGCAGCGCCAGGACAGCCCCTGGTACGCCAGCGCCACGCTGTACCGCCAGCAGGCGCCGGGCCGCTGGGACGAGCCGCTCGGCTTATTGGCGAATGCACTGGCGCAGTTGGCGGCACAAGCCGATGAGGCCGCTGACGCGAACCGGCGGGGCATCGCCTTGCGCGCGGCGGGCCGGCCGCGCGAGGCGCTGGCCCAGTTCGACGCGCACCTCGCGCGGCACGCCGGCGACTGGCGCGCGTACAACAACCGTGGCAATGCCTGGCGTGACCTCGGCGAGCTGGAGCGTGCGCTCGCGGACTACCGGCGCGCCGCCGAGCTGCATCCGCGTTACGCGCGGGCGCTGGGCAACAGCGGCGTGGTCCTGGGCGACCTGGGCCGTGTGCGCGAGGCACGCGACACCTTGCGGGCCGCCCTGTCGCTCGCGCCCGACGACGCCGAGCTGCACTGGAACCTGGCCCTGTGCCTGCTGCGGCTGGGAGACTATGGGGGAGGGCTGGCGCGAATACGAGTGGCGCTGGCGCCATCCCGGCCTGGGCCTGCAGTTGCCTGCGCACCCGCAGCCCCTGTGGGACGGCCGTGAGCCCCTCGCGGGCAAGACCCTGCTGCTGCAGGCCGAGCAGGGCCTGGGTGACACGCTCCAGTTCTGCCGCTACGCCAGCGTGGCGCAGCAGCAGGGCGCGCGGGTGGTGCTGGAAGCGCAGCCCCCGCTGGTGCCGCTGCTGCGCAGCCTGCAAGGGGCCTCGCAGGTCGTGGCCCGCGGCGATCCGCTGCCCGCGTTCGACGTCCACTGTCCCCTGATGAGCCTGCCGGTGGCGTTCGGCACCACCCTGGACAGCGTTCCTTCGGCGGTGCCTTACCTCGAGGCCCCGGCTGAGCGGGTCCAGGCGTGGCGGTCGCGGCTGGGCCCGGCGAAGGCGCCCCGCGTCGGCCTGGCCTGGAGCGGCAGCCGCACGCACCGCCAGGACCGCGAGCGCAGCCTGGCACTGGAGCGCCTGCTGGCCGCGCTGCCGCCCGGGCTGACGTACGTCAGCCTGCAGAAGGAGGTGCGCGACACCGACCGGCCCGCGATGCAGGGCCTGCAGGACATGGGCGCAGAGCTGGCGGACTTCGCCGACACGGCGGCGCTGTGCGAGCAGCTGGACCTGGTGATCAGCGTGGACAGCAGCGTCGCGCACCTGGCGGGCGCGCTGGGCCGCGAAACCTGGCTGCTGCTGCCCTTCAACGCCGACTGGCGCTGGCTGCTGCGCCGTGCGGACAGCCCCTGGTACCCCGGCATGCGCCTGCTGCGCCAGCCCGTGGCGGGCGACTGGGACGCCGTCCTGAACGGCCTGCGCCCCGCCTTGGCCAACCGCTTCCCCAATGCCCGGATTTCCTGAAAGACCCGACGTGTTCCGACTCACCAGCCTCAACCTCAACGGCATCCGCTCGGCCACCAGCAAAGGCCTGGAGGCCTGGCTCGAAGGCCTTGCGCCCGACTGCCTGTGCGTGCAGGAAGTCAAGGCGCAGGCCGAGGACGTGCAGGGCCGCTTCGAGCAGCTGGCCGGGCTGAAGGGCCATTTCCATTTCGCCCAGAAGAAGGGCTACTCGGGCGTGGCGGTCTACACGCGCCATGAACCCAGCGAGGTCGTGGTGGGCTACGGCTCCGGCGAGTTCGATGCCGAGGGCCGCTACGCCGAGCTGCGCTTCGACACGCCGGGCCGCAGGTTCTCCATCATCAGCTGCTACTTCCCCAGCGGTTCCTCGGGCGAGGAGCGGCAGCAGGCCAAGTTCCGGTTCCTCGACGAGTTCGAGCCCCACCTGGCGCGGCTGAAGGGCCAGCGCGACTTCATCCTGTGCGGCGACGTCAACATCGCGCACCGCGAGCAGGACCTGAAGAACTGGCGCAGCAACCGCAAGAACAGCGGCTTCCTGCCGGAGGAGCGCGCATGGATGACCCGCATCCTGTCCGAGGCCGGCCTGGTGGACGTGTACCGGCGCCTCCAGCCGGACACCACCGGCACCTGCTACACGTGGTGGAGCAACCGGGGCCAGGCCTGGCTGAACAACGTGGGATGGCGGCTGGACTACCACCTCGCCACGCCCGCCGTGGCCGAGCTGGCCCGCCGCGAAGCCATCTACAAGGACCAGCGCTTCTCGGACCACGCACCCATCACGGTGGAGTACGCGCTGACCCTGTGAGGGCGCCTACCAGTCCACCAGCGCGAGGCCGAGGCTGAACACGTTGCGCTTGCGGTTGTAGTCCAGCAGGCTGTCGCCGTAGCCGCTGAAGAACTGCGCATGCAGGCGAAGGTCGTTGCCCAGGCCTTCGCGCGCGGCCCGGCCCACGGCGCGGAAGTACTCCAGCCGCAGCGCCCCGCGTCCGCCCGAGCGCAGCGTGTGGCGCAGGGTGGCCATGTAGGTATTGACGTTGTCAGCGTGCCAGGTGGCGGCCAGTTCGCCCCGTCCCAGGTACTGCACGATGTCGGGGTTGTCGTCGTTGTCGCGCTCGAACATGCGCTTCCACACGCGCGCTTCGAAGGAGAGCCGGGGTCCGACCTCCACGCCGGCCATCAGCAGGCCTCGGTTCCAGCTGCGCGACTGCGGCAGCTGCCGCCCGTTGGAGTTGTGGGAGATGCCCAGTCCCAGGTAGCGCAGGCGCACCGGCCCCAGGCTGTAGTCGGCGGGGTAGAGGTAGAACGCCTCGGGTTCGTAGTCGGTCGTCCGGAAGGGGCGCGAGATCCCGCCCGAGAAGAACTGCCAGTACGACTGCTGCGAGAAGCCGAACCAGAGCGAATCCTTGCGCAGGCCGTCGCCGCGGGTGAGCAGGTCGCTCGCGACCTTGACGCGCGCCGACAGCTGGATGCGGGCCTCCGTCGTCCGGAAGTCCTCGGCCTGGGTCGCGGTGCGGCCCGGTGCCGGTGAGGCCGGCAGCTCGTTCACGCTGTCGGACGCGGCCACGGACAGCGTGATCGGGCGCCAGCCGCGCAGTTCGAAGTCGCCGCAATCGGTGGCCCGCTCCAGCTCCCAGAAGCGCGAGAGCGCGCTGTAGCGCCTGTCGCGG
>CAZZAW010000042.1:3409-14724 GCA_964652405.1 uncultured Ramlibacter sp.
CGCGCCGGCCACCTGCGCGGGGACGGGCGGCGGCACGGGAGCGGTGGCCGAGGAAGGCGGCGGGCCCGGCACGACCACCGCGGGCTGAGGCTGCTGGCCGCGGGCCCAGGTGTCGAAACAGGCAAGGCGGGCAGCGCCATCGGTGAACGCCGCGCAGGCCTGCCAGCCGTCGCCGCCGGGGGCCGGCGCCTGGGCGTGGGCCGCTCCGGTGAACCAGGCCGCAAGGAGAAGGGGAAGGAAAGGGCGGGGGTGCATCGAAAGCCTCCTGCTGAGCCAGCCACCTTAACGGCTGAGCCACGCCCGCCGTGTCAGCCGATGCCTTGTCCGGCCGTCTCAGCGCGCCTTGCGCAGCACGAAGCGATGCGCTGGGGCGGTGCCTTCCGCCTGCCAGGTGCCCCGGATCTCCTGGCCGCAGGAGCCTTCCACCACGTCGCCCAGCCACGTGGCGCTGATGCGGCGGCCATCGGCGGATTCTTCCAGCGTGAACTCGCCGTCTTCGAGGTCGCCGGCCAGCCGGCTGCGTTCGCCGTTGCGGTTGATGGTGCCCGCCAGGCTCTGGGCGAACTCGGCGTGGCGCTCCAGCAGCAGCGTCGCGCCCTGCGGCAGGCCCTCGAATTCGGCCCGCCACAGGCCGAAGAGGTGCTGGGGCGTGACTTCAGAGGCTTTGGGGCAGGCAGCCCGCGCCGGATGGGCGCAAGCCGCTATCAAAAAAAGAGCAACCAGCCCCTTCATGCGCCGCCAGCCGCGGCTGCGGCGGCTGCCGCAGCCGACTCAGCGCTCTTGCGCGCGAACTCTGCCCGCAAGGCCTTGAGCTTCTCGCGCGGGTCTTCCCGGGTCGTGGCCTGCTCCAGCGCCATTTCGGCGATGAAGCGGCTGGGCGCGGCCGGCACCATCTCGCGGCCCTTCTTGCGCTTGCGGGTCCAGCTCACGGCCAGCGAGCGCTGGGCGCGGGTGATGCCCACGTACATGAGGCGCCGCTCTTCCTGCAGGCGCTGCAGGACGCCTTCGTTCACGGCGTCCTTGCCGGCGCCCTCGTCGTCCAGCTTGAAGGGCAGCAGGCCCTCGACGCAGCCCACCAGCATCACGTGCGGCCATTCCAGGCCCTTGGCGGCGTGCAGGGTGGACAGGGTCAGCACGTTCTGGTCCTGCTCGCGCTCGCTGATGGTGGACAGCAGGGCGATGGTCTGCGCCACCTCCAGCAGGCTCTTTTTTTCGCTGGCGACCTGCACGCCCGCGGTGTCGTCGACCTCGCCTCCCGCGCGCTGCGACATCCAGTCGACGAACTCCAGCACGTTGGTCCAGCGCGCCGCAGCCACCTTCTCGTTGTCCTCGCCGTCGTACAGGTGCTTCTCGTAGCCGATCTCGCGCAGCCACTCCAGCATGAAGGCGCGGGCCGCCTCCGCGCCCTCGGTGTGGCGGGCGCGGAACTCCAGGTCGTTCACGTAGCGGCCGAACTCGTGCAGGCTGCCCACGGCCTTGGCCGGCAGCACCGATCCGAGCGACGAGGAGAACAGCGCCTCGAACAGCGAGAGCTTGTACCGGCTGGCGAAGGTGCCCAGGTTCTGCAGCGTGGTGTGGCCGATGCCGCGCTTGGGCGTGGTCACCGCGCGCAGGAAGGCCGGGTCATCGTCATTGTTGATCCACAGGCGGAACCACGCGCACAGGTCCCTGATCTCCGCCCGGTCGAAGAAGCTCTGGCCGCCCGAGACCTTGTAGGGGATCTGCGCCTTGCGCAGCGCCTGCTCGAACACGCGGGCCTGGTGGTTGGCCCGGTACAGGATGGCGAAGTCCTTCCAGTCCTTGCCCAGGCCGTTGGCCCGGATGGACTGCACCCGCGCGACGGCGCGCTCGGCCTCGTGTTCCTCGTTGTCGCAATCCACCACGCGCACCGGCTCGCCTTCGCCCAGCTCCGAGAACAGGGTCTTGGGGAACAGCTTGGGGTTGGGGCCGATCACGTTGTTGGCCGCGCGCAGGATCGCGCCGGTGGAGCGGTAGTTCTGCTCCAGCTTGATGACCTTGAGCTGCGGCCAGTCCTGGGGCAGGCGCTTGAGGTTGTCCAGCGTGGCGCCGCGCCAGCCGTAGATGGACTGGTCGTCGTCGCCCACCGCGGTGAAGCGGCCGCGTTCGCCCACCAGCAGCTTGAGCAGCTCGTACTGCGTGGCGTTGGTGTCCTGGTACTCGTCGACCAGCACGTGCGCGAGCTGGTCCTGCCATTTCCGGCGCACCGCCTCGTGCTGCTGCAGCAGCTTGAGCGGCAGGCCGATCAGGTCGTCGAAGTCCACGCTCTGGTAGGCGGCCAGGCGCTCTTCGTAGCGCGCCATGATGCGGGCGGTCACGCGCTCGTTGTCGTCCCTGGCCTGCGCCTCGGCCTGCGCGGCGTTCAACCCCATGTTCTTCCACAGGCTGATGGCCCACTGCCACTGGCGGGCCGTGGCGGCGTCGGTGGTGCCGCCCGCATCCTTGAGGATGGAGGTGACGTCGTCACTGTCCAGGATGGAGAACTGGGGCTTGAGGCCCAGTGCCGCGCCGTCCTGGCGCAGCAGGCGCACGCCCAGCGCGTGGAAGGTGCAGATCACCACGTCCTTCGCTTCGCGACCGATCAGGCCCTTGGCGCGTTCGCGCATCTCGGCGGCGGCCTTGTTGGTGAAGGTGATCGCGAGGATCCGCCGCGCCTCGGCGCCCGCCTGGATCAACCGGGCGATCTTGTGCGTGATCACGCGCGTCTTGCCCGAGCCGGCGCCGGCCAGCACCAGGCAGGGCCCGTGCAGGTAATTCACAGCTTCCTGCTGGGCGAGGTTGAGGCCGGCGGACATGCGGGGGAGGGGACTTCCGGGAAAGCGGCGAATCATACCGGCGGGCCTGCGTCAGCCGCCTGACATGCCTCACGCGCGCGTTGCCCCGAAAATACAGCCGTGCTCGCCATCCTCCTGGTCACCTTCCCCTTCTTCGCGCTGGTGCTGGCCGGGTACGTGGCGGCGCGGCGGCGCATGCTGCCGCTGGAGGCGATCGGCGGGCTGAACGTGTTCGTGCTGTACTTCGCGCTGCCCTGCATGCTGTACCGCTTCGGGGCCAGCACGCCGGTGGCGCAGCTGCTGGACCCGGCGGCCTTGGCGGTGTATCTCCCCTGCGCGCTGGTGATGGTCGCAGCGACCGTGAAGTTCAGCATGAACGAGCGGATCCGCTGGAACGATGCGGCCTTCGGCGCGCTGGTCGCGGCCTTCCCGAACACCGGCTTCATGGGCGTGCCGCTGCTGGTGGCGCTGCTCGGCGCCGCTGCCGCCGGGCCGGCGATCCTCACCATCCTGATCGACCTGGTGATCACCAGCTCCCTGTGCATCGCGCTCTCCCGCCTGGACAGCGCCGATGAGCATGGCGCGGCCGAGGCCGCGAAGAAGGCCCTCAAGGGTGTCGCGGTCAACCCCATGCCCTGGGCCATCGTGCTGGGCGCGCTGTCCTCGGCCCTGCAGCTGCAGCTGGTGCAGCCCGTGGCCGCCACGGTGGGCCTGCTGGCCGATGCGGCCTCGCCCGTGGCGCTGTTCACCATCGGCGCGGTGCTGGCCCGCTCGCAGATACTGGCGGCGGCGGGCGAGCAGCACCCGGTGCCGGCGCGCGACTTCGTGCCGGTGGCGCTCGCCAAGCTGCTGGTGCACCCCATTTTGGTGCTCGCCGTGGGATGGTCCGCGCGGGCTTTGGGGCTGCCGCTGGATCCCTTCACCCTCACCGTCATGGTGCTGGTGGCGGCCTTGCCCAGCGCGAGCAACGTGTCGCTGCTGGCCGAACGCTTCGGCGCCGACAACGGCCGGATCGCCCGCATCATCCTCCTCACCACGGCGGCGGCCTTCCTCACGTTTTCGGGGGCCGTCGCGCTCATTCGGTAAATCTGCGTATTGTCGGATTGGTCCTACACCGGGCCTGTGCAGCCTCTGGCATCCTCGTTCGCGGCCCGAGCGGCGGGCGGTTGGTCGAAGGTAAGAATGGAAGTCGAAGAGCAGGCTGAGGCCTCCCGAGGCGGGCCTGCGGTGATTGCGGCACTGCGCGATGCCACCCGGCGGCATCATGCGCAAATCGAAGAGCGGTTCCAGCTGGGAAGCAACTTCGGCCTCGCTCATTACCATCGCGCCCTCATCGCATTTGCATCCTTCCTCGCGGCCTGGGAGCCGCGCCTGGCGCAAGCACTTCCCCCGAGCCGGCGTGACTGGTTCCAGGCGCGCAGCCGCCTGGGCCTGCTGCGGCTGGACCTCGCCGCCCTGGGCCTGCGCGAGCCGGCGCCCAGCGCCTCGCTGGACATCGCCCTCTCCACGCCGGCGGCCGCCTGGGGATCGCTCTATGTGCTGGAAGGCTCCGCGCTCGGCGGGCAGCTGATCGCCGCTCATTTGCGCAAGGGGCATGGCATCGGCGTCCACAACGGCGGCGCGTTCTTCCACGGCCGGGGCCCCGCGACGGCCGCCCTCTGGCGCGATTTCCTTCAGCAGCTGTCGCAGGCCGTGCAGGGCCCCCGGGAGCAGGCGAGCGCCTGCCGCGCGGCGCAGGAGACCTTCGAGTCGCTGGGCACGGCCTGGGAGGCTGCGGCATGAGCGCCTTGCTGGCCGACCTGTCCCTGTGCGCCGCGGAACCGATCCGCGTGCCGGGCGCGATCCAGCCCCACGGCTGGATGGCCGTGCTGTCCTCCACCGGCCAACTGGCGGCCTGGAGCAGCAACTGGGGCGACCCCTCGCGCGCCCGCGACGCGGTGGCGGCGCTCGCGCTGGACCCGAAGGCCCTGGGGCCCGGCGAGGCGCCGGCGGCGATCGGCCGGCTCCTGGGCCACGAGGGTGCGCTGCTCGATGCCGTCGCCCATCGCAGCGGCGACTGGGTGGTGATCGAGTTCGAGCCGGCCACGTTGCACGCCGGGACGCTGGCCCCCATCTATTCGCTGGCCCGCACCTTCCTGCCGCAGCTGCAGCGCGCCCGCTCGGTCGACGAGCTGGTGCGGCTGGCGGCCGCCGAGATCAAGCGACTCACCGGCTTCGGCCGCACCCTGGTGTACCGTTTCGACGAGGAGGGGCATGGGGAGGTGCTCGCCGAAGAGCTGGACGCGGGCTACGACAGCTACCGCGGCCACCGCTTCCCCGCTGCCGACATCCCGGCCCAGGCGCGCGAGCTGTACCGGCTGAACCACATCCGGCTGATCCCGGATGCCCACTACCAGCCGGTGCCGCTGGTCAGCGAAGACGCGGGGCTGAACGCGCGGCGACTGGACCTGTCGCTGGCCGGCCTGCGCAGTGTCTCGCCCGTCCACCTGGAATACATGCGCAACATGGGCACGCTGGCCTCGATGTCGGTGTCCATCGTCGTGCGCGGCCAGCTCTGGGGCCTGATCTCCTGCCACGACCATGCGGCTCGCAACCTGCCCTACGAGGCGCGCGCCGCCTGCGAGCACCTGGGCCGCCTGCTGTCGATGCAGATCGAGGCCAAGGAAGACAACGCCGACGTGGAGTCGCGCCTGGAGCTGCGCCAGCTCACGCTGGAGATCGTCTCGCACCTGGCCGATGGCGACGCCACGCTGCAGCGGCTGGTGAGCGAGCCGGTGCCGCTGCTGCGCCTGGCGCGGGCCGCCGGCGCCGCCGTGGTGCTGAACGACCAGTGCTGGACCGTCGGCGAGACGCCGGAGCCGGCAGTGATCGCCGCCCTGGCCCAGTGGATCGCCGGCATGGGCCACGACACCTTCGCGTCGGACCGCGTGCCCAAGGCGTTTCCCGCGGCGGCCGCGCACAAGGCGCGGGCGGCGGGCGTGCTGGCTGTCTCGATCTCGCAGGTGCACCAGCACCTGGTGCTGTGGTTCCGGCCGGAGCGGGTGCAGACCATCCAGTGGGCGGGCGACCCGCGCAAGGAATTGCAGGTGTCCGAGGGGCGCATCCATCCGCGCCGCAGCTTCGCCAGCTGGCGCGAGCAGGTGCAGGGGCGCTCGGCGCCCTGGTCGCCGGCCGAAGTGGCGGCGGCGGCCGAACTGCGCCACGCCCTCATCGGCATCGTGCTGCGCCGCGCCGAGGAAATGGCCGAGGTCGCCACCGAGCTGGGCCGCGTCAACAAGGAGCTCGAGGCCTTCTCGTACACGGTGTCACACGACCTGCGCGCGCCCATGCGCCACATCGCGGGTTACGTCGACCTGGTGCAGGACCTGGAAGGCAAGCAGCTGAGCGAGCGCTCCAACCGCTACCTGTCGCACGTCAAGGAGGCGGCGGCCTATGCCGGCCACCTGGTGGACGCGCTGCTGGACTTCTCGCGCATGGGCCGCTCGGCGGTCAAGCCGGTCATGGTGCAGACGCAGCTGCTGGTCGAGGAGCTGGTGGCGGAGTTCTCGCGCCAGGAAGCGCGGGCCATCACCTGGGAGATCGAGCGGCCCCTGCCCGAGCTGTGGGCCGATCCTTTCCTGCTGCAGGTGGCGCTGCGCAACCTGCTGGGCAACGCGGTCAAGTACACGCGCACGCGCGAGCAGCCGCGCATCCGCATCGCCCCCGTGGGCGACGCGCAGGTCCAGGGGCTGGAGATCAGCGACAACGGCGTCGGGTTCCAGCAGAAGTACGTCAACAAGCTGTTCGGCGTGTTCCAGCGCCTGCACAAGTCAGAAGAATTCGAAGGCACGGGCATCGGCCTGGCCAGCGTGAGGAGGATCGTCGAGCGCCATGGCGGAACCGTCTGGGCGCGGGGCGAACCGGACCAGGGGGCCGTCTTCGGCTTTTCCCTGCCAAGAGGAAAGGGGGCGGAGAAGGGCCGCCGCCGCAACGAGAAGGAGTAAGGACATGCTCAAGCCCATCCTGCTGGTCGAGGACGACAAGCGCGACCTGGAGCTGACCCTGGTCGCGCTGGAGCGCAGCCAGCTCGCCAACGAGGTGATCGTGGTGCGCGATGGCGCCCAGGCGCTGGACTACCTGCTGCGCGAGGGCGATTTCCGCACCCGCGCCGACGGCAACCCGGCCGTGGTGCTGCTGGACCTGAAGCTGCCCAAGGTCAATGGCCTGGAGGTGCTGCAGACCGTGCGCGGCACGCCCGCCCTGCGCAGTATTCCGGTGGTGATGCTGACCTCCTCGCAGGAGGAGTCGGACGTGGTCAAGAGCTACGAACTGGGCGTCAACGCCTACGTGGTCAAGCCGGTGGAGTTCAAGCAGTTCGTGGGGGCCATCGCCGACCTGGGCGTGTTCTGGGCGGTGCTCAACGAGCCGCCGCCAGGCTCCATGAGGTCGAGCCGCCGGTATGAATGAGCACCTCGCCGAAGGCGGCGCGCACCACCAGGCCCTGGGCGTCCTGCTGCTGGAGGACTCGCGTTTCGACGCGGAGCTCCTGCGCGAGGCGCTGCTGGCCGTCTATCCCCGGGCCCGCCTGGAGGTGGTGCGCGACGAAGCGGGGTTCACCGCGGCGCTGGCCGGCGGCGGCTGGGACCTGATCCTGTCCGACTACGAGATCCCGGGCTTTTCGGGCGAGCAGGCGCTGCAGTTCGCGCGCGCGCAGAGCGCCCGCACGCCCTTCATCTTCGTCTCGGGCGTGATCGGCGAGGACAACGCGGTGGAGATGCTCAAGCGCGGCGCCACCGACTACGTGAGCAAGGGCCGGCTGACCCGGCTGCCGCTGGTGATCGACCGCGCGCTGCGCGAGGTGGCCCAGCGCCAGGGCAAGGAGCAGGCGCAGCTGCAGCTGCGCGAGGCCAACGACATCTATGCGCGGGTGGTGGACTCGCTGCGCAACTACGCCGTGATCCTGCTGGACGCGGCCGGGTCCATCCGCACCTGGAACCGCGCGGCGCAGGACATCTTCGGCTTCACGCGCGAGGAGGTGCTGGGCCGGTCGGCCGAACTGCTGTTCACGCCCGAGGACCGCGCCGCCGGCACCTTCGCCGGCGAGATGCGAGAAGCCCTGCGCAAGGGCAAGGCCGACGACGACCGCTGGCTGCTGCGGCGCGACGGCCTGCGGCTGTGGGCCGAAGGCGTGCTCATGCCGCTGTACACCGAGCAGCGGGAGCACAGCGGCTACTGCAAGATCGTGCGCGACGCCACCGCCGAGTACCGCGATGCCCAGGCGCTGCGCCTGGCCAAGGAGGAGGCCGAGCGCGCCAGCCAGGCCAAGGACCGCTTCCTGGCGGTGCTCTCGCACGAGCTGCGCACGCCGCTGGCGCCCATCGCCACCGCGGCGCACCTGCTGGAGAAGTCGGTGCCGGTGCCGGACAAGTACCGCAACCTGCTGCCCATGATCCAGCGCAACGTGGCGCTGGAGGCGCGCCTGATCGACGACCTGCTGGACCTCACCGCGATTTCCGCCGGCAAGGTCAGCCTGCGGCCCAAGGTGGTGGACATGCACCAGCTGGTGCGCGTGGTCCTGGACATGCTGGAGGCGTCCATCCGCGAGAAGTCGCTGCAGCTGGCCGTGGAACTGGCCGCGCCGTCGGCCGCCGTGCTGGCCGACGAGGCGCGCATGCAGCAGGTGCTGTGGAACCTGCTGCGCAACGCCATCAAGTTCACGCCGGCCGAGGGCCGCGTCGCGGTGCGCACCGAGGTGGAGGCGGGCCAGTTCGTCCTGCGCTGCAGCGACACCGGCATCGGCATCGCGCCCGAGGCGCTCCCTCGCATCTTCAGCGCCTTCGAGCAGGCCGACCGCGAGGTGTCGCAGCGCTTCGGCGGGCTGGGGCTGGGCCTGGCGATCGCCCGCGGCCTGGTGGCCGAGCACAAGGGCGAGCTGTCGGTCGCCAGCGCCGGGCGCGGCCAGGGCGCGACCTTCACCTTGCGCCTGAAGCTCCACGTCGAAGCCGCCGACCCGGCTGCGCAGGCGGCCGCGGGGGCGGGCGCCGGCGCCGACCATGGCTGGCGCGTGCTGCTGGTGGAAGACAACGTGGATGCCGCCGAAACCATCGTGATGTGCCTGGAGGCCTACGGCTGGCGCGTCACCCACGCGGCCACCTGCGCCGCGGCCTTGCGCACGGCGGCCGAAGGCGGGTTCGACGTGGTGCTGACCGACCTGGGGCTGCCGGACGGCAGCGGCATCGACGTGGGTCGCCAGCTCAGCCCCAACTTACCGGTCGTGGCCCTGAGCGGCTACGGCGCGCCGCCGGACCTCAAGCAATCGGCGATGGCGGGCTTTGCCGGCCACCTCACCAAGCCCGCCGACCCGGGCGTGGTGCATGCCGCGCTGCTCAAGGCCGTGGCCTCGCGACAGCCGTCCTGAAGGCCCGGGCGTTCCGCAAGAAAAAAGCGCCGGGGCCGGTGGCCGCGGCGCTTGCGCTGTGCGCGCGGTGGGACAGTCCTAGAGCGAGAGCTTCAGTGCCACGCCGATGACGTTGGCCTTGTAGTTCACCGCCGGCAGGTTGGACTTGCGGTCCTCGCGGCGCAGCGTGGCCGAAGCCGTGACGAAGCGGCGCGGCGAGTAGTCGATGCCGGCCGACAGGGCGTTGGTGCGGTCCTCGCGCCCGGCGTCCGGGCCGCCGGCCGCGTCCACCCAGTCGCGGGTCTCGCGCTCGTAGCGGGCGTTCACGGCGATGCGCTCGGTCACGCGGTAGACCGGGCCCAGGAACACGCGGCTGCTCTCGACGTGGCCGCCCGTGCCGAACACGTAGCTGCCCAGGTCGCGCGAGACGCCGGTCACCAGGCGGATCTTCGGGGTGGCTTCCCAGCTCACGTGGGCAAAGCCCACCAGCCCGTTGAAGTCGCGGCGCGTGTCGCGGTCATGCGAGCGGTCCAGGTAGGCCAGGCGCGCATCCACCGCGGTCTTGACCGTGGCCAGCCAGCGCAGGGCGACCTCGACCTCGTTGTCCTCGAAGTCGCCGATGCCGGGGAAGCCGGTGTATTCGCCCTCGCCGCGGCGCACGCGCGCCGTGATGGCCGAGCCGGACGCGAAGTCGTAGCTGGTGCCCAGGCGCACGCTGCGCACCTGCGGGAAGGCGTCCAGGCTGCGCGGGTCGCTGCTGCGCGAGGTCTGCTGCTGCACGCCGGCCAGGACGCGCCAGGCGCCGTCCAGCCGGTAGCCGCCTTCGATCAGCTCGTTGCGCTCGGTGCGGCGGCTGATGTCGCCCAGGGCCACCACCGAGGTGCCGCCCACGTCGCGGTACTGGCGCCGGTCGGCGCTGGCCACGCCTTCGAAAGCGTTGCTGAAGCGCCAGTTCCACACCAGCGAGTAGTTCAGCGTGCTGTAGTCCAGGTTGGACAGGTCGCTGTGGCGGAAGGTCGTGGCCTCGGCGTCCAGCACGATGCGCTGTTGCCCGAGGCGGGGCGCCACGCGCACGCCGACGCCGAACACGCCGATCTCGTCGGAGCGCTCCGTGCCGGAAGGCCCGCGCAGCACGTTGTCGTCGCGCTCGATGCCCGCGGTGGCGCGGAACTCGATGGTCTTGGGCTCTTCCACCCGGCGGCTCGCGGCCGGGTCCGGCAGCGGCGGCAGGCCCAGCGGCTGCGTGAGCGGAAGTTCGGCCGGGTTGATGGCCTGGTTCACCGGCTGTGGCGGCTGCTGCTGCGGCGTCTGCGCCGACTGCGGGGTCTGGGGCGTCTGGTTGGTCTGCGCCAGGGCCAGCGTGGGCAGCAGGCAGGCGGAAGCCAGGGCGGCCACCAGGGGCCGGAGCGGATGTTTCTTCATGGTTTCTCCAAGCGGATGCGCGGGCCAGTTTAGCTCAGGGCACCTCCCCGCAAAGCCGCGCCAGTGCTTGCTTTGCGCCGTTTTGTCGCTCTTTCCAAACACCCTTTGGCAGGGCCCGCCAGGCCTGTTTGTCCTATGGATGAGTTCGGGCCAGCCACTGCCTCAATTTCTGGTGCACGGCCTCGTCGCGCAGCAGCGCTGCATGGTTCACGCCCTGCGCGACCCCGTGGTGCGGCGGCGGGATCTGCAGGTCGCGCACGGCCACCGGGTGCCGCCCCAGCGCACTCGCCACCGGCACCAGGCCGTCGCCCGAGGCCCCTTCGGAGACCGCGCCGGCGATCGCGAAGCAGTCCACGCCCACCGGCAACGGCAGCGCAGGACGCGCGTCGCGCGGCGCGCCGGCGGCCCAGTCCTCGTCCAGCAGGTTGCCATGCGCGAAGTCCTCGATGCCCTCGCTGCGCCGGGCCGCCAGCCGTCCCAGCGGCGCGAGGTAAGGGCTCATGCCCAGGGCGGCCTGCAACCATTGCCCCTCGCGCTCCAGCATCGCGCCATGGTGCGGCGTACCCAGGAACGCCATCTGGCGCAGCAGCGCCGGCCAGGCCATCGCGCTGCGCTGCGCCTGGTGGGCGGCGCTGCGCAGCACCAGCCCGCCCATGCCGTGGCCCAGCAGGGTCAGGCTGTCCACCGCCACGGGCCACCCCGCCACCAGGCGGCCCAGCTCGGCC